>CAWFBN010000185.1:0-22520 GCA_963813955.1 uncultured Alphaproteobacteria bacterium | reverse complement strand
CGGTGCGGGTCGGCGCGGTTCTGCCTGAAGAAGGCATCGAATATTACGATGTTCCGCGCGAATATGGCGTGACCCACTATCGCTATACTGTGGTCGACGACGAACCGGTGCTGGTCGATCCCCGCACCCGCAGGATCGTGCAGATCATCCGGTAAGGCTGGGAGATTTCGGCAGGAAGGCCAGTCGCCGGGACTGGCCTTTTTTGGTTTTACACTGCGCGCTTGGCCGAGACGGCGGCGTGAGGCGCGACTCTTTGCCGTCTTCTCTCGCGACGCGCCGCAAGGACGCGTTTTTGGCGGCGATCGTTGTCCGCGCCCGGGCGGTTCGGTCATTTTTCCTGACAGCGCCGAAATGATTTCTGTGTCGGTGGTTTCCGTTGGCCTGCGCCTGCCTCAATGGCAGAGGGACAAGGCTCGTCCGTATAGCCGAAGACGCCGCAGCCCTCGACGACAACGATATATTCATCCCAGTCGATCCGGTCATCATAACCATAATGCGTGACGTGAATCATGTCGTCGGTGACGCATGCAGCGATTTACGCATCCTGCCGGCAATATGGCGGACCAGTTGCGCGCGGCTTCTTGATGTGCACGCTGTCGCCAGGCTTTGCCAGATCGTCCGGCGGTTTTCTCTCAACCACAGATCTTCCTTGCCTTTCGAAGAGCCGCCTTCCCGCCTCCTCAGTGAATCTCGGAGGCGGCGTCAATGTTTCAAGCAGACAAATCTCCAATGTAATGACCAGGCCGAGCAATCGTTCCTTCAGTTTAAGTAACATCATGTTATGGCGGTATCTTAGCCATGAACTTGGAACATTTTCATGATTTCTGAGTTAAGATCTAGTTGTGAAGGAGCAGGCTATGTCCAATCAGATGCGAGAATTGCGATTTTGATTTACGCCATGGTCCAGGCCGTTGTGTTCGGCGCCGGCGTGATATTGGTTTTGGCGACGCCGCTCGCCCAGACGGCGATGACGCTGATGCCTTGGGTCATTGGGCTGTCGCTGCTGGTTTCCGCGCCGATCGCATGGCTGTTGGCGCCGATGGCGCAGGCGCGTCACGCGCGCGATCTTAACAAGCGTGACCCCACGCGTTCGTTCGAGCTATGAACCGAGCAAGCCGTTCAATCCACGGCGACCATCGCTCTTTCGTTTTTTGTTCGGCGGCGGATTGCCGGAGCGAAGCATCCTTTTCTTATGGCGCGGGCGGGCGGCGGCAGAGCGATCCGCAGATGCAGGGACAGAAACGCGACAACCAATTCCGCGACAGCGCGCGATTCCAGGGAGGGCAGGGCGGCCGCGCGGTTGAGGCAGGCGACAAGTCCCCACGCGCCGTCCTCCATCTGGAGCGGCAAGAGCAGGCAAGCCTTGGCGCCTAGACTGCGCAGGCTGGCTCTCTCGGCCTCGGAAATACCCCGCAGCAAGGCGCAGCTCAGATCGAGCGGGGCGTCATTCAAGCTTCCCGATGACAACAGGGCGTTGGTTGCGGCGTCGACATCGTAAATGGTCCGGCTTTTATTGAGATTACCGGCCGTCAGGCGCCGCAGAGCGGCCATGTCGCCAGCCTCGTTGTCGAAGCCGTGCGCGGCGCGGAGACTCCCGTCGCGCTGCATGATTGCCACGCGGTCGAATTGCAGACCGGCAGACAGCAGACGCGCGGTCGCGGTCAAGAGTTTTTGCGCCTTTTCCGGCGCGTCGAGGCTGGAGAGCCGGTCAAGAATGAGGCGCGCCATATCCACGGGCGACGGGGGGCTGTCGCGGCTGGCGATTTCGAATTCGATAATGATCGCGTCGGGAGTCCGGTGGATGGCAGCGTCAAGCAACGCTCCACCAACGCGCAGACGCGGGACCAGGGCGGAGCACGCGCCGGCCTTCGCCATGGCGTTGCGCAGGGCATGGGCAGCTTCCGCGCCGACCGCTTCCGCCAAATTCACAACTTCGCCCTTCAGCGCCGGAAAAATCTCTTCGGCGTTGGCGGATCGCCGCCGCACAAAAACGCCGTTGCGGTCGCAAACCAGCATCCAGCCCGGCGACTGGATCATTGCGGGATCGCGGTCCAATTGAATTTGCCCGTTCATCGATCAGCCCCACAATGCGCGGAAGGTCTGCTCAATTGTTAGGGCGTTCCACGGGCTGCTTCTATCCACTAGTGAACATTTCCCTTTGTCGAGCGTTGGCCCGGCGGGGAACTGGATCGCTCATGTCGCCTGAGCCTGTCGCCAATAACCTGATCCAGTCGCTCGCCACGCCTGAGCGGACGAAACTGTGCGGCTTGCTGGAAGCGTGGCGGGGAGAGCCGGGCGCGGTGATCTATGAACCGGGCGACGACGTGCAATACGCCTATTTTCCACTCGGCGCGTCGATGGCCTCCTTTCGCATCATCATGCTGGACGGCGGCAATGTCGAAACGGGACTGGTCGGACGCGAGGGCGCCATCGGCGGCATCGTCAGCAAGGGCAGGTTGCCGGCCTATGCGCGGGCGGTGGTGCAGTTTGGCTCGCAATTCGCGCGCATCCGCCTTTCCCATCTCGAAAGACTGAAGCGGGACAATCCTGCGATCGATTCCCTTTTCGCGCGCTATGCCGATTGCCTGATGGCGCAGATTTTCCAGGCCACCGCCTGCAACGCCTCGCACGGGATCGAACAACGCGCGGCGAAATGGCTGCTCGCCGCCGCCGACCGGACCGGAGATTCCTCGCTGTCGCTGACGCAAGAGCAACTGGCGGGATTGCTTGGAGTTGGCCGCAGCTACGTCAACCGCCTGCTGCAACGGTTTCGCAACGACGGCGTGCTCGACCTGCGGCGGTCGATGGTGATCATCAAGGACGAAATCGCGCTCAAGCGGCTCTCATGCGAATGCAACGCCAGCCTGCGCCGCCATTTCGAGGAAGTGTTGCGCGACGTCTATCCGTCGGATCATGACACTTCGCATTAAAAACCAGGGTCGTCATTGCGAGCGAAGCGAAGCAATCCACCCTGGCCACAACCGCAAGCCATGGATTGCTTCGCTTCGCTCGCAATGACGGGGCCAGGCCAATACAGGCGAGAAAGCTACTAAATTTCGACTGTGCGGGGTCTTGAGCGGGAAGTCGAGCACGAATTCTGGCGCCTTTCGCTGTTGGCTCCTTCGTCAGCGATCCCTGCAGATTGCTGGCCATGGCGGTCATGATTCTGGAGCCCAGCCCCGTGCCGGTCGCCAGCGTTTCGGTCGCAAAGCCCTGACCGTCATCTTCAACCGTCAGGCGACAGAAGCGGGTAGGCCGGCCGCCGCGAGCGACACGCGAATTTCGCCCTCCGCTCGCGGCGGATAAGCGTATTTAAAGGCGTTGGTGACAAGCTCGCCGACGATGACCCCGAGGGAAATGGCCTTGTCGACGTGGATGGTCAGCTTTTCCGAGCTGAATTCGATCCTGTGCTTGTGTTCGCTGTCGGCCAGCGAGTCCTGAAGCTCCCTGACCAGATGGGCCAGATAATCGTCGATCTCGACCAGTCCGATCTGCTCGGAAACATAGAGGCGGCGGTGCACCCCGGCGATGGCGTTTATGCGCGTCTGCGTCTCCTGCAAGGCGCGCACGGCGGCCGGTTCCTGGAGCGCATTGGCCTGCATGCGCACCATGGCGGCGACGAGGCCGAGGCTGTTGGCGACCCGGTGATTGACCTCGTGCAGCAGCGTTTCGGCGCGGTCGCGCGCCTGGCGCGTCGCGATCTCATTCTCCCGCTCCTGCTGTTTCAGACGCCAGCGTTCGTAGACCTGCTCGATGGCGGCGATGAGCAATTCGAAAAACTCCGCCGCGCTTTCCTTGATGACATATTCATCGGCGCCGGCGCGGATGGCCGAAATGGCGGTGCGCGCGTCCGCCGATCCCGTGACATAGACCACGGGCGGACGCGGACCGCGCGGACCCAGCCGCTCGAGAAAATCGAGGCCGGACTCGCCAACCAGCTCATGGTCCAGCGCAATGACGTCGATATCGTCGCCGGCCAGCCGTTTCATGCCAGCCTCGCCGTCGGTGGCGGAGAAGACTTCGTGGCCGCGACGGGCGAGGGCTTTTTGGACCAGGACGCTCAGTGCGGGGTCATCGTCAATGAACAGCACGTTAAGCGGCTTGCTGACGTCCGCGCCATAGGGCATGTCAGTCGATCTCCGGGATGACGATGACGGACAGGAATTGTCCCAACTGCCTTATGGCGTTGGCGAAATTCGCATCGTTCAGCGGCTTGGTGATGCAGATGTTGGCGCCGAGATCATAGCAGCGTTCGAGTTCGCGCGGGTCGTCGGTGGTCGTCAGTATGATCACCGGGAGGCGGCGCAAATGCTCATCCCGCTTGACCGCCCGAAGAATGTCGATCCCGGTCATGTCCGGCAGATTGAGGTCGAGCAGGACGACGCTCGGCGGCTCCGTGTTTTTGGTCCTCGAGTTGCGTTTGCGAAACAGATGGGCGAGCGCGCTCGCGCCGTCGCGAAAGCCGTGGATGTCGCTGTCCACGCCGGCGCGCCGGATATATTTCTCGATCAGGCGGGCGTGTCCCTCATCATCCTCGATCATCATGATATTGACGGGTGATGCGTGGGTCGCAAGCGCTGCCATCATTGACTTGAATCCTCTTGCGCATGTTGGTCTTTCAGATGGGTGCGGAGGTCCCTGGCGAGGGAGAAGCGGAAAACGCTGCCGGAAGCGCCATCGGAAGTCGCGTCTATGTCGCCGCCGAGCCTGCGCACGAGGGCGCGGACATGGGCGAGGCCAATGCCGTCGCCGACGGTGTTCTGAGCCCCGGAACGGCGGAAGGGCTCGAAAATGCGCTCGATGTCCGTGGGTTTGACGCCACGGCCATTGTCCTCGATTTCGAACAGCGCGCGGCGGCGCTCCAGTCTCCCACGGATCACGATGCGGCCGGGCCGTGACTTGTCAAAAAACTTGACCGCATTGTCGAGGAGATTGGTGAAAATCTGCTGCAGCGCGTTGCGGTCGGTGATGAGGCCGGGCAGCGTTCCGGCGATCACGGCCTCGCCGCCAGCCTCGTCCAGCCGGCGCTGGATCATCGCAAGACACTCCAGCGCCACTTCATCGGTCTTGATCGGCTCCGGCGTCAGCGCCACGCGGCCAAGGCGCGACAATTTCAGGATTTGCGAGATCAGATTGTCCATGCGGGCCAGCGAAATGTTGATGAAACGCAAGGCCTCGGGAAGATCCTCATCGACCGCCGCCAACACTTCGGCCTTTTGCGGATTGGCGGCGGATTCCGGGGTTGCATCGATGAATTTCCTGACGGTTGCGATCGCCTCGACGATTTCGCCGGTAAATCCGGTGATGTTGATCAGGGGGGCGCGCAGGTCGTGGCTGATGATATAGGCATAGCGATGCGTTTCGTCATTGGCGCGTTTGAGTTCGCGCGTGCGCTCCTGGACGCGAGCCTCGAGCTGTTCATTGGCGATGGTCAGGTCGGCGCGGGCGAGGTTCAATTCCCGCGTGTGATAGGCCGAGGATCTCAGGGCGAGCAAGGTGAGGACGAGAATCGCAATCGCGCCGAGGGTGGTGAGACGCCGCAACGCCGCCGCGCTGCTATCGACGGCCCGGATGCGCTGGTCGCGCAAGTCGCCGATCCGCTCGCGCAACTGTCCAAGCGTGTCGCGAATTTCATTCATCAGCGAGCGACCGAAATCGGTCTTGACGATTTCGACGGCGCCGGTGAAATCGCCCGCGTCAGCGCGCGCGATGGTTTTGTCCAGTTCCGCCAATTTTTCATCGACCAGATCATTGGCCTGCTTGACGAGAGGCGCGGCGTCTGGCGCCGATGTCGTCGCCATGGCCTGCAATTCGCCGCGAAAATGCAGGCTCCGCTCGCGCGCCGAACGATAGGGAGCGAGATAACGCGCGTCATGCGTGAGGAGATAGCCGCGCTGGCCGGTTTCGGCGTCGAGGACTGTCGCCAGCAGGCCGGCCGCCGCCTGTTCGCCGGCGCCGAGCTGAAAAGTTTCGATAGATTGGCGCTCAACGTCTTGCGAAAAGGCAAAGGTCGCGATGGCGATAGTCAACAGGATCGCGCCGCCTGCCATGACCATGAAGGCGCTATAGCCAAAAAAGGCCCGGTCCAAGGCCTTGTCCATGAATTCCAAGCCCGATTTTGCGACGGACGCGGAGTCTGCGCCCAGACCGGTCATGCGGGGCGTCGTCCTGGGTCAGGATCGCCCCACGACCTGCATGACCAGCGAGACGATGAAGAGCACCAAAAAGATGCCAAACAGGATCCGCGCGATGCCGGCGGATGTCGCCGCGAGCCCACCAAAGCCGAAGACGCCCGCGATGAGAGCGATGACGAGAAAAACGAGAGAATAGTAGAGCATGGTCTTTGCCTCAGCCTGAGCATGAATTGCCAAGGCAACGTCATGCTTTAGCAAAAGTTCCATCGCGTTTGCGCGGGATGCGGAACGATAAAGTCTTTTGCCTTGATCCGGGCTCCGTTCTCGACGCGATCAAGCAGGCTCAGCAGAGAACTGACCAGATTTCATCCGGCTCAGCTTGCCCGGCGCGGATTGCGCTCCCATGTGCGGGCCAAGGACGAGTCGCGCCTTTGGCCGGTCCTTGCGGCGACTGCTCCCTTGGCGCCAAGCCTGTCATGACGGGATCAAAATGGACGGCCAAGGCGTTGCTCTCCAAGACTGCGCGGTTGGCGCGCGCCACGTTTTCTCGCCTGTCTGGAGGAAATCCGATGCTGCTTTCCGCCGTCATAACGCCTTATCTGCCTTATCTTCGGCGCTTCGCCCGCGCGCTGGCGGGTTCGCAATCGGCTGGCGACGCTTGCGTCGCCGCCACGCTCGAGGCCCTTCTCGCCAATCCGGCGCAATTCGACCTGGGAGTTGAGCCTAAGGTCGCGCTCTACCGTCTTTTTCTGCGCAATATGCGCGGCGCCGAAGCCAGCGATCCGATCGACATCGACTATCTCTCCCCGTTCCGCAAGCTGGCCGCCTTGCCGGAACAGCCGCGCATCGCCTTCCTTCTCAACGCCATGGAGGATTTTTCCATTGGCGAAGTCGCACAAACGCTGGAAGTGACAGACCCGGTCGCGCGCGCCCTCATCGATCAGGCGGGTCGCGAGATCGCTGTCCAGTTGAGCACCAATGTTCTGATTATCGAAGATGAGCCTCTGGTCGCGCTCGATCTGCAAAAATTGCTGCAGCAATTGGGGCACAAGGTCGCCACCGTCGCAAGGACACGCGACGCGGCGGTTCGCGCGGCGCGGGAATTTCATCCCGGCCTCATCCTGGCGGACATCATGCTCGCGGACGGCAGTTCGGGCCTCGACGCCATCAACGATATTCTGCCGGAATGGCAAACGCCGGTGATTTTCATAACCGCCTTTCCGCAAGCCTTGCTGACGGGGCGCGCGCCGGAGCCGACCTTTTTCATCGCCAAGCCCTTCTCGAAGGACGCGGTCAAGGCGGTGATCAGCCAGGCGCTGTTCTTCGATCAGAAATGCCGCACAGCCGACCCGGATGACGCGCCCTGCGAACCAGTTCCCCCGATCGCCAAAACGGCGCCGGAAGGCCGCGCCGAAGAGGTTTAGCTCTTGAGGAGCGGTCATGCGGCAGTCCTGGTCGTTGCGCTTCGGTCTCACCGTCTTCGGTCTGTCGGTGCTGTTGGCGGCGCCGTGGCGCAGCGCGTCCGCGCAGGCGCCTCCGGAAAAAGCGCCTCCGGAAAAAGTGGCGCCGGAAGCCCCGCACGCGCCCGTTGAAATCCCCGCCGTCGTGCTCGATGGCGCGATGGGGGCGGCCTTGCTCGGCAAGCCTGTGCAGAGCGTCAAGTCCGAGGATCTTGGCCGCGTCGTTGACGTCATCGTCGACCGCAACGGCGTGATGCGCGCCGCCGTCGTCGATTTTGGCGGTTTTCTCGGCGTCGGCACGCGAAAGATCGCCGTTGACTGGCGCGCCCTGCATTTTTCCGGCAAGGGCGATCTGAGCAAACTGATCGCCGATCTGCCGCGCGACCAGCTCAAAATCGCGCCGCCCTACAAGGAGGGCGAACCCATCGTCATCATCGGCGGCCCGCAAGCGCCGCCGGTGGAAGGCGTCGCGCCGGCGCCCAAATCCTGAGGCAAATCCTGAGGGAACGACATCGCGAAAACGCAGAAAGGCGAAGGCGCGCGACAGGATTTGCGCAGCCGCCGAGGTCTTGACTGGCTGGTATTTTTTGTCGCCGACATCCAGACTGGGTTCGGTCCCTTTGTCGCGGTTTTCCTCACCACCCAGAAATGGACGCAGGTCGACATCGGGCTGCTTCTGACGGTGAGCAGCATCGTCGGGCTGCTGGCGCAAATTCCCGCGGGCGCGATCGTGGACGCCTCAAGAGCCCTGCGGGCTTGATCGCGCTCTGTCTGGGCGCGATCGGCCTCAGCGCCGTCGCTCTCGCTTCATGGCCCATTTTTATTCTGACCATGGCCACGCGCATCGCACACGCGATGGCGAGTTGCATTCTCGGTCCGGCTCTGGTCTCGCTCAGCCTCGGTCTGGTCGGCGAAAACGGCATGAGTGAAAGGCTCGGCCGCAACGCGGCTTTCGCCTCGGCCGGGACGGGCATCGCGGCGGGCGTCATGGGCGTCTGCGGCTATTATCTTTCGAGCCGCGCCGTCTTTTTCCTCGCCGGCGCGCTGGTCCTTCCGGCGCTCTTCGCCCTGTCGCGCATCCGGCTGGGCGAGATCGGCCCCGCGCCGCGCTCCCGGAACGATCCGGCGGCGCTGCTCTATGCTCTCAGCGGATTGGCGCGCGTAAAACCCTTCCGGCGTTTCCTGTTCTGTCTGGGAATGTTCCATCTGGCCAATGCCGCGATGCTGCCGCTCGCGGCAAGCATGGTGACGCTGCGCTCCAGCCAGGCGGCGACCGTCATGGTGGCGGCCTCCATTTTGATCCCGCAATTCGTCATGGCCGCGCTGTCGCAATGGGTGGGACGAGAGGCTCGACAATGGGGCCGCCGGCCGCTGCTGCTGCTCGGCTTCACCGCGCTGGCCTTGCGCGGGCTGGCCTTCTCCCTGACCGGAGAGCCTGTCCTGCTGGCGATGTTCCAGGCGCTCGACGGCGTTTCGGCGGCGGTTCTCGCGGTGGTCACGCCGCTTGTCATTCTGGACGTCACGCGCGAAACCGGCCATTTCAATCTGGCGCTGGGCATAGCCGGAAGCGCGGTTGGCGTCGGCGCCGCCTTGAGCACCACGCTGGCCGGCTATCTGAGCGATCATTACGGCAGCTTCGCCGCCTTCAACGCCCTGACCGCCTTCGCCTTCGGCGGCCTCGTCGCGGTCGCGGCGCTGATGCCGGAAACGGAGCCGGACTCGCAGAAACTCACACCGATCGGAGACGGGGCATGACGCGTTGCCCTTCGACGAGCGTGCCATAAAGGCGAAGATAGTCCTCGGCCATGCGCCGCGAAGTGAAGCGTTCTTCAAAACGCCGCCGGATGGCGCGACGGGATAATTTGCCGCACTTAGGCACCGCCTGCGCGGCGCCGATCTCGTCCTCCACGATGAAGCCGGTCACGCCGTCTTCGACGATTTCGGGCACCGCGCCGCGATTGAACGCGACCACGGGACAGCCGCAGGCCATGGCTTCGATCATCACGATACCGAAAGGCTCCGGCCAGTCGATGGGGACGAGCAAAGCAATGGCGCCGCTCAGGAAATTCTGCTTCTGCGCGTCGTCGATCTCCCCGACGAACTCGACGCCCGGCGCCGTCAGCAAGGGCGCGATATCCTCGCGGAAGTAATCCTCGTCGGCGCGATCGACTTTCGCGGCGATTTTGAGTGGCAGGCCGCAGTGGCGGGCGATGTGGATGGCGATATCGGCGCGCTTTTCCGGCGAGATGCGTCCCAGGAAGGCGAGATAGGACGGCGTGGCCGGCTGCGGCCGTAACCGATTGATCGGCAAGCCATGATGCACGGTGGCGATGAAATTGGCGTGCGACACTGGTACTTGCTGCGATTTCGAAATGGACACCACCGGCACGCGACTGAAAGAGGCGAACAAGGGCTGATGTTCGGGGAGATCGAGGCGGCCATGCAAGGTGGTGACGAAAGGGGTTTGCTGGCGCGAGAACAACGAAAATGGGTAATAGTCGAGATGGAAATGCAGCAGATCGAATTCATGCGCGCGGCGATAGACATTTTCCAGCATCGCCATATGCAAGGCGTTCTGGTCGCGGATCGAGCCGTCGAGCCGCAGCGCTTTCGGCCAGAATGACTTGAGCTTGGCGGAGGTTTTCGAGTCGCCGCTGGCGAAAAGCGTCACATCATGTCCCATAGCGACCAGTTCTTCGGTCAGCCACGAAACGACCCGTTCGGTTCCCCCGTAAAGCGGCGGCGGCACAGCTTCGGTCAAGGGCGCGATTTGCGCAATACGCATGGGGAACCTCTTGTTCTAAATGAAAACTCGGGAAGCGACCCGTCATCGGTCAATGACGGGCGCAGCGGAATTTCGTCCTTGAGCGCCTGTGGAAATGGGAACCTTGGGCTGTTGGACGGATTGAAAGCGAAACGGATTCCCCTGCTTCGCAGTTCCTAAAGCCGCGCTTAAATAAGATAAGGTGCAGCAAGCGCCGCCGCGCCGCTCACGCCCCGTCCTCGGTGATCACAATTACGGTGATCACGATTGCACATCGGCTGTCGACCTTGCGCAATTTTGACCGATTTCTCGTGCTCCATGAATGCCGCCTGATGGACGACGGAGCGCCGGAGGAATCGCTGCGAGCCAACGGGCTTTATCGGAAACTTGTCAATCAGAAGCTCAGCCGGCTTACCGAGATCGCCGCCTGACTTTTTTCCTGAAACCGGAGACGCTTATGGAAATGAATGCCAAAGCAGAGCAGTTTGATGCCTTTATCGCTGATTTGCATGGCGAGGATCATGCGCATTATTTCATTCCCGCTAGCACGTCCCTGCACGAGCTTCGGCCGCGCACGCTCAAATATGGCGATGTCTTCGGTCTGTTCGACCATAATGGCGACGCCCGCGCATGTCCCGGCAGCCCAGAAGGTGTTTTCTTCCAGGACACACGTTATCTGTCCAGCTTCTGTCTCCAAATTGATGGTCGCCGTCCCGTCCTGCTGAGTTCGACGCCGCGGGATGACAATGCCTCGCTGACCTTCGATCTATCCAATCCGGATTTTTACGATTCCGCCGGTGAAATGACGCTGGCGCACGATATCGTGCAGGTCCGGCGGGTGCGATTCCTGTGGGATAACGCCTGTTTCGAGCGTGTGAAGGTGCGCAATTACGATATTGTGCCGCGCCGCGTCCGGCTGACCATCCATTTCGCCGCCGATTTCGCCGATCTTTTCGAAGTGCGCGGCAGCAAGCGCAAGGCCACCGGTCAGCACCATCCGCCCAAGGTCGGCCGGGACAGCGTCATGCTGTCTTACACCGGGCTGGACGATCAAACTCGGCGGACCTTGCTGCGCTTCGATCGCCCGCCAGATGAAATCGCCGCCGGTCATGCTTGTTTCGATCTCGAACTCGCGCCAGGAGAGGCGAAGAGATTTTTTATCGAGATCAGATTCAATCGGAACGCACCGGCGGAATCGGCGTCAAGGTCTTTCCTGCGGGCGTTGCGCGACGGGCGCCGGGCCTTGCGGGTTTCGTCGTCGCGCGCGGCGTCGATCGCGACATCCAACCATGTGTTCAACGAGACAATCCGCCGCTGCGTCTCGGATTTCTACATGCTGGTGACCGAAACGCCCTACGGGCTTTATCCCTATGCCGGCGTCCCCTGGTTCAGCACGGTGTTCGGGCGCGACGGGATTATCGCCGGGCTGGAGATGCTGTGGCTCGATCCGACCGTAGCGCGGGGCGTATTGTGTTATCTGGCGGCCCATCAGGCGACGGACTACAACGACGCCGCCGACGCCGAACCGGGAAAAATCCTGCATGAAACGCGGCAGGGCGAAATGGCCAAGCTCGGCGAAGTGCCGTTCCGCCATTATTATGGCAGCATCGATTCCACGCCGCTGTTCGTGCTGCTGGCCGGCGCCTATTTCGAGCGCACCGGCGACCTTTCCCTCATCCGCTCGATCTGGCCCAATATCGAGGCGGCCTTGCGCTGGATCGAAACCGACGGAGATCGTGACGGCGACGGCTTTGTCGAATATGGCCGAAAGACCGAGGAGGGTCTCGCCAACCAGGGCTGGAAGGACAGTCACGACTTCAGTCTTTCACGCCGATGGATCCCTTGCGCGGGGGCCGATCGCGCTGGCGGAGGTTCAATCCTACGTCTATGGCGCGTGGCGGGCGGCGGCGCTGATGGGACGCGCGCTCGGGCTCACGCTCCATGCCGAGGATTGGCAAAACAGGGCCGATGTCTTGCGGCGGCGTTTCGACGAGGTGTTTTTCGACGAGGAGATGCAATTTTATGTGCTGGCGCTCGATGGCGAAAAAAAGCCCTGCCGGGTTCGCGCCTCCAACGCCGGCCATACCCTGTTCACCGGACTGGCCTTCGAGGAAAGAGCTGGCGCGGTGGTTTCCGCGCTGATGGATCGGACTTTTTTTTCCGGCTGGGGCGTGCGGACGCTCGCCTCGACGGAGCCGCGTTACAATCCGATGAGCTATCACAACGGGTCGGTGTGGCCGCATGACAATGCGCTCATCGCCGCCGGCTTTGCGCGCTATGGCTATCGGCAGGAAGCTGCGCGCATTTTAGACGGGATTTGCGCCGCCGCGACCTATATCGATCTGAGGCGGTTGCCTGAGCTTTTCTGCGGCTTTCCGCGTCGGCGCCACCAGGGGCCGACTTTTTATCCGGTGGCCTGCGCGCCGCAGGCCTGGGCCGCGGCGGCGCCGATCTTTCTGCTGCAATCCTGTCTTGGCCTCCGTCTCGATCCCGCCGCGGGCCAGATCACTTTCGAGCGCTCGATCCTGCCTGATTTCCTGCAGGAGGTCGTTCTGCGTGGTCTCAAGATCGCCAGCGGATCGATCGATGTCGCCTTGCAGCGCGATCAGGACGAAGTTGTCGTCAAGCTGCTCTCGCGAACGGGCGACATCAAGGTGATGTCCACCAGCTAGTAGCTTTCTCGCCTGAATTGACCTGGCCCCGTCATTGCGAGCGAAGCGAAGCAATCCATGGCTTGCGGTTGTGGCCAGGGTGGATTGCTTCGCTTCGCTCGAATGACGACCCTGGTTCAGGTCAGGCCTCTAGCGGAGCCGCCTAAAGTCGCCCTGTCGCCAGCAGGACGACGACGATCACCAAAATCAGTCCGAGGCCGCCGCTCGGATAATAGCCCCAGCCAGCGCTATAGGGCCAACTCGGCAAGGCGCCGAGAAGCGCGAGTATGAGAATGATGAGCAGAATTGTGCCAAGGCTCATGACTGGGTCTCCGACAATGCTTCGCCGGGACGGCGACGGATTTCCGTCGTCGTGGACGCATGAAAAAATGACCGGTTCGCCGAAATAATGCCGATGCGCGCCAATCGTTCCGTTTCCGCCGCAGCTCCGGTAAAAATTCAGTTTTCCAGGATATGGCCGAGCGCGGCGAAAGGCCTGACGCGATCGCAGACGATTTTCAGGATGGCCAGCATCGGCGCCGAAATCGCGCCCGGCATGCCCCACATCCAGGACCAGAAAACCAGGGACAGGACGACAAGCAAGGGATTGATGGTGAAGCGTTTCGCCAACAGCATGGGCGTCAGCGTTTCACCTTCGATCATATGAATGACCAGATAGGATGCGGCTGGCGCCAGGGCGCTCCATTCGTTGTCGATGGTCAGCAATCCGGCGAGCAAAAAAATGAAGAACGCGATGATCGGGCCAATGATCGGCGCGAAGTTCAGCAGGAAGGCGACGACGCCCCACAGGATAGGGTCGCCGACGCCGGTCCACTGCATGGTCGCAGCCGTGGCAAGTTCCACCAGCAGGTTCATGACGGTGATGGTCGACAGATAAGCGAAAATATCGTCTTCGATCTGCAGCGAAATATCGACGGCCTGACGCTTGGCGCTGAAACGCGGCAGGATTTCCACCAGCCGGCGCAGGAAGACATCGCCGGACAGCAGCAGGAAATACAAAAACAGGATGGTGGTGAACAAGGCGCTGGCGAAGCCCCGCGCGCCGGAAAAAACGCTGGCGAACAAGGCGGAGCCCGAAAGCAGCGGCGACGTCTGAGCCGGCGCCCCGCCGCCGCCGAGGCCGTCGATCTGGTGGATCATCTTGATGATGGCGTCGACCGGCCCGCGGAAATAGCTGAGCCTTTGCTGGAGCTTGGACACGCCTTCCGGCAGCCTCGCGGCCCACTCGCCGGCGGGGGCCGAAATGGCGGCGACCAGCATGGCGACCCCTCCGAGCAAGATGAAGATGAGCAGCAAAGCGGCGATGATGCGCGGCAATTTCAACCGTTCGAGCAACCGCATCACCGGCTGCAACAAAAGCTTGAGCGTGATGGCGAACATCAGCGGAAGAAGGATCTCGCTGGCGAAATAGGCCGCCGTCATCGCGGCGAAAAGGAAAAGTCCGCCGAGGAAAATAGTCCTCGGATCGGACGGCAAGGGCATTTCCGTCTCGGGCGGCTCGGCCGGCGCGAGTGTTTCGACCTCTAGATGGGTGTCGGCTAAGGCCAAGCGATTTCGCTCCCGAAAAAGGGTTGCAGAGGTGTCTTTTGTCGTGAAACGCGGCGGCTGCCCCACGGTTCCGTAAGCAATGCTCATGTTATAGTTAAATGTGCGAAAATATTGTTTCCCCAAAACTTCGGGCCATCGCCAATCAAGCTGCGCTGTTTTGGCATCAAAATCCAATTTATTTCAAGTTGAGCGGAACCTTGAGACTCCCACAATGTTATTCGCTGAACGACGGACGGAAGCCGGCTTTTCGCCGCTGTCAGTAATGGGAGTTCATCGATGGGAAAAGGACTTTTGCTTTGGCTGATCGGTGTGCCGATTCCGATCATCATCCTGCTCGCATTGTTCTATCACTGATGAGGCGCATGGAAATGGCGTCCAAAAAGCCACAGGAACGAACGCCTTCCGGAAAGTCCGGCAAGGCGAAGACGTCCGAAACGGCGAAAAAGCCACAAAAATCGCCAACCTCCAACTGGGACGATGTCGACGAAGCATCATGGGAATCTTTCCCCGCCAGCGATCCGCCTTCGTGGATCGGTCAGCGTTCGTCCGAGCCTTCGGAAAATCAGCCACCCCCGGCCCATCCGAAAACCAACCAGGACAGGTAAAAACCATGACCAGCACATCCGACAAGATCAAAGGCGCCGCCAACGAAGTCATCGGCAAGGCCAAACAAGCTGTAGGCGCCGCCACGGACGACCCCAAGCTGCGGGCCAAGGGCGCCATGCAGGAGGCCAAGGGCGATGCCCAGAAGGCAGAAGGCGATGTGAAAGACGCCGTGAAGAAAGCCATCGACAAGGCTTGAAGTATCGCGTCCAGATGCTCAAATTTTTAGTTTCATCCCGTGAGGCAGGATCCTCACGGGATGTTTTTGACAGCGCCGGGGGGCGCCCTTTTCGTTTCGCGACTCCGAAAGGAAGAGAGAATGCTGATCCGTTACGGCTATGAAATGGCGATCGTTTGCCCGGCGCCGACGCCCATCGTCACCCAGCTCGATGTTCATCCAGGCCGCGCGTCTTCAGTGCGTCGAGAGACGCCCTTCACCACGGTTCCGGACGTCGAAGCCTCCGCCTACATCGATATGTTCGGCAATCTCTGTCGTCGTTTTGTCGCGCCACCCGGTCGCCTGTTGATGTCCTGTCACGGCGTCATCGAGGACGATGGCAAGCCGGACCAGATCGTGCCGGACGCGCCCGAGACGCCGGTGGCGCAACTGCCGGATGAGTGTCTCACCTACCTGCTGGGCAGTCGCTATTGCGAAACCGACAAGCTGAGCCAGATCGCCTGGAATCTGTTCGGAACAACGCCGACGGGATGGACGCGCGTGCAGGCGATCTGCGACTTCGTCCACAGCCATCTGACCTTCGGCTATCAATATGCGCGAGACACGCGCACGGCCTATGAAGCCTATTGCGAGAGGATCGGCGTCTGCCGCGACTTCGCCCATCTGGCGGTCGCCTTCTGCCGCTGCATGAATATTCCCGCGCGCTACGCCAACGGTTATCTTGGCGACATCGACGTTCCGCCCGACCCTTCGCCGATGGATTTCAACGCATGGTTCGAAGTGTTTCTGGGCGGCCGCTGGCACACCTTCGATGCGCGTCATAATACGCCGCGAGTGGGGCGTATTCTGGTCTCACGCGGCCGCGACGCCGCCGATATCCCGCTGCTGAATTCCTTCGGACCGCACCAGCTCGAGTTGTTCAAGGTTCTGACCGAGGAGCTGACGGACAACGCGGCGATGGCCGGCGTCTGATCGGCGGAACCCGCTGCGACTGGCGACGTTAAGCATCCCTATAGCCAAGCATTTTTGGAGGCAAAATCATGAGACGTCGATTAGCTGGAATGATTGGCGCGGCGGTTTTGGCGACCGCCGGAGCCACACAGGTCGCGACTGCCGCCCCCGATCCCGAAGGTGTTCTCCAAGCTCGGAGTTTTGCTGAATTGCTGCAGCCAATCCCCGAAGCGACCGTATTGCTCGCGGCCGCCGAGGCGGCTTCGGCGCGCGATCTAGCGGCGGGCAGCGAGGGCATGGACAGACGGATGCTGGGCCAATACCACCATCATCACCATCATCACCACCACTGGCGGCGGTATCATCACCACCATCATCATTACCACCATCACCACCATCATCATTATTATTGAGGTGAGCGTGGCCGGGTCAGCCCCGGCCGTTTTCATTTCGGCGGGATGGTCATCTCGTCTTTTTCCTTTGACTGCTGCGCCTTGGCCGCGCGCAGCATGAAACGATAGGTGCCATCAAACACGGTTTCCGTGCGCGATACCCAGCGGGTGTTCTCCGACAGGCGATCACGGCTGGCATGGATGCGACGGGCCTGCAATTCGCGCTCGGCCGACTCTTCCTCATCCATCTCAACGAGATCGAAACGGGCTTCCTCCGGAATGACGATGATCTGGGCGAAAGCTTCGCCCGGCCGGAAAATATGGGCGCGGCCTTCGGCGGGCGCCTTGAACACCATGAAGAACATCATCGGCCACCAATTGCGGATCAGGGCCGGGACCGCGATCGGACAGGTGTCGGTGCGATCCGTATAGAAGCGCGGATGCGGTTCGGTGCGAATGGCGAAGCCGCTCTCGACCTTCAGGTCGAGCAGGATCTGGTAAGTGTACCAGACGTCGCCAAAATTGCGGAAGGGCGGCCATTGCAGCCCCTCTTCCGGGCAAGGGCCGAAATCGCCCTCGAAAAACAGCTTTCCGTTGCTGGTGCTGACAATCAACTCATTGTCGTAAGGATAGAAGAGTTCGACGCCATATTGCGCGCTTTCCGAGAACGGCGTGCAATGCCAGGCGTATTCCTGGGAGCCATCGGCGCGCGGCTCTCTTTCGCCTGCCCAGCCGGGAATTTCCAGCTTGGTGCGTCGCGGCCCGAGGCGCGGTTCGCGTGTGCGGAATTTCACGTTTTCCATTTTTTGGCCTTTCCGAGACTCGACGAGGATGAAACGCGCATGGCGCCGCTTTGGCTCCATCGGGTGGCTGGGCGAGCGATTGGTTTTGTTTTTCAGGAACGAAGGATGTCCGGGAGCGTTGGGCGTGCGCGAACAGCAGCGGCGCCGCAGCGCTTAAGCTGAGCTAGTGGAAAGGCGATCACATGCCACAGGATCAAACATCTACAGGGCAAATCGGCGTGAGCGGATTCTCGGCCCTTCTTGGGCAAGTCGCTAATATGGGGCGCACCGCGCAGGCGATCGCCGGCGAGATGGCCAGATTGTCGGAAGACAATATCGAAATCACCGCCAGGACGGCGGAGAAGTTGCGCACGGCGAAATCGCTGCAGGACGTGACTTCGATTCAGACGGACATGATCAAGGAGAGCTTCGAGAAGACACAAGGCCACGTCAGAAAAATCGCCGAAATCGCCGTGACGACACCGGCGAGCGTGGTCGAGAACTATCGCGAATTCGTCTCGACCCTCTCGGATGCCGGCCAGGAAGTGGCGCGGCGTGCGGCTGACGTGACCCAGCAGGCAGGACAAAACGCTGCGAAGGGCGCGGAAAAAATGGCGGATATGACGCGCAGGGCCGGCGGCCGCTGAGCGCCTTCGCAAAATCTTTCGGGAGATGAGACATGCCGCAAGGCGATAAGTCCAAATACACCGACAAGCAGGTCCGCAAGGCCGAGCATATCGAGTCGAGCTATGAGGAGCGCGGCGTTGCTCCCGAGGAGGCGGAGCGCCGCGCCTGGGCGACCGTCAACAAGGACGACGGCGGCGGCAAGAAGCCGGGCGGGTCGGGACGCGGCAAGACCACCAGTCATCCAGCCGCGCATCGTGGCGGCGAGATCGGCGGCAAGGCCTCCGCGTCGCGGCCCGCCGCCGAACGCTCAGCCTCCGCGCACAAGGCCGCCGAGACGCGCAAGCGCAAGGCTTAGGCGCAGCCTTTTCCCTTCTTTTTTCGAGGTCCTCAGCATGAAATTATTCAAGTGCCAGGCCTGCGGCAACGCGGTCTATTTCGAGAATGCGGCTTGCGTGGTCTGCCGCCATCGCCTCGGCTTCGCGCCGGACCTCGGCGTGATGTCCGCATCTGACTCCTGAGGGGCAGGGCGTTTCGGCGCTCGCCGATCCGTCGCGCGCCTATCGAATCTGCGAAAACGCCGACGCCTGCGGCTGCAACTGGCTGGTAGCCGGCGAGGACGAAAGCCCCTTCTGCCTGTGCTGCCGGCATAACCGCACCGTGCCGAATTTGACCGCCCCGCACAATCGGGAGGCCTGGGCGAAAATCGAAAAGGCCAAGCGGCAGCTCTTCTATTCGCTACTGCTTTGGCGCCTGCCCTTGCCAACCCGCAGCGAAGATTCGGCGCGGGGTCTTGTTTTCGACCTCCTCGCCGATGGCGCGCAAAAGGTCCTGACCGGGCACGAAGAGGGACTGATCACGCTCAATATCGCTGAGGCCGATGACGCCGAGCGCGAGTCGCGCCGCGTCGCCATGGCGGAGCCCTATCGCACTTTGCTCGGCCATTTGCGGCATGAAATCGGCCATTATTACTGGGATCGGCTGGTGCGCGACGAGGGCCGGCAGGAGTCCTTCCGGGTTTTGTTCGGCGATGAACGAGCAGGATTACGACGCCGCGTTGCAGAGGCATCATGCCAATGGCGCGCCCGCCGACTGGGCCAACGCCTTCATCAGCGCCTACGCGACCTCCATCCCTTCGAGGATTTCGCGGAAACCTGGGCGCATTACATGCATATCGTCGATACGCTGGAGACGGCCAACGCCTTCGGCCTCTCGGTTCAGCCGAAAGACGCGGAGGACGATCATCTGCGGACCGACGTGGTTTTCGACCCCTATCGCGACGGCGCCATAGACGACATCGTAGGGGCGTGGACGCCCGTCACCGTGGCGCTCAACAGCCTGAGCCGCAGCCTCGGGCAGCCCGATGTCTATCCCTTCGTGCTGTCCAGGCCGGTGATCGAAAAGCTCGGCTTCATCCATGATCTTGCGCGCGAGGTGGCGGGTCGGAGCGTCGAGCGGCAGGCGGCGTAAGGCCTGTCAATCTTGACGGAAGCTGTTCGCATGGCGAGACTGGCGCCAACGTCGGCATATTATTAGTTGACTAAAAGAGTCATCTAAATAAGATCGCGGCACAGCTTGACGCTCGAACAGCCTCCCAGGAAGCCAAATGTCCAATCAAACCAAAAATCCCGAGACCATCGTCCTCCATGCCGGCTGGCGCGCCGATCCGGCCACCGGCTCGGTGGCCGCCGCCGATCTATCAGACCACCAGCTACCAGTTCCGCGACACCGAACACGCGGCCAATCTCTTCGCGCTGAAGGAACTGGGCAATATCTACACGCGACTGGGCAATCCCACCACCGACATTCTCGAAAAGCGGCTGGCGGCGCTGGAAGGCGGAGCGGCGGCGCTCTGCGTCGCGTCGGGACAGGCCGCGTCGGCCTTTGCGGTGCAGAACCTCGCCCGCGTCGGCGACAATATCGTGTCCTCGACCGATCTTTACGGCGGCACCTGGAACCTCTTCGCCAATACGCTCAAGGATCAGGGCGTCGAAGTCCGCTTCGTCGATCCGTCCGACCCGGAAAATTTCCGCCGCGCCACCGATGAGCCACCCGCGCCTATTACGCCGAGACCTTGCCCAATCCCAAGCTCGCGGTTTTCCCGATCGCCGAGGTCGCAAGCCATCGGCCGCAATTCGGCATTCCGCTGATCGTCGACAACACCGCCGCGCCGATCCTGACCCGGCCGCTGGAGCATGGCGCAGCCATCGTGGTTTATTCGACCACCAAATTCATCGGCGGCCACGGCACATCGATTGGCGGCGCCATTGTCGATGGCGGCAATTTCGATTGGGAAAAATTCCCCGAACGCCAACCGGCGCTCAACACGCCCGATCCGAGCTATCACGGCGCGGTCTGGACGCAGGCCGTCAAGCCGATCGGGCCGGTCGCCTATATCATCAAGGCGCGCACCACCTTGCTGCGCGATCTCGGCGCGGCGCTGTCGCCCTTCAACGCCTTCCTCACCCTGCAAGGGCTCGAAACGCTGCCCCTGCGCATCGAACGCCATTGCCAGAACGCCAACGCCGTCGCCGCCTGGCTGGCGAAACGGCCGGAAGTGACCAAGGTGATCCATCCTTCGCTTCAGGACGGCGAGACCCGCCGTCGCGCGGACAAATATCTCAAGGGCGGTTATGGCGCGCTGGTCGGCTTCGAACTGGCGGGCGGATCGGCGGCGGGTCGCGCCTTCATCGACGCGCTGAAGGTTTTCTATCACGTCGCCAATATCGGCGACGCGCGCAGCCTCGCCATTCATCCGGCCTCGACCACCCATTCGCAGCTGGCCGAGGAGGCGCAGACCGCCACCGGCGTGTCGCCCGGCTATGTGCGATTGTCGGTCGGCATCGAACATATCGACGATATTCTCGCCGATCTCGACCAGGCGTTGGGGAGCTTGAAAGCGGCCGCCGCCGCCGAATAGCGTTTTGGCAAAAATAGCCCCGGACCGGATAATCGGATCGGGGCTTCGGGCTGCTGACAGACTAGTGGTGCCGCCCTATGGGTTTCTCCTCTGTATTGATCCGGCCCGTCATTGCGAGCGAAGCGAAGCAATCCATGGTTTGCGGTTGTGGCCAAGGTGGATTGCTTCGCTTCGCTCGCAATGACGATCGTGGTTCAGGTAGGCGAAGATCCTCCTAGCAATCTGAGCCCCAGTCCGGTCCGGCGTCATTGCGGAATGATCTGGTCGCCCTCGGCGAGCGGTTCCGGCGGATTGACGATGACGCGATCCTCGGCGCCAAGTCCATGCGCGATTTCCAGCGACGCGCCGAGATCATTGGCGATGGTCACCGGCCGCAAATGCGCCCGGCCGGCATCGTCGACCACCGCGACATTGGGGCCTTCGGCGCGAAACAGCAGGGTGTTGGCGGGGATCGACAAGGCCCCTTTGGGCGCGAGCGGCAAAGACACGCGAACATAGGCGCCCGGCGACAGGCGTCCGTCCGAATTGGGGAGCGTCAGCTCCACCCGCTGCGAGCGCGTCGCGACGTCAATGGCGCCGGCGATGCGCGACACGACGCCATGAAAGACTTGATCGGGAATTTCCGTCTGCCGGACCTCGACCTGAGCGCCGACTGCGATATTACGCGAATAGGCCTGCGGCACGTCGATGAATACGCGCAGGGGATCGGTCTTGGCCATGGTGAACAGGGCGACGCCGCCGCCGCCGGCGTTGATCAGATTGCCCAGATCGACATTGCGTTGGGTGATGACGCCGTCGAAAGGCGCCTGCACGCGCTTGAAGCCCGACATTTCCTGGAGTTGCTGGACATTGGCTGCGGCGGCGTCCTCAAGCGCGACAGAGGTGTCGAAGGCGTTCTGATGCTGGTCGAGGTCCTGCCGGGCGACGGAATCCTGCTTGAACAGCTTTTTCCAGCGTTCGAGCGCCAATTTGGCCAGCGTGGTATTGGCCTTGGCCTGTTCGAGCTGCGCCTTGCCCTGGGCGAGTTGCTGGTCGAGTTCGGGGGTATCGAGTTCGGCCAGCGCTGTCCCTTGACCACGCGGCCCCCGATGTCGACCGCGAAATTGCGGACATAACCGGTGACGCGGGCGTAGATGGTGGTCTCGTTGTACCGCGCAACGTTGCGGGCAAGCTGAAGACGTTCGAAGACTTGCTCGGCGCCGGCAATACCGTCTTGACGAACACCCTTTGGCTTTCCAGCGCCTTGTCGCGAGTTCGGCCTTGGCCACGCGCGCACGAAGGCCACCCGCGCCGACCCGAGCGCCAGCACCGCCAGAATGAAGAGCCCGGCATCGCGCGCGTTGCGCCGCACTTTTTGGCGGGGCGGCAGATGCAGATGGCCGTCGGCGCTGTGCAGCGCGAGATTTTCGTGGGTCTTTTCGGTCACGGTTGGGACTGTGGTTCCGGAGGACGAGCGCGAAGGCTATCGGCGCCGGCGAAGACCAGCGGCACG
>CAWFBN010000184.1:0-33758 GCA_963813955.1 uncultured Alphaproteobacteria bacterium | reverse complement strand
AGCCGTTGCACGTGAGGATCGAGCGCCATCCGTCACTCCGGAAAACCAAATTGCATCGTCTGCGTTTGCTAATGACTTGCCTGATGACTTGCCTAAACAATCGATACGCGGAGTCAATGATGCCAGACTTTATGCGGTTGGACGCCGCCCCATCGAACACTTGGACTTTCTTCGAAGGCGAATGGCGAGAAGGCAATCCGCCGATCATGGGACCGAGAACGCATGGCGCCTGGCAAAGCTCCACGGTGTTCGACGGCGCCAGGGCGTTCGGGGGTCTTGCCCCAGACCTGGACCAGCATCTCGCGCGTATAAATGTTTCAGCGGAGAAATTGGGACTGCTGCCGGTTGTATCACAGGAGCAATGGCTTGATCTCGCCAGTGAAGGCATCTGGCGGTTCGACGAAAATGCGGAGCTTTATATCCGACCGATGTATTGGGCGGCGGGAGGCTACGCCGGCGGCGTGCGCTTCGACCCGGAGACGACGCGATGGTGCCTGTGTCTCTACGAATCGCCCCTTCCGGCGCCCACCGGAATCTCCATCACCTTGTCGCCTTACCGACGGCCGACCCCGGAGACCGCTCCAGTCGAATTCGAAGGCTGGCTGTCACTATCCGAACAGCGCTCGGGCGATGATGGAGGCGCTCCGGCGCGGATTTGACAATTGCCTGATGAACGACATGCTGGGAAATGTCGCCGAACTTGCCAATGCCAATATTTTTCTGGCGAAGGATGGCGTCGCCTATACGCCGGCCGCCAACGGAACCTTTTTGAACGGAATTACGCGCCGTCGCGTGATCGGTCTTTTGCGCGACGCAGGCGTCGAGGTCGTCGAAAAGTCGCTGCGGCACGCGGACTTTCTGGCGGCCGACGAGATCTTCTCCAGCGGCAACTTTTCCAAAGTGGCGCCCGTGACGCGCATCGAGCAGCACACGCTGACGCCGGGCCCGATCTACAAAACGGCCAGGGAAGCCTATTGGCGTTTCGCCCATGACTGCGGACGCATCAGCCGCAGTCGCATTTTGAGATCCGCCTGAGCGTGCAAAAGCAGGAGACGAACCATGTTGATTCGCCAAAAAGTCGAGACTGTGTTCAGGCGCGTCGGGATGGAGCAGAACAAACGCATGCCGCTGCTCTCAGACGATCTGCCGCTGTTGCAAACCGGATTGGATTCTCTTTGTTTCGCTCTGATCGTCGCGGTTTTGGAAGACGAACTGGGCGTCGATCCATTTACGGGACCTGAAGAAATCCCGCTGCCGGTGACATTCGGCGACTTTGTGCAGCTTTATGAGCATGCGCTGAAGGCGTCACATCCATGTTGAGGACCATGATAGCGGCGCGTGGTCCAGACCGTCGGATGGTCTGGGGCGCTGAACACTCGGTCGCGCTTGCCGATCTCGGCGAGGCGACCAGCCTCGATACCCCCATGAGCGACCTACGGGGTCGATCGGTCGTGATTTGCGCCGAAGATCAACTCAGCGCCGCGCTGGCGCTCATCGAACTGGACGGCGTCGCCCGGCGGATGGTGGTGTGTCCGCCCGATCTGGACTCACGTCACTTGCAGTCGGTGATGGCCGATGCGGAGGCCGAGGCGATTGTTGTTGGACGAACCCAGCAGGCGCCGGACGCCGGGCTGCCGGTCATTCGCTGCGGACTGCCGCTGGCGCCCTGCGATCACAAGGTTTCGGAAGCCGTCGCGACCGAGTGGGCCCTCCTGACCTCGGGGACCGCCGGTCCGCCCAAAATCGTCGTGCATACGCTGGACAGCTTGAGCGGCGCCTTGCAAAGGGATCCGGACCACGCGCCAACTTGGGCGACATTTTACGACATTCGCCGTTATGGCGGGTTGCAGATCTTTCTCAGAGCGGTCGTCGGCGGCGGATCCCTGGTCCTTTCGCACCCCAACGAGAGCGCGTCGGATCACCTGGATCGCCTTGCAAGGCGCGGCGTCACGCATATGACCGGCACGCCGACCCAATGGCGACGCGCGCTGATGAGCCCGGCCGTCCAAGGCTTCAGACCTGATTACGTGCGTTTGTCGGGTGAAATCGCCGATCAGGCCGTCCTGGACAGGTTGCGCGCGCAATTCCCAGACGCCGCCATCGTCCATGCCTACGCCTCGACAGAGGCGGGCGTCGCGTTCGAAGTCCACGATGGCCGCGAGGGGATTCCGATGAGCGTGATGGAAACCGGCGGCGCCGTCGACGTGCGGGTCGCAGACGGCGAAATGTTGATCCGGTCAGGCAGGACAGCGATGCGTTATCTTGGTCCGGAGGCTCCCCCGTTGCGCGACAGTGACGGTTTCTTTCATACCCGCGACATGGTGGAACAACGCGGCGAGCGTTGGCATTTCGTCGGGCGTCGCGACGGCGTGGTCAACGTCGGCGGCCTGAAAGTTCATCCCGAGGAAGTCGAGGCGCTGATCAATCGGCATGATCGCGTTCGGGCGTCTCTGGTCAAAGGGCGCCCCAATCCGATCACCGGCGCCATCGTGGTCGCCGAGATTGTTTTGAACAGCGCCAACATCGATGACGTCGACGCCGAGCAGGCGGCGGCGATCAAGGATGAAATCTTCGCCATGTGCCGGGGCGCGCTGCCGAGCCACAAAGTGCCAGCGACAATTCGAGTGGTGGCCGCCCTCGAGATGTCGCCCGGCGGAAAGCTGGTGCGCCGCAATGCGTAACATCCTGATCACGGGCGCCAGTCGCGGGGTTGGACTGGCCATGGCGCGCCGCTTCGCGACCAATGGCGATCGGGTGCTGGCGATCGCCCGGCGCGAGACCGGCGAAATCGTTCAATTGCAACAGGAGTTGCAGGCGCAGGGCAAGGGCGAGTTGTATTTCAAACCCTTCGACTTGAGCGATATCGACGCCATCCCGGCTTTCGTGCGAGACATCTCGCAGACGATCGGCCCCCTGGATGGCCTGGTTAACAACGCCGCGTCGGGCGCCTCCGGACTGCTGGCGAATATGCACAACACGCAGATCGAAAATCTCTGCCGCCTGAACATCGTGTCGCCGGTCGTTCTTACCAAATATGTCGCGCGCGGGATGATGACGCGGAAAAGCGGCCGCATCGTCAACATCGCATCGGTCATCGCCCTGAGTGGCGTGAGCGGATTATCGGTCTATGGCGCGACCAAATCGGCGTTAATCGGTTTCACGCGGTCGCTGGCGCGTGAAGCTTGGCGGTCTGGGCATCACGGTCAATGCCGTTGCGCCGGGCGTCATGGAGACTGAAATGACCAGGGAGCTTGACGACGACGGCCGCAACAAGGTCGTCCGCCGCAGCGCCCTGCGGCGACTGGCCGAGCCAAACGATGTCGCGGACGCCGTGGAGTTCCTGATGAGCGACAAGGCGCGGAACATCACCGGGACGGTGGTCACGGTCGACGCCGGAAACCTTGCCTGAATCCGGCGTTGTCTTTCAACTTCATAACCCAGCGTACCTTGCGCGAATCCGTCGAACATCGTCGTGCCTGATCTCACGGAAGCGAACAGAATGTCAGTCGAAACGGAGTCCCATGAGTTTGCGACATCGTGCTTGCATTTTTCGCAATTGTCTTTCTCGCGCCCCTCTTTGCGGTTCTTAAAACTCCTTCTGAAATCAAAGGAACGGAGGAATTCATGAACGATGTATCAAGTCTCGCAGCTTTAATGGCGCTGGCCTCCAGACAACCGATCATTCCTCTCAATGAGGATGCGCATAACCCGGAATCAAAATCGCCCGTATTTTATTGTGTCCACAGTCTTTCCGGCGCCGGCGGCGCTGATTTCATTGATTTGGCGAGTGAAATCGGCTCGGGCGTGCAATTCTTCGCGATCCAGGCGCCAAAAAAACTCATGCTGGATTGCGAAAAACTAAGCATGGAAGCTGGCCACGCGGCGATGCTGCCCTATGTAGCGAAATTTTATGCTGACGCCATCGTGAAGTTTCAGCCGGAAGGCAAGATCAATTTGGGTGGATGGTCAGCCGGCGCGCTTGTCGCACTCGAAATTGCCCGGCTTTTGCAAGACTGGGGGCGGACGGTCGGCGTTCTGGTCTCCATCGACGGCGCGCCAAAGCGGCGAATGAGCGCCCGATCGCCACTACACTACGCCGCTAAGGTCTTGATAAATATTCCAGGCGCGCTCTTTTACAAAGAATTTGGGAGAATCTGGAACCAGATTGCACGTGGACCTAATATAAAACTCAGAATAAAAAAGACGCAAGAGCGGTATGTAGTCGCCAAACATCCGGTGCAATTGTTCATGCATAACTGGTCATCTTATCCAGATTACAATCAAAACTTCATGGTAAAACTGTACGACGCAATCGAAATAGCGAATTTTACCGGCTATGACGGCGCCGTCTTCGTTTATAAAGCGACAGCTCAACTGAGTTACGTCACCGAATTCTGGCATCGAATTGCGCCTGATTGCGTGATCGTCAGCATTCGTGGAACGCATCATAAAATGCTGGCTAAGCCGTTCGTCGCGCCGCTTGCGCTTGATCTCAACCGCCGTCTCAATGGAATTGGGTGAAGCGTCTTTGTGCAGTCCAGCACTGTTTTGCCTGCGCCCGTTTTTCATGCGTCGCTTGGCGCCTCGTGCCTCTTCGTCAGGTTGACGAAACCTTGCCTGAACAATCGCCGAATGACGCGGCGCTTCCAGAGCCTTTTCCGATCTAAGTCAGGTCGGGGCTCGAGGTCTTTGTCTTTACGCGTTTTCTTCACGCCAACCGGTATCCACCTGGCTTGAAAACGCACTAAACGCGCGTCCTCGATCGCGCGCCTGGCTCTGCCGGCTCGCGCCATCACGCCGAAACAACCCATTCGAACTTAAACGGAGACAGCCCTTGTCGAACCGTCGTCGATTCATCGCGCCCTTTCGATCGGACGAATTTGCCGCGCCTAACTTTTCGAGGCGTGCGGGCGCGTCATTCGGCAGGACCGGGCGGCCTGTCGCGCAGCAGGTCGCATACGAAGATTTTCGGCAGGCGCCGGGGTCTTTGCGTGTGCGGAACGCCTGGCGGTCATCCGCCTTCGCCCAGGTGGCCTTCTCCCTGGTCGCGGCGGCATGCGACGCCTTGGCGATCCTGGCCGCGGCCTTGATTTCCGAATTGTCCTACGAATGGTTTTTCCACGATCATGGCGGCGCGAATTCGATGGCCCTGATCGGAAGCATGGTTGCCGCCCTATTCGTTCTTCCCAACGCCACGCGGGGGGAATATCGGATCGACAACTATCTGAAATTGAATGGACAAGTTGGTCGCATCGCCTCTCTGTGGTCGATGGTGTTGCTTTCCATCCTGGCGATTGGCTTCGTAACTAAAGTGACAGCCGAGTATTCGCGCGTCACGACAATCGTTTTCTCAGTGCTCGGATTTATGGTGCTGGTCGGCTGGAGGATGTGCGCCGTCCGGCTCGCCCGAAAATTCGTCTGTCCGGGGAGCATCCTGTCGCGGCGTGTTTACATTGTTGGCTATGAAAACGAAATTGCGATTTTCCGCAGGCGATACGAAGCCGCCATGGTCGGCATGGACATCGTTGGCGTCTTCGCCTTGCGCGGTCATGGCCGAATGCTGCCAGACCTTGAGCTCGCGGTGGCCGACGCACGAGCGCTCTGCCCGGATGAAGTTTTCATCATCCTGTCGTGGTCACACAAGAAAGCGATAGACGCCTGTGTCAACGCATTCCGGCGATTGCCCGCGGCGATCCATCTTGGGCCGGAACCCGTTCTCTCGCGCTTCGCCGATGCGCACATATCGGAGGTTGGCTGCGTTCCCAGCCTGGATCTCGTGCGACGACCGCTGTCGGACGGCGAGGTCATCATGAAGCGCTCACTCGATATACTCGGCGCGGGCCTGGGTCTGGTGGTCCTGGCGCCCTTATTCGCGGCCGTAGCGATTCTGATCAAACTTGACAGTCCGGGACCAGTTATCTTTTCGCAACGCCGTTATGGATTTAATCAAGAAACGTTCCGCATTTTCAAGTTCCGCAGCATGACAACGATGGACGACGGTCCAAGCGTCGTTCAGGCCTCCCGCAACGATGCGCGAATAACGCGTGTGGGGCGCTGGCTGCGACGTTTCAACATCGATGAGCTACCGCAACTGGTCAACGTCCTGAAGGGCGAGATGTCCCTGGTCGGGCCGCGTCCCCACGCGTCGGCGCATGACCACGAATTTGTACAGACGATTGAATTTTACGCGCGTCGTCATAACATCAAGCCTGGCATTACCGGCTGGGCGCAGGTTAACGGCTTTCGTGGCGAGATCAAATCGCACGAGGACATTCTCCGCCGCGTTGAGCACGACCTCTTCTATGTTGACAACTGGTCGGTCTGGCTCGATTTGCGATGCATCTGGCTGACGTTGATTTCGGCGAAAGCCTATTGCAACGCCTATTGAGGAGACGGAGGATTTTTATAGTGGGGTTAGGTTCTCTTGCTCGGAACTTCCGGGCGGCGGTGTGAAATGCTCAACGGCAATCACACTTATATTGCGGTTTTGCACAGACTTTCGCCCTTGACCGCGACCTCTGTGCGGTTTCTCGCATTTAATTTTTTCATGATGTTCCGCAGGTGAACCTTGACCGCGTTTTCACACAAATTCAGTTCATAAGCGATAATCTTGTTCGGCTTGCCCTGACGGATCGCCTGGATAACAGCAACTTCCTGCGTCGTGACGGCATGAGAATACGCTTGTTCGCTCGTGGCCTGAACTCTCTTTTGGCGGCGAGCAAACATTGCGCGGGAACGTAAGTTCCGCCAGAGCTGACAAAACGCAGGGCCTGCATGACGATTTCAAATCCGACATTGATTGAAATAAAACCATTTGCGCCCTGGCTTAGGGCGGCAAGCGCTCTATTCAAATCGTCGGCGGGCGCGAGAACCAATGTTTTTAATTGTGGATCGATCTGCGACAATAGTGCGAATTCCCGGTCCACTTCTTCCGCAGACAGCGACATGATTGACACGAGCGACACCGCTGGTTGTTGGTCCGGGCGATAATCACGCAATTCCTGCAAGCTTGAGAAAGCCATCGGCTCTTTTGGCGTAAGGCCTCTGGCGCTCCGCAAGATGCAATCGCGGATAAAAGCACTGCTCTCGACGATGACGATTGTTAAATCGCCATGAGATCCATTCGAATGCGACGTCTCGTGAGCAAATCGAGCATCTCCGTCGCCGGACCAATCGCCCCGCCGATCTAAGAATGAACCCATAAGTCGTTGGTCCGAGTTTTTCATCCCGTCCCCATTGGCCAAGGTATTCGAAAAACTGGTAACAAATCAAATTCCAAAAAGTTCATAAGTGATCTTGATACTTAAAGCTGCGCCTTTAGCGAATTATAGCAAAAACATGGCGAATATAACGTGGTCTTGGCAATATCTATTGATAAGTTTATTTATTTTGAAGCTCAATACTCAGAGGCGCTTCCAACCGAAAAACCCATGCGATGTGGGCGATAGGGCGGCCTCGGTCTGCTACCCTTCCGAGCCTTTCTTCCCCAGTTCCGAAAGGCGAAGCGTTGGCGTGATCGCCTCGGGATCGACATTGATGTGAATAATCGAAGGCTTTTTGCTGGCCAAGGAGCGTTCGAAAGCCGGCGCGAATTCATCGGTGGCTTCAACCGTCTCACCGTGGCCCCCGAACGCTCGGGCATAAGCCGCGAAATCGGGATTGCGCAATGCGGTTCCCTCAATCCGCCCCGGATATCGCCGTTCCTGATGCATGCGGATCGTGCCGTACATGCCATTGTCGATAATGATCACGACGATCGCCAAGTCGTATTGAACCGCTGTCGCGAATTCCTGGCCATTCATCAGGAAATCGCCATCGCCGCAGAAGCACACCACTTTATGATCGGGACGCACCCGCTTGGCGCCCACTGCGGCCGGGAGGCCGTAGCCCATCGACCCCGAGACTGGACCGAGATGGCTGCCGAATTGGTGAAACCGCAGAAATCGTCCCACCCAAAGCGCAAAATTACCCGCCCCGTTGGTGATGATCGTGTTTTCCGCGAGTTTGTCGCGCAGGTGAACGAAGATTTCGGTCAAATCCACCGGCCCCGGCCCCGGCGGAGGCGGTTGCGTCCAGGCGAGATAATCGGCGCGCGCCGCCTGCCGCTCCGCTCTCCACCCGATCGTCGCGGGAGGCCGCAATTCCTTGGTCGCTGCGGCAAAAGCGCAGGGCGTCGCAACAATCCCAAGAAACGGGTGGTAGACGCGTCCGATTTCAGTCGCATCGGCGTGAACATGCACCAATTTTTGTCGCGGCGTCGGGATGTCCAGAACTTCGTAACCCTGCGACGGCGCCTCTCCCATGCGTCCGCCGATCAACAGGACCACATCGGCGTTTTCCATTCTGCGCCGCAGCTTGGGATTGGGGCCGATGCCGATCTCACCCGCGTAGCATTGGTGATCGTTGGGAAATAACGAAGCCCGTCTGAATGAAGCGGCGACCGGCAAATCAAATCCTTCGGCAAATTGCATGATCGATTGGGACGCCTCTTCCCGCCAACCCGTTCCGCCAAGAAGGATGATCGGTCGTTCGGCAGCGCAGAGGGTGCGATGCAACTCATGCATCTGCGGCGGCCCTGGCCAGATTTCGAGGCTTTCGACCCGATGGGCGTCGGCAACGCTGGCGGTTTCGACCAGCATGTCTTCCGGCAAGGCGATCACCACCGGCCCCGGGCGCCCCTGAAGCGCAACATGAAAGGCGCGCGACACGATTTCCGGTATGCGCGCGGGATCCTCGATCTGGGTCGCCCATTTTGTCGTGGAGCCGAAAAAGGCGCGATAATCCATTTCCTGGAAGGCGCCGCGCTCGCTCATCCCTCGATCAACCTGGCCGATGAACATGATGAGCGGCGTGCCGCCTTGCTCGGCAATGTGAATGGCGTGGGCCGCATTGGTCGCGCCGGGTCCCCGGGTGACAAAGACGACGCCGGGTCTCCCGGTAAGTCGCGCGGCGGCTTCGGCCATGATGCCGGCTCCGGCCTCTTGTCTGCAGACTGTCAGCGCAATCGGCGCGTCGTGCAGCGCATCGAGGACGGCGAGGTAGGATTCACCGGGAACGCAAAAAACGTGAGCCACGCCTTGCGCAACGAGTTGATCAACCAGAATTTGACCGCCCGTCCGCAATTTGGGCATGTGCGAGTCAGACATTCGCCTGGGTCACGAATTTTGTGTTGAGAGCCGTCTCGAGGATTGAAGGTAACACGCCATTGTTGCGACGCATCCATCAAATTGATGATTGAGCGAAATCATTAATCCGGCGGAAACACCGTGAACCAAGGGTAAGTCCGCCGCCCTGCCGGTCGTGCTTTCGCCGAGGTGTCGTTCACGAGATAAGCGTCGGCGCTGGCTGTTCCCCTGATGTCGATTGAAGCGCCGTATTGTTCGACCCAGGAATAGAGCAAGCGCGCGTTCGGCACCGCCAAACGGACGCAACCATGCGACACCGGGCGCCCGAGACCGCCCTGATAGGTGCCGTGGATGGCGAAGCCCTCATGGAAAAAAATCGCATAGGGCATCGGCGCTTGCTCATATTCGTCGGAGAAGTGATTTGCGTCCAGACGCTGCACGCCGAACGACCCCGTCGGCGTCTCAAACCCGTCACGCCCGCTCGATACCGCCCACCAGAAGGTCCGGCCGTTGTTGTTGGTGACTTTCATCCGTTGCCTATCGATATCGACGGAAATCATGATCTTGGCTTTTGCCGGCGCAACGCATTGCCCCAGCAAGAGGACGAGTGCGATTTGCAAGAGGATTTTTGGCATATCCCGGCCTAACCGTTACCCGGCCCGCGCCCAAGGCCGCGCTCCCAACGACCGAAGCTCAACGCATGAACTAAGCCTTTGTTTCAACCGATGCCTTGGCGTTGCCCGACTTCGGCCGCAATGATTATCGAAAAGACGCGAACTGAGGGTTGAGGAGAGTTTTCCATTGATGATTCATCGACGCGCGCGTCTTCTATTGGGGCTCCTCGCGATGTTTGGCGCGTCACGGGCTCAAGCTCTGGAAAATCGCAGTCCTTTTGCTGATTTTTTCAATGTCTTTAGCGAGCAGGCCATTCCGAAACAGGTCGTCATCTGGCGGCACCCGGAGTATAAAAAGGGAACCGTCGTTGTTTCGACCAAAGAGCGGCGTCTCTACTACGTGCTGAGCGACGACCGGGCGATCGAATATGGCGTTGGCGTCGGTCGTGAAGGATTTACCTGGTCGGGCTCGAAAACCGTCACCCGCAAAGCGCGAATGGCCGGATTGGCGGCCGCCGGCGGTCATGCTTAAACGTCGTCCCGATTTGCCGCGCCATATGGCTGGCGGCATCGACAATCCGCTCGGCGCGCGCGCCCTTTATCTGGGATCGAGCAATTATCGCATTCACGGATCCAATGAGCCGGAAACCATGGGCGCCGCCGTTTCCTCCGGTTGCATCCGCATGACCAACCGCGACGTCATCGATCTCTATGACCGGGTCAAACCCGGCACGAAAGTGATCGTGATGAAATGACTTCACCCGGTGCGCAGCGACATCGTAACGTGAATGACGTTGCCCTCGGAAACCTGGGTCATTGGCAAGGCGCTGGCGTTGAAAACGGACAGCATGGCCCGGTTGTGACCAAGCACATCCGCTTCAAATCGGGTCAGCCCCCTCTCGCGAGCAATGCTCACAAGGCGCTTCATCAGCATGCTGGCGACGCCAAGTCCCTGGTAGTCCTTCTCGATCGTGAAAGCGACCTCGGCGCTTCGTTCGGGCGGATCCGCCCCGATTGAAATATAGCTGGCCCCGCCAATGACGATCTCGTCATCGCCTGAAGGGACCGTGACCAGCAGTGAGACGTTGCGGTCGAAGTCCATGCCGGTGATCTTGCTCAGCTCTGAATCGGAGACCTCGGTCTTGACGCCAAAGAACCGTCTGTAGACCGTGTCCCGGTCCAGATGCTCAAATGCGCGCCGAATCCGGGGACCGTCATCGGTATGGGCAGCCCTTACGGTAACAACGGTCCCGTCCTTGAGGCTTTCCTTGAAGGCGTAGTTTTCAGGGTCGAGCACGTTTCCCCTCCCGGCTGGCGCCATCGATTCAGTCCTGCTTTTTGGCCAGCGCGAGCAAGCCTTGCAGGTCGCGCACGACGACGCGCTGGCGGCCGATCTCGACGAGGCCGCGCTCTTCCCAGGCGCTGAGCGTGCGGCTGACCGTATGCAAGGTCGTCCCGATCATTTCGGCCAGATCCTGGCGCGAAATCGGAAAATCGATCAGCAGCCCCTCTTCGGTCTGGCGTCCCGCCTGCTGCGCCAATTGCATCACAGCGCCGGCGATGCGTTGCTCGACCTGCTGGGTCGATTGATCGAGGATGCGCTTCTGTGAATCTTGCAAGCGCGCGCCGAGCGCCTGCATGGTGTTGACCGCCAGACCGGGAAAACGGGCCAGCAGATCGGCCCACACCGAATTGGGCCAGGCGAGCGCCAGCGAGTCCACCGCCGCCGTCGCCGTGCCCGGATAGGCGTCCACGCGGATCGCCATGGCGACGCCGAACAGGTCGCCGGGCGAAATAAATCGCACCACCATTTGCTGGCCTTGCGGATTGAGACGCGTCACCCGCAGACGTCCGTGCAGCAGCAGGAAAAAACGATCCGCCGCCTCACCCTGGCGAAAAGCCGCCTCGCCCTTGGGCACGCGCAACGTCGCGGCATGAGACAGGATTTCATCCAGCGCCGCGGGGCTCAGGTTGGCGAAGGTCGGCGAATTCGCAATCAGCGAACGATCGAGCTGCGCCATAAACGCTCCCTTTCCGGTTGTTTGTTTTCGCGCAAAGTCGCGGCGCGGCAATCGGTTTAGCAAGAATCCGGCGTGTTCCCAAGGAGCCAATATGTCCGATCCGAAAAGCCGTTACGCCGGTCCCGCCATCCTGAGCCTGGGTTTCAGGCCCTTTTTTCTTCGTCGGCGCGGTCTGGGCGGTGGTCGCGGTCATGCTGTGGCTGCCGCAATATTTCGGCGAACTCTCCTTCGACACCGGCTTTCAGCCGCTCGACTGGCACGCGCATGAAGCCCTGTATGGCTATATCGCCGCGATTGTCACCGGATTCCTGCTGACCGCCGTGCCCAACTGGACCGGCCGCCTGCCGCTTCAGGGCCGGCCCTTGACGCTTCTTCTGGCGGTCTGGCTCGCCGGACGCATCGCGGTGGCTTTTTCCGCCGATCTCGGCTGGGTCGCAACCGCTTTGGTCGATTGCGCCTTTCTGGCGCTGGTCTGCGCCGCCGTCGCCCGCGAGATCGTGGCGGGAAAGAACTACCCGCAACCTGAAAGTCCTGATCTTCGTCGGTCTGCTGTTCGCCTCCAACGTCGTCTTCCATGTCGAGGCGCATTTTTACGGCTCCGCCAATTATGGCCGCCGCTTTGGCGTCGCCGCGACCATCGCGCTGATCATGCTGATCGGCGGACGCGTCATCCCGAGCTTTACCCATACGTTTCTGGCGCGGCGTGGCGCCGGTCGATTGCCCATCGCCTTCAACCGCTTCGATGGCGTCTGTGTGTCCGGCTCTGCGCTGGCTTTGGCCGGTTGGGTGCTGGCGCCGGAAAACGCCATCGTCGGCCTGCTGCTGATCGCCGCTGGCCTGCTCAACTTCGCGCGACTGGCGCGCTGGGCGGGCGACCGCGCGCTGGGCGAACCGCTGGTGGCGATTCTGCACGTTGCTTATGCATTCGTGCCGCTCGGCTTTGTCCTGAGCGGACTGGCGGCGCTGACGCCCGCCGTCGCCTTCAGCGCCGGCCTGCACGCCTGGGCCGTTGGCGCTGTCGGCGTGATGACGCTGGCGGTGATGACCCGCGCCAGCCTCGGCCATACCGGTCAGGCCCTGCGCGCCGGCAAGGGAACGCTGGCGATCTATGGCGCGGTTTTGCTGGCGGCCATCGCGCGCATTGCCGCCGCGCTGGCGCCGCAATGGAGTTTTGTCCTGCTGCATGTCGCCGCCTTCGCCTGGAGCGCCGCCTTTCTCGGTTTCATCATCGCCTATGGCCGCGCCCTGTCGTCGCCGAAATCCCCCTGAACCAAGAGGATCGCATGAACCTGCCCCAATTGCCGCTCGGCGTCGCCGTGATGGATGAAGACCATTACGCGCTCGAACACATGTTCGCGCGCACGCCCCATATCGAGGACGCCGATCTCCCGGCGCATCTTGATGCGATCATCGAGGAGATCCGCGCCCATTTCGCGCGAGAGGAAGCCGAAATGGAACGGGTGCGGGTCCCGATCCTGCATTGCCATCAGGGCCAGCACGCCGCTTTGCTCAAGGAAGCGGAAATTTTGCGCGAAGGTTTTTTGCGCGCGAATGGGCGAATGAGGCGCCATCTGATCGGGTTCACTCTGGCGCAGCATGTCGCCAACCACATCGCCAGCGTCGATCAGATTTCCTCGAGTTTCTTCAACCAGAAAGTCGATTACGCGCTGGAGCCGTGATCGGATTGCAAAGCATTGCAGGATCGCACTGCAAAATGTAGGTCTTATTGCTGAGCCTCAACGATGAGTGCGCGAGAGGGAAAGCTGACCATGAAGATCGCTGTCGCGACAAAAGACTGGGTTACCGTCAGCGGTCATGCCGGACAGGCGCGGTGCTGGCTGGTTTACGATCTGGCTGATCATCGTCCAGGCCAATCGCTGCCGCCGCCCGCGCATGTCGAATTGACCAAGGAGCAGTTGCCCCATTATTTCGACGACAAGGGCCCGCATCCGCTGGACGGAGTCGACATCGTGGTGGCGGGCAGCGCCGGCGACGGATTCATTCGCCACATGCAGAAGCGCGGCTCCGAAGTTCTGCTGACCGGAGAGACCGACGCGGCAAGCGCGCTGGCGCGCATCATCGCCGGCGAAGCCTTGCCGGATCAGCGTTTCGACATCACCACCAGCCTGTGCAAATTGCGCGATTTTTTTTCGCGCCACTAGAGCCTGTTCCGATCCGATGAAATCGGACCCTAACGGCGGCGGCGCTTCCGGCCCCTAACTCTTTGCTAGGCAATCCTTGCTAAGAGTGGTCGGGAAAGGAATGCGCCATGTCGGACGCCTCAAGACGATTTACCGCCATTTTGGCTTTGGTCATCGGCATCCTCGCCGTCGCCCCGGCAAAGGCGCTGGAGTGTCGCGGCGGCTTTGGCGGAGTTCAGGGCTGGGGCGGCCTTTACCGCGACAACCGCGATGTCGGTTCTTTCCCCATTTATATCGCCTATGGCGACGGAGTTGTCGTCGAACAGACTTTTCCGCGCCGCCATCGCCAAGTCTATCGCCAAGGTCCATCGCAATGGCCTGCGCCATCGCGCGGTCGCCTATCATTGCGCGCCAGGCTTTCGGCCTGCCATTGCATCTGCCAGTAACGGGCCAACTGACCTGAACCAGGGTCGTCATTGCGAGCGAAGCGAAGCAATCCACCCTGGCCACAACCGCAAAACCGCAAGCCATGGATTGCTTCGCTTCGCTCGCAATGACGGCGGCAAGTCAAACCGCGTCAGGGGAGTTGATCGGCATACCATTCATGATCGCGGTATTTCCAGGTCCCGGCTTTCTCGCGGGTTTCGGTCTTGAGGCCGGCCTCGGGGCTGTCGGCCAAACTTGCGACCAGCCGCCGGTATTCGAATTCGCTTGCCGCCGTCGCGGCGATTTCATTGATCTTCACCCAATTGGCTTCCGACGCCACGCGGTTGTCGAGGATGGAGCTGAGTGTGCTGATGATCGTCATGACATGTCTCCTGTGGCGGTCGCCCGCCGGTTTCATGCCCCCCGGGATTGGTCTGGGTCCTTGTGATCGAACCTCCGCCTTAAGACTAAAGATTAATATGCATGGACCAATGCGCCACCCCTTATGTTTCATCATCCGTTGTGCGTAAATTGTAGGACCACATGAATTGGGATGACGTCCGCATCTTTCTGGCGGTGGCGCGGCATGGGCAGATTCTCGGCGCCGCCCGCCACCTGAGGCTCAACCACGCCACGGTCGCAAGGCGGTTGAATGCGCTGGAGGCCGAGGTGGAAACGCGGCTCATCGCGCGCAAAACCTATGGCTGCGAGGTCACCGAAGCCGGCCGGCAGTTCCTCCGGCATGCCGAGCGCATGGAAGCCGAATTTCTGGCGGCCTATGGCGGCGCCCACCCGGATGATGGGGCGGTGAGCGGCGTGGTCCGCGTGGGGGCGCCGGATGGATTCGGCGCGAAAATCCTGGCCCCGCATCTCGGGGAATTAAGCCGGCGCCATCCCGGCTTGACCATAGAACTGGCGCCGGCCCCGCGCTCCTTTTCGCTCTCGCAGCGCGAGGCCGACATCGCCGTCACGGTGGGGCGGCCGGAAAAGGGGCGTCTGCTGGTGCGAAAACTGACCGACTATACGCTCGGGCTCTACGCCTCGCAGGGCTATATTGAGGACTATGGCGCCCCCGCCTCGCTGCAAGATCTGTCCGGGCACAGGCTGGTCGGCTATGTCGAAGACCTGCTCTATTCCCCTGATCTCGATTATACCGGCGATTTCCTCAAGGATTGGCGGTCGCATATCGCCGTCTCGACCATTGCCGGCCAGATCGAAGTGATCCGTTCGGGGGCCGGCGTCGGCATCCTTCCGGCCTTCATGGCGCGCGACATTGCTGAACTGGTCGCGCTGTTGCCTTCGCATGTCGCGACGCGCGCGCTGTGGATCCTGAGCCACGAGGACTCCCGCCCCAGCCGTCAGGTCGCGATCACCATCGACTTCATCGCCGAAATCACCGCCCGCCACCGCGCGATTTTCATTTAGCTTTTCTTCAAGCGAGACCTGGCAACACGGCGGGCTCCCAGCCGTTCAACTCCATTTCGAGGGCGAAATGGACGGCGCGGGCGAGTAACTGATCGGCGCCGGACACGCCGCTGTAAGGCGTTGCAAACCGCAGGCTGAGTTCCGCGACCGCATCATAGGCGGAGACGGCCGCGCCCGGCGGAAGAAGGCCGAGGATGAGGCCGGCAAAAGGCGCCGCTATCTCCTCACGAACCATACTGCCCTCGACATAGCCCAAAACGCCCCCTTCCCGGGTCCGCTCGCCGATCTCCCGGTTGGTGACAAAGACGCCGGCGACCGGTGTGACGATCCGCTCCTCCAGACCGCGATCGCCCGGCGACAGAATTTTGCCGGGAACGGCGCCCTTGCGGATCACCGCGCCGGGGTCCGGCCCCTCGGTCGCGATCACCAGATCGCAATCGGCGCCCGCGATGAATCCCGCGCCCAGACCGATGCGCACGGGCGCGTCGGCCCGGAAAGGATCATCCGCGCGTTCGCTTTCCGTGCGTCCGTCAACGATCGCGTCCCATGACCAACGCTCGCTGGCGCCTGCGAAAGGTGGCGCCAGAACCGGAATGAAGGCTTTGCGGCGCAGACCGATCACAAATTCGACATCGCTTCGCACCCGCCGCGCCGTGACGCCGTCGAGCGTCGCCTCGCCTTTGCTCCAGGCGTCGGCGAAGGACATCTGCCGCCGCAACACTTTGGGGGCGCCGCGCCCATGCATGGCGACGCCGTAGCCGGCGAGGAACAACAAGCGCGCCGCCGCCGAAGCCAAGGGGTCCGCGCCCAGGACCAAAATGCAACTCTGCTGTTCGCTCATCTTGCACCCGCCCTAGCCCGCATTGTTGCACCGCCATAACGCAAACGAAATGAGCTAACGCAAAGTTTCAAATTTGGCGCCAACGCCTTGGCCCCGGCCGGCGATTGGTTTTATAAATTGAATAAATCAAACGACCGGAACAGGCATGACGCAAAAGAGTGACGGCGATTGGCGGTTCGGTCCCGAATTTCCGCGTTTCCTCGGCGACCTGATCGCGGCGGAAATGGCCCTTATGCGGCCGGGGTCGCGGCCCGTGCGCCTGTCGGACGAAGCGGATTTGGGCGCCGATTCCCTTGAACACGTGCGCCTGGCGCTCGCCGTCGCCACGACGCTGCGATGCGGCCGCCCCGACCGGCCTGACCACTTTCAGGAGATGCGGACCTTGGCCCAATGGGTCGCGGAAGCCCGGCGCCTCGCCGAGGGCGCCGACGCGGGCCTCGCCTTCAAGACCTCCGGCAGCACCGGCGAACCCCGTTTCGTCGCGCAGGAATTTTCGGCGCTGGCGCAGGAAATCGAGGCTTTGGCCGACATTTTCAGCGGCGCGACGCGGATTGTCGCGCTGGTTCCGGCCCACCACATTTACGGCTTTCTGTTCACCGTGCTGCTGCCGGGCCGCCTGCGGCTGCCGGTCCTCGACGGGCGCGCGCATTCGGCTTTGTCCCTTGCCGCCCTGTTGAAACAGGGAGATTGCGTCGTCGCCGTCCCGAGTTTCTGGCAGGCGGCGGCGCAGGCCGGCGTCGATTGGCCGCAAGGCGTCACCGGCGCAAGTTCGGGAGCGCCCTGCCCGCCCGCTGCGGGACCCGCCTTGCGGGGACAAGGCCTGGCGCGGCTGGTGGAAATTTACGGCTCGACCGAAACCGGCGGGATCGGCTGGCGCGACGACGCCGAACACGGCTTCCAGCTTCTGCCCTATTGGACGAGGCAGGATGAGGACCACATCGCCAAGGATTTCGGCGAGGGCCAGCAAGTATTGCTCGTCCCGGATATCGTGCGCTGGCTCGATGACCGCCGCCTCGTTCCCCTGCGGCGGCGCGACGGCGCCGTACAGATTGGCGGCGTCAATGTCTATCCCGAGCTTGTTCGCGCGGTTTTAAAGGCTCATCCTGCGGTCGCCGACGCCGCTGTCCGCGTTATGCGTCCGCATGAAGGCGAAAGGCTGAAGGCCTTCATCTTGCCGATAGACGGAATCGAACCAGAGAATTTGCGCGAAGACCTGGAAGCCTGGCTCGCACAGCGGCTCACGTCCGTGCAGATGCCGCGCGCCTTCAGTTTCGGGCCGCGCCTTCCGGTGGGCGATCACGGCAAGCCGTGCGATTGGCCAATCTGAATCGCGCGATCTGTGCTTTTAGCGCCGCCGCCAATTCCGGCGGCCTGACCGGCTTGGTCAGAAGAGGGGTCAGCCTGCACGAGGGTGGCAAGTCCAGCCCCTTGCCAAAACCGGTCAGCAAGACAAAGGGAACGCCGCGTTCGAAAAGGGCGTCGGCGACCGGCCAGACATAGTCGCCGGCCAGATTGATGTCGAGCACGGCTCCGTCCAGAGCTTCGCTCTTGGCGAGACGCAGCGCGGACTCGAGCCGATCGGCGGGGCCGACCACGCTATACCCTTCGGAAATCAGGATATCTTCGGCGGCAAGTGCGACCAGCGCTTCGTCGTCCACCAGCAGAATGCGTTTAGCGCCCACAAAGCCACCAAAACGGAAATCACGCGCGCTGGATGAATATCCAGCAGCCGCCATCCTTGCCAGACTGCGCCCTGATCGTCAATTCACGCTCGCTGTCGCTGAAATCGCCGACGAAGGTAAAGCGGATGTCGAGCGCGCCTTCCCGGCGCGCCTTGTCGATCCGGCCCTTGAAAAAGCTATTGCTCAGGCATGGGGCGACATCGACGAAACAGAAACGCCCCAATGCGGTCCGCTCCTTGAATCCTGAGCATTCGGCTTCCGTTTTGTTGTACACACGCACGACGTTTTGCGCGTCGAGACCGATCACCCCGAATGGCAAGTTATCCATTTGCTCCTGCGTCAGGGCTTCCACGGCCACCGCAAGCTTCGGCGTATCGAAGGTCGGCAATGGGACCATGGCATAACTCCCGGCAATCACTTTTGCGCCTCGCAATATAACCAGAATCCAGAATACATAAGCTTGGCGTCAGCGCCACAAAATCCTGATCATTGCAACGTTATTCGGCTGCACCGGATTTACCCCGGTGGCCGCGTAGCGCCGTCAAATACCGCGATCCCAACCACGTGGGTGGTTTTTTGACCGCCATTTGCGCAGAAGGGCGCGAGCAGACGCTCGAAAGTCAACGGATCGCCGTCGCCGAAATCGAAGCGCAGGAATTCATGGGTGGGTTCGGCCTTGCGCGCACAACGCCGGTAGGCTTCGTCCATGCCTTCCGTTTCGCTGCCGATCGCCTCGGTCAGGGAATGGCCTAATTCCTCGGTCAGGCCGCGGCCGAACTCGATGAAGCGCACCTCCTCGCCGGGTCCGATGGCCGCGAGGGTCAGGGCGCCGGTAGAGGCGAATTTGCTCCAGTCGAAGCCCGCCAACTGCGGAAGATCGCCGTTAGGACCGCGCAGCCGCCCCCATTGATCGTAAAAGGCGCAGACCAGGTCGCTTTTCAGATTGCGCCGCACCGGCGTGACGGCCATCGCCGCGCCAATCCTCTCGAGCGCCGCCTCGAACTGGTAGCTCAGGCCCTCTTCGGCATAGTCAATGCGTGGCGAACAGGCGAATTCGGCCCCGGCGACCCGCGACAGGATGGTCGCGCCGAATCCGCTTTGGCTGGGCGGCTTGCAGGGAGGCCCCCCCGACTCGCGCCAGTCGAAGTTCAGTTTTGGGGCGTCCGACGCGCCCTTTATCTCCCAGGTCACGCGCAACATGCCGTCTGGAGCCGAAAGCGCGCCATATTTGGCGGCGTTGGTCGCGAGTTCATGGGCAATCAGTCCAAATGTCTGCGCCGCCTTGACGGTCAGGACGACATCCGGCCCCTCCAGAACGGCGCGCGCGCCGAAGGGCGCCAGCGCCTTGCTCAGAACCGTCTGGAGATGGGCGCCTTCAAAACCCTCGTCGCTCAACAGCCCATAAGTCGCCGACAAGGCGCAGATCCGGCCGAGAAAGGCATCGCGCATCTCCTCGATCGGACGGTCGCCGATCAGACTGCGGTGGGCGATGGTCTGGATGACCGCCAGCAGGTTTTTTCCCCGATGCGACAATTCCCGCATCATCGTGCGCTGTCTTTCCTCGGCGAGTTTGCGTTCGGAAATATCCTCGAAGACGGCAAGGAAATAATCGACCGAACCGTCCGGCGCCCGCACGCAACTCAGACTCGTCGCGGTCCAGACAAAGCCGCCGTCAGCGCGCAGCAGGCGTTTCTCGATCATGCAGGCGTCGGCGCCGCCCGAACGCAAGACCTCGAAATGCGCCGCTTCGGCGTCCCGATCCTCGACGTGGGTGATGTCCCGCGTCGTCCTCGATTGCAGATCTTCCGCTGTGCGCCCGACAATGCGCAACAGCGCCGCATTGGCGCGAAGCCAGCGGCCGTCGGCGGCAATCTCCGCGATGCCGACCGCGGCGTGGTCGAACATGGCGCGGAAACGCGCTTCGCTGGCGCTCAACGCCAGTTCGGCCTGTTTGCGCGCCGAGATATCGAGATGCGAGACGATGGCGCCGGCGCGTCTTTCGAGATCGAGCGCCGCGATGTCCATCACATACCAACGCTGCTGCGATGGGCTGTCGCACGGATATTCCATGGAAAAATGCGACCGCTCGCCATTGAGCACGGCCTGCAGCCCCTCCAGGGCCTCACGAGCGCAAGCAGCGGAATCGGGATTTGTCGCCGGGCCAAGGCAAACATCAAGATAATTGGCGCCGACCGCGACGCCTTTCGCCGGATCGCCGCCATTGGCGAGGGCGAAGGCGGTCCAGGCCCTGTTGACCAGCACGATCAGGCCCGTCCGGTCGATGACGGCGATATGGGCCGGAAGCGCGTTCAGACCCTCCCGATACAGGTCGGGGAAAACGTGAACGATTTTGCCCGACCCCGTCAACTGACCGACTCCTGCGCCCTGCGACGACCGACCTGTATCTTAACAGTCGGATATTAGCCCAAGTCTATTAGCCTAAGTCAAATCACAGCATTGCATTACCATTGTAAGACGCCAAAATTGCGCTGCTTTCACCAAAAGTTGGGTTCGCCGAATCGTCAAAGTTGGCGCATAAGGTCGCTTGGCGCGGCAGAGGCCGCGAAGAATTGAGGCTCGGCCGACGATGAAAAAAGGTATTACTCCACAGGAAGCCGCGGAATTGATCCCCGACGGCGCCGTTCTGATGATCGGCGGCTTCATGGGCGCGGGAAGTCCGCATCGCATCATTGACGCACTGGTCGAGGCGGGGCGCAAAAACCTCACCGTCATCGCCAATGACACCGCCAAACCCGGCTACGCCATTGGCAAGCTGATCACCGCAGGCGCCGTTACCCGTCTCATCGCCTCGCATATCGGTCTCAATCCGGAGACCCAGAAGGCGATGATCGACGGCAAGATCGACGTGCTGCTGACGCCTCAGGGCACTCTTGCCGAGCAGATCCGCTCCGGCGGATTTGGCCTCGGCGGCGTATTGACCAAGACCGGCGTCGGCACCATCGCCGCCAAGGGCATGAGAACGATCGACATAGACGGCGAGGAATGGCTGTTGGCGCCGCCGCTCAAGGCCGATTTCGCCCTGATCCATTCCGACCGCTGCGATTACAACGGCAATCTCTGCTATCAGATGACCTCGACCAATTTCAATCCGATCATGGCGACCGCCGCAGCCGTCGTCATCGTTGAGCCGCGCGAAATCTCGCCGGTCGGCCTCATTCCGCCGGACGATGTCACCACCCCCGGCGTCCTGATCAATTACATCATTCGCAGAGGCCAATCATGAGCCCGGAAGAAATCATCCAGCGCCGCGTTGCGCAAGAATTGCACGAGGGAACCCTGGTCAATCTCGGCATCGGCCTCCCGACCGGGGTGTCGCGCCATATCGCGCCCGAACTCGGCATCCTGTTCCAGTCGGAGAATGGCATCGTCGGCATGGGATCGCGTCCGCCGGAAGGCATGGAGGACGAAGACCTGACCGACGCCGGCGGCGGCTTCGTCACGGCGGTGCCGGGTGCGGCGACGGTGGACAGCTGTTTTTCCTTTGGCCTGATCCGTGGCGGCCATCTCGACGCCACCGTGCTCGGCGGCCTTGAGGTGGACGAAAAGGGCCATCTCGCTAACTGGGTGGTTCCGGGCCGCATGGTTCCGGGCATGGGCGGCGCGATGGATCTGGTCAGCGGCGCGCGCCGCGTGATCGTCGCCATGCAGCACACCGCCAAGGGCCGGCCGAAAATCGTCCCGGAATGCACCCTGCCGCTGACGGCGATGCGGCGTGTCACCATCATCATCACCGATCTGGCGGTGATCGAGCCCACCGAAAACGGCCTCGTGCTGCGCGAGCGCGCGCCCGGCGTGACGGTCGAGCAGATCGTCGCCGCCACCAGCGCCATGCTCCACATCCCCGACGACGTGCCGGAAATGAACATCGGCGCGTAACCACGCGCCTCGCTGGATCGGCTCTAGCCCCGATCCAGCGAGGTGAGCGGCGGCGCCACCGCTTCGAGGGGCTGGCGTTCGGCGGCGATGCCGAATTTCCATTCGACGATGGCGGCGGCGATCATCAGGATCGCGCTGAGGGCATAGCCGCCAAAGACCGCCCAGCGCTCTCCGCTGGCGACCAGCGCGCCGAACAGCAGCGGCCCGGATATGCCGCCGAGCAAAGTGCCAAAGGCATAGAACAGGGCGATGGCCAGCGCCCGCATTTCAAGCGGAAAAATCTCGCTGACGGTCAGATAGGCCGAACACGCGGCGGCCGAGGCGAAGAAGAAGGTCAGCATCCAGCCGGCGGTCTGCTGCGCCGCCGTCAGCCGGTCCAACGCGAATAGCGCGCCGACGCACAGGATCAGCAGGCCGGAAATGGCGTAGGTGGCGGCGATCATCGGCTTGCGCCCGACCGTGTCGAACAGGCGGCCAAGCGCCAGCGGCCCGATGAAATTGCCCAGCGCCAACGCCAGCAAATGCCAACTCGAATCCCGGGGCGACACGCCGTAGAAATCGCCAAGCGTCAGGGCATAGGTGAAGAATACCGCGTTATAGAGGAAGGCCTGGGCGGCGACGAGGCTCAAGCCGACAAATGTGCGCAGCGGATAGACGCGAATGAGCGTCGCGAAAACCTCGGGAAGCGGCGTATGCGACCGGCGCCGCAGCCGCAGCTTTTTCAGGCCGCCGCGATCCTGCCGCCCCTGCGGGAAATGCTCTTCGATGCGCTCCATCACCGCTTCCGCCTCGTCTTCGCGGCCATGCATCGCCAGCCAGCGCGGGCTTTCCGGGATGAAGAAGCGCAAGAAGAAAATCGGCAGGCCGAGCGCGGCCCCGATCAGGAAGGCGGCGCGCCAGCCGTAAGCCGGCGCGACCAGCGCCGGATCGAGCAGAACCAGCGTTCCCAAGGCGCCGAAGGCGGCGCCGATCCAGAAGGAGCCATTGATGGCGAGATCGGTCTGGCCGCGCAGGCGGGCGGGAATCAGCTCCTGGATCGCCGAATTGACCGCCGCGTATTCGCCGCCGATCCCGGCCCCGACCAGCAGCCGGAAAAAGGCGAAACTGGTGAAATTCCACGACAGCGCCGTCAGCGCCGTTCCGATAAGATAAATGCCGAGGGTGACGAAAAACAGTTTCTGGCGGCCAAAAAGATCGGTCAGCCAGCCGAAGACCAGGGCGCCCATCACCGCGCCGGCGAGATAGGCGCTCCCCGCCAGCCCAACCTGAAAATTACTCAGGGCCAGCATCTGATCCTGCTTGAGCGCGCCCCCGATCGCGCCGACCAGCGTCACTTCCAGCCCGTCGAGGATCCAGGTCACCCCCAGCGCGATGACCACCATGGTGTGGAATGGCCCCCAAGGCAGGCGGTCGAGACGCGCCGGAATGTCGGTCTCGACGATTTGCGCTGGGGACGGCATTCTCAGCGGCGAACCAATGAACCCAGCACCAGCAAGACGACCAACAGGAGGAGGATCGCCAGGGTCCACTGGGTGATATTGGCGCTGCCGGGATGGCTGACCACGGCCATGGCGGCGTCCTTGATGGCGTCGCCGGCGCAGCTGGCTATTTCACCTGCCGTTTGTTCTGAAACAGGTTTTGCGCAAGGCTCCATGACGGCCCCCCGTTGCAATTTTTCGCGTGCGAAATGCTCCGTTCGATGAGACGCGGCGCGCGTCCATTCGGTTCCAGTTATTGCAGAGCCTTGGCGTGAAATCAGCAGCCGATCAAAAGTCCACCGTGCTGCCGTCCTCACGGATGACTTCGCCGGGGTCGGGATAGGTCATGGTCGGCTCCAGCACGCAGGAGGTCACTTTCTCGTCCTGCCAGGGCGAAACGGCGCCCGGCTCGGACGCGGCGGCAAAGCCGGTGTGGGCGGCCACCTGGTCGCGCGCGTCCTTGACGCTCGCTGCGCGGGTCCAGACGGTATATTTTTCTTCCGAATATTTCCACGACGCGCTTTCGACGTCGATCGGCTCCAGACGATACGTGTTCATGTTTCAATCCCCCTCGTTTGCAGTATGGCCCAAGGCAGTCACCGAGCATACATCGATAAAAACCGCAATGATGCAAGGAGCGGAGCCGCATGAACGACGCGCGGGGCGTGCTCGAGGTTTTTCTGTGCTTTCTGCGACTGGGCCTCACCAGTTTCGGCGGCCCGGTGGCGCATCTTTCCTATTTTCGCACCGAATTCGTCGAGCGCAGACACTGGCTCGACGAAGCGGCCTATGCCGATCTTGTCGCGCTGTGCCAGTTCCTGCCCGGCCCGGCGAGCAGCCAGACCGGAATCGCGCTGGGCTATTTTCGCGCCGGGTTTGCCGGCGGCCTCGCCGCCTGGCTCGGCTTCGCCCTGCCCTCGGCGCTGGCGATGGTCGCTTTCGCCTATGGCGTCGGAGAACTGGGCGACATCTCCCGCCTCGCCTGGCTGCATGGACTGATGATCGTCGCGGTGGCGGTGGTGGCGCAGGCGGTCCGGGCCATGGCGCAACGCCTTTGCCCCGACCGGACCCGCGCCGCCCTCGCCCTCGCGACCGCCGCGCTGATGCTGGCCTTTCCCACCACCGGCGGCCAGATCGGCGTCCTGTTGCTGGGCGGCGCGATCGGCTGGGCGTTTTTGCCCGCCGAGGCCGATGTGCGCCCCACCGCCTTGCCGGCGCCGCGCAGGAGCGCCGGCATCGCGGCCGCCATCGCCTTCGTCGTCCTGCTGTTTGGCCTGCCGCTGCTGGCCGACGCATGGCCGAACCATGCAATCGCCCTGTTCGACGCCTTCTATCGCGCCGGATCGCTGGTGTTCGGCGGCGGCCATGTCGTGCTGCCGCTATTGCGGCAGGCGGTCGTGCCGCCGGGTTGGATCGGCGACGGCGCCTTCCTCGCCGGCTATGGCGCGGCGCAGGCTGTGCCGGGACCGCTTTTCACTTTCGCCGCCTATCTCGGCGCAGCCATGCGGCCCGCACCGAATGGCTTGGCGGGCGCGGTGATCGCCCTTGTCGCCATCTACCTGCCCTCCTTCCTGTTGCTGATCGCCGCCCTGCCTTTCTGGGGCGAGTTGCGCCATCGCGCTGCAACACAATCGGCGCTCAAGGGCGTCAACGCGGCGGTGGTTGGCCTGCTGCTCGCCGCGCTCTGCACGCCAGTATGGACCAGCGCGATATTTACGCCCGCCGACTTCGGCCTCGCGCTCGCCTGCTTCCTGCTGCTGACCCTGTTGAAAACCCCGCCCTGGCTGGTCGTGCTGTTCGGCGCGCTCGGCGCGGAGAGTTTTTCGCGTTAGTTATAACGCGCGCCGATCTTGGCTGGCGTCGCGTCGCAAACAACAAAAAGCCCCGATCCGGCTGCGGATCGGGGTTCAGACTGCTGACAAACCCGTGGACCGCCCTCGTCCTTCGAGACGCGCCTTTCAGGCGCTCCTCAGGATGAGGGCTACTGCATTGTTTTGCAAAGATAAGACCTCATGGTGAGGAGGCTCCGAAGGAGCCGTCTCGAACCATGGGCAGCAAAACGGGACTTTGTCATCAACCTGAGCCCCGATCCGCGTCGCCGGATCGGGGCTTTTTTTCAACGGTTCAATCTGCTGCCGGCGCGCCGCCCTTGTTGGTGGCGAAGCCGGGCGGGGCGTTGTCCCAGGGATAGCCTTTGGCCGCCTTGTCATAGGCGAATTTGAACAGCGCCTTCATGTAGACCGGATCGAAGTCGAACTTGTGGGGCGCTTGAAAATCAGGGCCGATATAGGCCAGATGGAAGCTGGCGCCCGCGCGCTTGGTGACCATGTACATGCGGTAGAGATCGCCGACGCCATTATAATTGATCATGGTGGTGACGGCTTTGCCCGCGATGGGGAGAAGCTTCCTTTCGACATCGCTCCATTCGGTGGTCAACCGCGAATTGCGGATGGTATAGGCGGCGGACTGGCCCCTTCTCGAATAACCCGACGCCTTCAGGCCCTCGCGGGTGTTGACGCTGGGTGGAACGAGAAAAGCCTGGCTGACTGCGCCGCCGTCGACGTGCAACTCCTGAAAAGACTGCCCCTTCGCCTCGACATCGAACATGACCGGCGGGAAGGCCGCGGGAATGGACGCCGACGCCAGCATGATGTGGCGCAAGAGGTCGAGCGCGCGCGGATTTCCGCTCGCGGCGATGGCGCCAATATTCCAGATCACCGGGCGCCCCGCGTCGAGATCGGTGGTCTGGATCAGCAGCAGCCGTCCCTTGCGGTATTCCGCGGCGATCGCCGCGAGAATATCCTCAGTGATGTAGCTCGAAATGGTTTTGTAGAGCGGTCCCGTGTCGGACAGCGCGTCTTCGGTCAGCGCCGCCAGAAGGATCGGGCGCGCCACGAAGACTTCCGAAGGCTCGATGTCGGTATAAACCTTGGCCAGCGTCTGGTCGTAGGCCGTCCCAAGGAAGGCGAAAGGCGCGATCAAGGCGCCCGTGCTCACTCCCGTGACCAGTTTGAACTGCGGACGGTCGCCATGCGCCGTCCAGCCGACCAGCAGGCCCGAACCGAAAGCGCCGTCATCGCCGCCGCCCGACAATGAAAGCATGGAGATAGCAGGCAGCGCGCCGCCTCTGGGAATGCCGAGGGCCCGCGCCTCGCGCTCGATCGATAGCGCCTGCTCCGCCTGCATCGGCTTGGGATCGTCGACAAAAAAGCGCCCGTTGGGCAGGCCGAGAACCGTCGTGTAGGGCCGCAATGCCGCTGGCGTGCGCACGCCTGGCTCCACCGTAGAACAGGCGGACAGCACCGAAAGGACGAGCATCGATGCGACGGCCAATACGCCCCGCCGTGAAAAACGCTTTAACTCGCACCATGACGTGACCCTGCGGACGCATTGGAACTGGCTCTGAAAAGCCTTTCGCGCGCGATCCCCGCTGCGCCTTCTTTCATTCCGATGATTGCGCCTTGAGCGCAAGAGCCAATAGCCACTCAAGCCTCGGCAGGGCTTTCCGCCACTACGTAAATAGAAAATTGACCATGCCACGCGATAAAATTGCAACAAATTCGTGGCGGGCCGCATCCCGCGACAATTTTAATGATCTTGTTCATTTTTGGAGGCTAGACATTGCGTCAGGCCCAGGGCGATCTTGTCGACAACTTGTCGGAAAGGCGCCCAACACATCTAGGCCCGGCTTCAACGGGGTTGGTTCATGGGTCATCACAGGCTAAACGGGTCGCGACAGTTCCTGCGATTCGCCCGGCACGGATGAACGTCACGTAGAAGATGGAACTTCAGTCCTCCGCCCCGATCAGGCGGGAAACTGACGGGCCAAACCAATTCGATCAATAAGAAGTAGAGGTTGTCATCATGAAATCCTTCGTTCGCGGCGCTCTCGCCGTTGCTCTCCTCGGTTCGGTCGCGCTTCCCGCCATGGCCGCCGATCTCCCGTCGCGCAAAGAGGCCCCGGTTTATATCGCTCCGGCCCCCGTCTACTCCTGGACCGGCTTCTACGCCGGCGCCGAGTTCGGTGGCCAATGGGGCAACAACTCCACCTCGCTCGTGAACAACTACACGGGCAACACGCTGCTGACGACCGGCAGCTACAACACCTCCGGCGTCGTCGGCGGCGGCCTGGTTGGCTACAACTACCAGATCAACCAGTTCGTGCTCGGCGTCGAAGGCGATCTGACCGGTTCGAGCAACCAGGGCCGCTTCTCCACCACCAACACCCTTGGCTTCACCGCCAGCCAGAACTCGCAGTATGGCTTCGGCGCCGGCGTGCGCGGCCGTCTCGGCTTCGCCATGGACCGCACCCTGATCTACGCCACCGGCGGTTGGGCTTACGAGACCATCGATCAGACCTATAACAACAATGGCATCAACAACTTCCTCCAGCAGAAAATCTCGACCGATCGCTCGGGCTACACCATCGGCGGCGGCGTGGAATACGCCTTCAGCCCGAACTGGAGCGGCCGCCTCGAATACCGCTATAGCGATTACGGCAAGTATGTCTCGAACTTCGGGAATGTGCTCAGCATCCAGCAGCATCCGTCGGACAACATGATCCAGGCCGCGCTCATCTATCACTTCGCCGCCCCGGCCCCGGTTCTGGCCAAGTATTGATCTGCACACTCTGGGTTGATCGCCGATCAATCTGACATGAAGTGAAGCCCGGCCCCAAAGCCGGGCTTTTCCCGTTAGGGGGAGGCCTTCGCCCTCCACTGCCAAGCCTCTCTTTTCGTGCAAGTTTTGCGATCGGCTCGCATGCCCGCGCGCGCCTTTGCGACCAGTGCACAAAAAAAAGCCCCGGGCGCTTATCCGGGGCTCTTGGTTCATGTTCCGCGCGAGCTTGGCTCAGAAGTTATAGCTCTACCCGATATAATCGCCGTAAAGCATTGGGTTGTTTAGACAATACCGAACAGACGATTTCATGCGCGCTCAAAATTTGTAAGTGATCGTCGATTGCGGTCCGTACAAGGTCTCGTGAATGCGGAAGCTGCCGCCAAACTGGTTATATTGCTGATCGTAGAGATAGAGCGCGCGAAAACCCAGCGTCGAGGAAATGGACGGCGTCCAATTGTATCCGACAGCGCCAAAGGCCTGCCACGTCGCGCTGCCGCCGGTTCCGCCGACATCCAGTTCGCCGTCCGCGAACCATTTGTCGTCGAACTTGTTACGCACGACCACACCCGCGATCGGGTCGGCCCAGTTCCTCGTAATCGAGGCGTACTGGGCGAAACCGACGACGGGGACGTCCAATCCGAGCGATTCGTTCAAATTGACAAAGCGGGCGCCGACGATCCCGTAGAGACTGAAATTGGGCGAGCCGAACGGAATCTTCACGCCGCCGAAGCCGGTCAGGATCGTCTGGCCCATCGTCAGGCCGGCGTTTACGCCGCCGAAGGGGCTTCCCGGCTCCACGTTGAAATGCGCGTTCGCGCCCAGACGGACCCAGTAGAGGTCGAGGCCGGTGATGAAAGTGTCGTTTCGGGCCGTAAAGCTTACCGGGACATTGCCATAGAGATGCCTGAGGAGCGTAAAGAAGCCAATACTGGCGGAGGTGCTCGGAAGGCGGGCGAAACCCGTGTTGACCAGCAAGCTCGGAGCCCAGCCGTTGATCGTCGCCTCGAAACGCCAGTCGCTTGGCGCCGGGGCCAGCGTGAACACGGGCGCTTCCTTGACCGAGGGAAGATCGGCGGCGAGGACAGGCGCCGAGGACAAGAGTCCGAGGGCGATGAGAGCCTTAGAGGCAAAGTTCAGCATTTCTGTCTCCTGTCGGGCTGGCCCGCCCGCCGCGCCCAGCGCATCGACGAATCCCTGATGATGTTGCTCGGCAAATTCGAGCGAACACTACAATCAATTTGCTGCAAGTCCAAACTCCAGGCGCGCACCGCGCGCGCCCGTCATTTCGAGCCGTGTCGCTCAGGGCTGCGGTATGAGCGTCACGGTGGTGATGCCGCCCGCGACATTGACGCCGATCTGCCCTTCGACCGAGAGGGGCTGCAACGAGAAGGCGCGGCCCGTGCCGCCGATCAGCACATTGGCGCCGACCCCGACGCCCGCTGTCGCCTCGCCGCCGACGCCCGCATAGGTTCCGGCCAGCGCGCCATGCGGAACGCCTTCGACGGGCGCGAGAACGCCCCATACCAAATGCCCCTTCTCCACCGCGCCGAGCGCGACGCCATATTCATCGATGCGGCCGGAATAGATATCCGGCGCAGCGCCGGACGCCGGGGTGAAGATGCAGCGCAAGGTCTGCTTCTGTATGAGGACAAAGCCGACGCCGGCCGAAACGTCGCAGGACAGAATTCCCGCTTTCGTGGTCGTCTGCGCGACCGCCGGAGCCGCAAAAAGGCCGAGGGCCAGTCCCGAGATCATGCTTGCGAGAGCGAGGCGCTTCATCGGAATTCTCCCAATATTCGTTCAAGTTTGCCATGCGACCGCGGCCGCGCTGCAAGCAGAGATTATGCTTGTCCCATTTGGGCGGCAAGCTTTATCCCAGCGATCGGGCCAGATGGATCAGGTTATGGGGCAGAACGCGAATAACGCCGCCGCGCGGGCTGTCGATGTCCGCGATCAGGAAAAAGGAAATCGAGATCGTCAAGGGCACGATGAAAAAGATGGCGACATTGACCCGCTGCGCGCCATAACCAAGCAGCAGGTTGCAGCCGAAGGCGATCACCGCCATCAGCGACCAGGCCGCCGGGGGAATGCGGTTCCACCACGCCGCCCGGGTAAACCCCTCGGCGTTCAGCACGTCGTTCAATCCGGCGACGGCCAGTGCGGTGATGGGCGACGGCTGCGCAGCGGCGGCGGTTCGCGCCGACGACCACAGCTCGGCGCCCAGCTTGGCCGTTTCAGACCCCACCGTGGCGAGCCGGGGTTCATCCGCCGTCTCGTAGAACAGAATGCGCTGGGCGAGGTAAGCCTTCAATTCTTCCCGCAGGGAGGCGGCTGCCGCTTCCGGCAAAAGATCAGCGCGTAAAAATTCGGTGCCGATGGCATTGGCTTCCGCTTCTTCAAGCGATTTTCGAGTGTCATAGCGGCTGACCGCAAGGGAAAAGCTGAAGCCGACAATGAGGCCCAGCAGCGTCAAGGTCGCCGTCTGGACGATGTCATATTCATGTTGCTCGTCGTGGTGCAGCGGACGCAGACACCAGCGGCCGAAAGCGCCAATGAAAGCCCCCAGTCCCAGTCCGACAAGGGACAGGAAAAAAACAGCCAGGGGACGATCGAGAATTAAGCCCGGATCCATCACGGCTCCCGCATGCTAAGGAACTGCGGCCAGCAGCAGGAAGACGCCGAAAATCACCAGATGGACGGCGCCCTGGAGGATGGTCGCCCGCCCGCTGGCCAGCGTCAGCGAGCTGACGAACAGGGTGAGCAGCAGCAAGGCCATCTCCTCCATGCCGAGTCCGACCGTCAGCTCCTGGCCGAGATAGAGCGAGACGGCGGCCACCACCGGAATGGTCAGGCCGATGCTGGCAATGGCCGATCCGAGCGCCAGATTGAGGCTGGTCTGGATGTGGTTGGCGCGGGCCGCGATCACGGCGGCGAATCCTTCCGGCAGCAGCACCAGCGCGGCGATGACGACGCCGATGAACGTGGTCGGCAGACCGGCGCCGTGCACCGTGGCCTCGATGGTCGGAGACAGGATTTTGGCCAGCAGCACCACGCCGGTCAGCGAGACCGGCAGCAGGACGGCGCTCAAGGCGGTGATCCGGCCGGAAGGCGGCTCCACTTCGTCGCCCTCGAACCCATCGACCGCTTCAGGCAGAAAATAATCGCGATGGCGAATCGATTGCACGAAGATGAAGACAGCATAGAGGATCAGCGACAATACGCCGACGAAGACCAGCTGGACCGGCGAATATTGCGGCCCCAGTTTGGTGACGGTGAAATTGGGCAGCACCATGGTCAGCACCGCCAGCGTCGCCAGCACGCTCAGCGCCGAGGCGGTTCCCTCGGATTTGAACGACTGCTCGCGATAGCGCGCGCCGCCAACCAGCAGGCACATTCCGATCACTCCGTTCAGCACGATCATCACGGCCGAAAACACCGTATCGCGCGCCAGCGCGGTATTGCCATTGGTCGCCGAGGCCATCATCGACACGATCAGCGCGACTTCGATCACCGTCACGGCAACGGCGAGCAAAATGGAGCCGAAAGGCTCGCCAACCTTGACCGCCACCACTTCGGCGTGGTGCACGGCGGAAAAAACCGCGCCAAGCAGGAAAACGGCGGCGAAGATCACGACAAAGCCGTGTTCGGGGTCGATCAGATGCGCGAATTTCGCCATGACCAGCGCGAGGGCGCCCAGCGGCATGACCCAGGTCCACCAAACCGCATGTTGCAATGAATGGGTTGTGCTCAAGCGCCAATCTCCCGCAATGAATTCGCGCCAAGGTTGCGCCGGCGTTATCGGCCTGTCTGGCCGTCTGATCCGGAAGCGTGCAAGATGGCGCGTAATGAACCACGAATCGAGGACGACTATGGCCGAAAATGTCTGGCCAAGCGAATTGCGGCTGATGGAGCAGGGAAAAATGCTGCGCGTCAGTTTCGAGGGAGGCGAAACATTCGAGCTTCCCGCGGAATTTTTGCGGGTGGTGAGCCCCAGCGCCGAGGTGCAGGGTCACTCGCCTTCGCAGAAGACCACGGTCCCCGGCAAGAGCAGGGTCGCCGTGCTCAAAGTTGAGCCGGTCGGCAATTACGCAGTTCGGCTCGTCTTCGACGACGGGCACGCCAGCGGCATCTATACTTGGGAATATCTGCGCGAAATCGGCGCCGGGCGCGAAAGCCTGTGGGCGCAATATCTCGCGGAGCTCAAGGCCAAAGGATTGTCGCGGTGACGCGCGCTTGAGCCTTTTCCTATCCGATTGGATCGGATCGGGGTAGCTATCTCGCTTGTATTGACCTCGCCCCGTCATTGCGAGCGAAGCGAAGCAATCCATGGCTTGCGGTTGTGGCCAGGGTGGATTGCTTCGCTTCGCTCGCAATGACGACCTTGGTTCAGGTCAGGCGAAGGATGCTCTGGTTCTTGTTTTTACGCGTTTTCTTCACGCGAACCGGCGTCCACTTCGCTTGAAAACACTCTAATGGGGGCGGGCGACTGGCTCGTGGCAGAAAGCCTCGTAGAGCGCGTTCAGGATCGTCCGCACGTTCTCGTCGGCGATTCTGTAATAAATCGACTTGCCGTCGCGACGGGTGCTGACCAGCCCGTCCAGACGCAGGCGCGCTAATTGTTGCGACACAGTCGACTGCCTTTGTTCCAGCAGCACCTCGAGATCACCGACCGATTTTTCGCCTTCTGCGAGGATGCAAAGGATCGTCAGCCGGGATTCATGCGCGAGCGCCTTCAGAAGTTCGCTGGCGAGATGGGCCTTGTCGACCATCTGCGTGAGCGCACTCGAGGCCTCGAAACCTTCCATCTTCGGCAAATCCATGAGCGTGTCTCGGTCCGGGCGGAAATCAGTGCGGAGATGGCCACAGGCGCCCATAGATGACGTCACACGGCGCCACAGAAGAAGCTGGACCGATAATAGCAATCTCTTATCAAGTAATCGATAGGCTGGTACCTAGGTAGTTGTCAATGCCCGATCGCCGCCCAACTGTCTTTGTCTGTCGAAAATAATATTAGAAACACTTTTTTAGCCGAGATTTGCCAGCCCGGGGAAGCTCTGCAACAGCCAGAAGCTGACGTTCTGGATGCCGCCGGTCAGGAACATTACGCCGGTGATCACCAGCAGCGCGCCAACAATTTTTTCCACGACGCCGAAATGATTGCGGAAACGCTTCATGAAACGGATGAAGGGCTCCATCGCCAGCGCCGCCACGATGAAAGGGAGGCCAAGGCCCAGCGAATAAACGGCGAGCAGGCCGGCGCCATGCAGCACCGTCGCCTCCGACGAGGCCACCGCCAGAATGGCGGCGAGGATCGGCCCGATACAAGGCGTCCAGCCGAAGGCGAAGGCCAGACCCATCACATAGGCGCCCCACAGGCCGATCGGCTTTTCGACGCTCACCCGCTTCTCGCGATAGAGCAAACCCAGCTTGAACACGCCGAGGAAGTGCAGGCCCATGCCAATGATGGCGACGCCGGCAAGCGCCGACA
>CAWFBN010000183.1:0-4105 GCA_963813955.1 uncultured Alphaproteobacteria bacterium | reverse complement strand
AAACTGCGGTGTGGCCGGCCCGAGCGAGCTGCTGGCATGGCATCGGCGATCTCAAACATCTTGCCGACCCCGCCCGCTGGATCGTGATCGCAGAGGGTTTGGTGATCATGCTGGTCAACTTCGGCCGCTTCCTGATTCCGGCCGCCCTGGCGCTGGCTTTCTATTGGTATCTGGTGCGCTTTCGGGTGGGGGCGCGCGATCGCGCGGCGCTGGCTACCACCGGCATCGCCCTGGCTCTGACGCTCGGCGCGCAACTGTTCGTCGACTTGATGTATGTCGACAACCTGGGGGTTGAAATCACCACTTCCTTCGAGCGTATGCTGATGCAATTGTGGCCGGCCTGGGCCGCTGCTGTTCTTTCTGGCGTCGGGTCCGCTGCAACTAGTGGCGCCCAAGCCCCAGAAAAAGGCCGGCAAATCCGCGCGCCGCGCCGTGGAAACCCGTTAGCATCGTCCTGCGTTTAAACTGGAGAGAGGCTATTCCAGATGTACTTTCGATGCGCGATGGTTGCGTTCGCAATCGCCTTAGTCGTGGGCGCGCAGGAGCAGGCCCCTCCGGCGGCATCCCCGGCGCCGCGATGACGCCGAGGCGAGATCATCCTGCTCACGTCGAGCAGAAGATCCTGCCCAGCAACCCCTTCGAGACCCTGGATCGTGGTGGGGTGGGCCGGCTCATGAACATCGCGGTCATCGAGGGCCGCCAGACCCGCCCCGACCTCACCGTGGGGATCTGTGGCGAGCACGGCGGCGACCCGGACTCGATCGCGATCTGCGAGAAGCTCACCTCAACTACGTCTCTGCTCCCCCTACCGGGTGCCGGTGGCGCGGCTGGCGGCGGCCCACGCTCGCCTGGCGGCTCGGGAAGCCGACCGCTGACACCTCTACGCCGGCTCCGGCCGCACGGAAGCGTCCGGCTGGTCATCGAGTTGATCAATGTCGCTGGACTCCGCCAAAGGGCTTGACGACCTCGCGCTCTCGCGCCGCAAGGAGAAAAAAATCGGGGAGCAAATCACCACCGAACTGGTGAAAACGTTCGTGACCGGCCTGGAGCGCGAGGACATCGAGGCGCTGGCGCTGGCGCTGCGCAAAATCCCCAAGACGGTCGAAAACGGCGGAAGGCATCGCCGCTCTGGCCATGGCCACCGTGCGGCTGCCATAAATTTTTTGTCCTGACGCTGTTTCTTCGCGCGAACTGTGCGTTTACTTCACGCGAAGCGAATTCTATGACGGGGGAACTGAAATGCGCGACGAACTGATCCTTCTGGCGCAACGGACGCTCGACGCCTGCCTTGCCCGCAAAATCATGATCGTGACGGCAGAATCCTGCACTGGCGGCCTTATCGCCGGCGCCTTGACCGAGAACGCCGGCTCTTCGCGGGTGTTTGAGCGCGGCTTCGTCACCTACAGCAATGAAGCCAAGCAGGAGATGCTCGGCGTGCCCGCCGCACTCCTTGCAACGTGTGGCGCCGTCTCGGCCGAGGTGGCCGAGGCGATGGCGCTGGGGGCGCTGGAAAAATCGCGCGCGCAACTCGCCCTGGCGGTCACCGGCATCGCCGGGCCGGACGGAGGAACGGCGGACAAGCCGGTTGGCATGGTGCATTTCGCGGTGGCGCAGACCGAGCGCCCGACCCTGCTGGTGCGCAAACTTTTCCGCAGCGCCGCCAACAAGGAGTTTTCGCGCGCTGAAACGCGCCGACTGGCGGTGCTGACCGGCTTGAACCTGCTGCTGGAAGCCGCCGCGCCACAGTTGAAGGCGTGAACTGAGCAATCAGCTTAAGCCGCCTTCATGGCCTTCTTGGCGGCGAGCGCCAGAAATCCGGATCGGGTGTAGCCATTGGCGGAAGCGTAGGTATCGACGCTGGCGAGCAGGTCTTCTGGAAGCGTTACATTGATGCGCACCGCTTTGACGACCTGAGCAGGGGCCGCGACGAGAATGGCGACGCCGTCTTTGTTGTCCGGATCACTCATGACGGCTTCGAGAGTGGACGGCTCGGGGATAGCTTCGCCATCCTCCGCCAGTCCTTGGAGATGAAAGGCGAGGGCCTCGGCCGCCATGTCGCGTGCTTCGTCGAGCGTGGCGCCAGCGGTGACGCAACCGGGCAGATCAGGAAATGAAACGCCGAATTCGCTCTCGGCGTCCTTGTGGATCAAGGCGATGTATTGGCGCATGGGCTTACCTCAGTTTTATCCCGGCCTGTTTTTCAATGCTGCGAAGCGTTCCGACAGGAAGCTCTTTCTTCGGATGCGGGACCGTCACGCGGCCGGGTATCGTCTCGTGCTTGAATTGGACATGGCTGCCCTTTTGGGCGACTTGCCGCCAACCGGCAGTGATCAGGGCTGAAATCACGATCGGCTGTCCATGTGTGTATTTATACACATCATAGGAAAATTGCAAGAGCCATCGTTCCTGCTGTCTTGGTCTGAGACCGTCATTGCGAGCGAAGCGAAGCAATCCACAACTCAAGGTGGATTGCTTGCTCCGCTTGAATGACGGAGCAATTCAGAATTGCGGCTTGCGGTAATGCGCCTTGTCGATTTCGGTGTCACTGACTCCGGATCGTAATCATGTGAGGCCAGTTCGCGCGCTGTAACGTCGCCGCCAGCACTCGCCCGGTCGATGTAGGATTTGCCGAGCGAGCGATCCTGCGTCACCCCGTGGCCGCGCAAAATATTCGAGCCCATAATTGAACTGGCCAAGCGACGATCCAGTGTCGGCGAGCGTCTTGTTCCATTCGGCGGCTTTGACCGGATCGGAGGGCCTGTCGTAGCCATTCTCTTGGTCCAGGCCATCCACGGCATGGCGGACCGGTAATTCCATGCTCCGAACAGCGCTGGAAAATGCGGCGGGCCGTTTCATGCGCGCCCATTTTGGCGAGCGGATAGCCGTAAAGGCACATGCCGGGATCGAAACGCGCTTCTTTCGAGCGCGCGACCCGTAGTCGATGGTCAGTTCCTGCGGATTGAGCGTGCCGAATTCATCATCCGAACTGGGCGGCTCAGCCGCCAAGGCCAGCCCGGAATTCATGGCGAGCGAGACGACCAATAAACCGACCTTCAGCATCATGAGCTTTTCCCTGGGATGTCATTGCGAGCGGAGCGAAGCAATCCAAGTGCTGGATTTCTTCGCTTCGCTCGCAATGACGGAGAAAAGCTTCGCCCGCAATGACGGAAATTTCAGAACTGCGGCTTGCGGTAGCGGGCCTTGTCGGATTCCGGCGTCACCGATTTGGGATCGTAATCATGCGAGGCCAGTTCGCGCGCGGTCACATCGCCGCCTTTCGCCGCCCGGTCGATGTAGGATTTGCCGAGGGCGCGATCCTGCTCCACCCCGTGGCCGCGCAGAATATCGAGCCCATAATTGAACTGGCCGAGCGAAGACCCGGTATCCGCGAGCTTTTTATCCCAATCGGCGGCGGCGACCGGATCGGATGGCCGGTCATAGCCATTCTCTTCGAGATAGGACATCCACGGCATGGCGTATTGGTTTCCCGCCGCGGCGCAACGCTCGAAAACGCGCCGCGCATCCTCATGCAGTCCGGTCTTGTCCATGAAGACGGCATAAGCGCACATATGCGGGTCGAACCGGTCTTCTTTGGATTTGCTAACCCAGTGATCCAGGGCCAATTCTTCCGGATTGAGCGTGCCGACGCCCTCGTCGGCGACGGCTGGCGCAGCCGAAGCCCCGGCCCCAATGAGCGTGGCGAGAGATAGAACGGACAACCATAGCTTCGCGCGCATTCGCGGATCCTTAAACGGTTACGGCCCGGCCCGCCTCTCTCGAAAGGAAGCAGACCGGGCGCAATTTCCGGGAGGAAAAAGGGTCCGCGAGGTCGCGGAAAAGCCGATCAGATTTCGGCGGACATATAGCTGGTGACTTCCATGCCGACGCACACTTCGCAAGCGACGGGCGTGGTCCAGCTGCTGTTGATTTCCATGACGATTCTCCCAAATCTTGTTTTGCACTCAACGTCCCGACGGCGTCATCGAAACCTCGTTGTCTTCTCTTTTAACCCGCGCCGCCGCGCGATGGGTCAGGCGGCGGCGAGAAAATTGCAAGATTTTTGTAAGATCGGCCCGCCGCGCCTATCGAAAAGTAGCATTGATTT
>CAWFBN010000182.1:0-9210 GCA_963813955.1 uncultured Alphaproteobacteria bacterium | reverse complement strand
TATCGCCGGAGTCGTAACCCGCCCGGCCCCAAGCCGAAATATCAATATTGGACCGGCCCGCGTCCTGCCGGCGCCTTCGAGGACCGGGTCGCCAAGGCGGTCCAACATCCCGGCTCGTGGTGGCCGGATTCGCTAGCATCGATAGACACCCAGCGGACGGAAAAAGTCCCGGCTCGGGAGCCCGGCGGCGGCAGAGTTCCGCTGCTCGGCGACGCGCCCGGAGACTATGTTCGCATAAAAGCCTGAGCCAACGCTTCTGATCCGCCCCCGCCCGCCTGACGCAAGTTTGGCGGGCGCTCTATTTGCGCGGTGGCTATGGTTCAAAGTCCCGGCTTGTTACCTTGCGTGATGACCGGGATCGGCCTGAAGGCGTCTTCAAAATTTTCTCACAACGGCCGGAGCCACGCCGTCTGCGGGTTCCCGGCATGTCCAAGACATTCCTTGCCGCCGCGCGGCGTATCGAAGTAGAATTGATTTTTCGGTCAAGTTGCACTGCAACTGTCATGAATAATCTCTATTGCTGCACGAACTTCGATTTTTGCAAATGTCATGATTAATCCCTATTGCTGCACAACATCGATTTTCGGCGGGAGGCTCCAAATGAAACCTCGGATCATTGCTGCCGCACTGGTGCTGATGGCGCTGGCGGCGACCCATGCCAAGGCGCAGCAGATCACCGGCGCACCGGGTTCGCCCAGCGCCACCACCACCATCAGCGGGACGCAACTTCCTCCGCCTGACCCGAAGTTCGGGGGCGTGATCAAGGACGACGCCCTGCAGTCGAAACCGTGGTGGGCGCCGCGCGTCACGCCGCCGAAGGGCGCGCCGAATGTCCTGTTGATCATTACCGATGACGCCGGCTTCGGCGTTCCCAGCACCTTCGGCGGGGTCATCCCGACGCCGACGATGGACGCCATCGCGAAGGAAGGGCTGAGCTATACGCGCATGTTCTCCACGGCGCTGTGCTCGCCGACGCGCGCCGCGCTGATCACCGGCCGCAACCACCACTCGGTGGGCTTCGGCGTCGTCTCCGAACAGTCGACCGGCTTCCCGGGCTATAACTCGATCATTCCGAAGGACAAGGCGACCATCGGCCGCATCCTGCTCGACAACGGCTATTCGACCGCGTGGTTCGGCAAGGACCACAACACGCCGGCCTTCGCCGCGAGCCAGGTCGGGCCGTTCGACCAGTGGCCGACCGGCATGGGCTTCGAGTATTTTTACGGGTTCGTCGGCGGCGACGCCAACCAGTGGGAGCCGAACCTGTTCCGCAACACGACGCAGATTTACCCGTTCAAGGGCCAGGAAGGGCAGTGGAACCTGATCACGGGGATGGCCGACGACGCCATCGACTATATCACGCGCATCCACCAGACCGACCCTTCCAAGCCGATCTTCATCAAATACGCGCCCGGCGCCACGCACGCGCCGCACCACCCGACCAAGGAGTGGGTGGACAAGATCAGCGCCCTGCACCTGTTCGACGACGGCTACGAGAAGCTGCGCGAGCGCATCTTCGCCAACCAGAAGAAGCGCGGCATCGTCCCGCAGGACGCGACGCTGACGCCGTGGCCCAAGGATATTCTGAAGCCCTGGGACGAACTCAGCCCCGAGGCGAAAAAGCTGTTCATCCGCCAGGTCGAGGTGTTCGCCGCCTACGCCGCCTACAGCGACCACGAGATCGGGCGGGTGATCCAGCAATTCCAGGATCTCGGCAAGCTTGACAACACGCTCGTCATCTACATCAACGGCGACAACGGAACCAGCGCCGAAGGCGGTCCGCTCGGGACCCCGAACGAGGTCGCTTTCTTCAACGGAATCAGCGAGATGCCGGTCGAGGAACAGTTGAAGTTCTACGACGTCTGGGGCACGCAGTATACGTATAACCACATGTCGGCGGGCTGGTCATGGGCGTTCGACACGCCGTTCGACTGGTTCAAGCAGAACGCGTCGCGGCTGGGCGGCATCAACCAGAACATGGTCGTGTCGTGGCCGGCGCGCATCACCGACAAGGGCGGCGTTCGCGACCAGTTCATGCATGTGAACGACGTCGTTCCGACGATCCTCGAGGCCGCCGGCATCGCGGCGCCCGAGGTTGTCGACGGCATCAAGCAGGCGCCGATGGAAGGAACGAGCTTCCTCTATACCTTCGATCAAAACAACGCCAAGGCGCCGTCGCGTCACAAGTTGCAGTATTTCGAAATGATGGGCCAGTGGGCGCTGTATGACGACGGCTGGCTGCTCTCGACCGAGGTCAATCGCGCGCCGTGGCAGGCTTTCGGCCCCGCCAACCCGGACCCGCTCAACAACCAGGTGTTCCAGCTCTACAACCTGAATGAGAACTGGAACCAGACCGACGACGTTGCGGCCAAGCACCCGGACAAGGTCGCGGAGCTGAAGGAGAAGTTCGTCGCCGAGGCGAAAAAATATCAGGTCTTCCCGCTCGACGCGTCGGTTGCCGCGCGCATCGTCGCGCCGCGCCCGAACATTACCGCCGGCCGCACGGAGTTCGTGTACACGCGGCCGATGACCGGGCTGCCGCAGGGCGACTCGCCGTCCATCCTCAACGCCTCCTACACTTTCACCGCGGACATTGACGTGCCGCAGGGTGGGGCCGAGGGCATGATCGTGACCTCGGGCGGCCGCTTTGCCGGCTACGGCTTCTATCTGCTCAAGGGCAAGCCGGTGTGGCTGTGGAACCTGGTCGATCTCGAGCGCATCAAATGGGAAGGACCCGACGCGCTCACCCCGGGTCAGTCACACGGTCGAGTTCGATTTCAAGTATGACGGGCTCGGAGCGGGCACGCTGGCGTTCAACAACTTCAGCGGCCTCGGCCGTCCGGGCACGGGTACGCTCAAGGTCGACGGCAAGGCGGTCGACACCAAGCAGATGCCGAAGACGCTGCCGATGATCCTGCAGTGGGACGAGTTCTTCGACATCGGCTCCGACACGCTGACCGGCGTGAACGACGCCGACTACCAGCCACCGTTCCCGCTGACCGCCAAGCTCAACAAGCTGACGATCAAGATCGATCGTCCGCAGTTGTCGCCAGCCGACATCAAGGCGCTGGAGGCGGCGATGACGGAAAAGGCGAAGGCCGACTGATCGCTCCAGGGTCGTCATTGCGAGCAAAGCGAAGCAATCCACCCTGGCCACAACCGCAAGCCATGGATTGGTTCTTCGCTTCGCTCGCAATGACGGGGCCAAGTCAATACAGGCGAGAAGCTAACAGGCGCGGATCATTCCTCGTCATAGCGATAGCCGACGCCATGCACGGTGGTGACGATGCGCGGGCGCGCCGGGTCCAGTTCGATCTTGCGGCGCAGGCCCGAGACATATTGGTCGAGGGCGCGGCTGTTGGGCATGTAGTCGCGGCCCCAGGCGAGATCGAAAAGCTCGTCGCGCGTCACCGCCTTGCCCTTGCGCGCCAGCAGCGCCTGCAAAATCGCCAGTTCGCGCGGCGCGAGATCAATCGCCTGCGTCCCCCGCCAGGCGCGCAAGGCCGCCGGATCAATGTCCAGATCGCCCATGCGCAGGCGCGCCTCCGCGCCCGATGCGGCGACGGCTTCCGGCGCCTGCGCCGCCTTCGCCCGCCGCAGCCCGGCTTTTATGCGCGCGACGAGTTCTCGCGCGGAAAAAGGTTTGGCGATGTAGTCGTCGGCGCCGATTTCGAGGCCGATGACCCGGTCGATCTCGGCGCCCCGCGCGGACAGCAGCAGGATCGGCGTGCGCGCGTCGCGGGCGCGGATGCGGCGGCAGAGGTCGAGGCCGTCGAGATGCGGCATCATCACGTCGAACAGGCACAGCGCGGGCGCGTGTTCGACAAAGGCGCGCCACGCCGCTTCGCCATCCTCCGCGACGATGCAGTCCAGCCCCTCCAGCGCCAGCAGATCGACCAGACCGGCGCGCAGATTGACATCATCTTCGGCGATGAGGATTTTCACGTCGTCTCCGGTTCGCGTCTTTAATCGTCGCTGTTGCGCACAGGCCGGGATCGGCCCCGCTCAGCGAAAAGCCGCCGCCATTGGCCCGCGTCAATTCTTGCACGATCGCCAGGCCCATGCCATGCGACGGCTTGACGGACTTGTCCCCCGTCGCGGTCGCGCCGAAATCGCGCACGGTGAGAGCGAGCATGCCGTCGCGCCAGTCGATCGAAACCTTGATCCGCCCCGGCGCATATTTGCGCGCATTATCGACGAGATTGATCAGGATGCGCTCGAAGGCGACCGTGTCGAAACGCAGGTTTTGCTCCGCCGCGCAAGTCAACTCGTAATGCGCGCCGGAGGCGGCCAGCAGTTTTTCATAACGCGCGAGGATTTTACGGGCGAAGGCGCCGGGGTCCACCGCGCGTTTCTCCGCTCGCCGAGCGCGGCGCCTCGCCGCGAAAAATCGTCTCGCCGGCCAGCAGGTCGAGCCGGTCGACTTCCTCCGTCAGCACCTTGCAATAACGGTCGAGTTCCGGCGCGCCGGCCGCTTTGCGGGAGATAAGTTCGGCGTAGAGTTTCAGATTGGCCAAAGGCGTGCGCAGATCATGCGACAGCCGCGTCGCCAGCGCGGCCCGCGCCGCGCTCTCCGCCAGCAGCGCATTTTTGGCGCGGCGCGACTGGAAACCAGCAACAGCCAGACCAGCGCCAAAGGCGCCGCCAGCGCCAGCCGGCCGAGGATATCGCGCTTGGGGGCCGGCGCGCCGGCAATCTCCAGCGCAAAATTATGCAGCGCGCCGCTGAGCATGAAGGACTGGTAACTCGCCGGGGAGTCGCCATGTCGCCAGACGATCCGGTCGAAGGGATCGCGCAGGCGGAAGGACCATTTGGGCAGATGGGCGGCCGTGGCGTCCAGCGCGGCGAAAAGCGTGGGGAAAATCTGCCGGCTGCTCAGGGCGATGCAATTCTCGACGCGCGCCGCGCCCTCGCCGTTGCGCCGGCATTCGAAATAATATTCGCCGGAAATATGGGGAAACCAGCCATTGAGGTTGTCGCCTCGCGCAAAAGATCGGCCACGTCGATCAGGGCGCGCAATTTTTCCTCCCACATTTTCGGCATGGCGAGAGGGTCTTCGGGCGGGAAGATCGTGCGGTCGCCCTTGCGCTGCAACACCAGCAGGCCGAGATTATAGCCATAGACCACCTGCCACAGGCGCGTCGACGGATTGACGCCATCGGCCTCGGCCAGTTCGACATCGGCCCAGGCGACCGTCGCAAGGCTGGTCACCGCCCGCGCGCCGACTTCGCCGAGTTGATTGGCGATCTGCGCCGACTGTTTTTGCGCGCTCTCGCGCAGCATGATGAAATCCGCGTCGAGCCATTGCGCGCCGAGGAGGGCGACGAAGGCCAGCGGCAGCGCGTAGAGCAATGCCTGCCGCGCCGTCGCCGCCCATTTTTCGCGCGGGCGCGCGGGAATTTTCGCGTTTGCTTGCGTCAATTCGTTTCCGCCCGTTTTTGGCTTCAGGTCTTGGCCGCGCCGCCTTGTTAACGCCTGAATAGTTTCATACTCATGTCATACGCAAGGTTCGCAAAAAAAGACGCGGAAGTATGTAAGATATTTGTCTTTCCACGGTGTGAAACTGAAGCTCGACCCTGCCGCAGCGCAGCATCGCAAATCGCGGAAATGCATCCTTCCTTTTGCCCCGAACCTCTGCTTTACTCAAAACGTCCGCACGCGCGGCAGGGAGCTATGTGATGTCGCTTGCGCCCGACCATCCACGCCATTACAAACGGCCCTATAGCGTCGGCGAGTTGATCGCCGACGGGTTTATCCACGCGGCGGCCCTTGTCGCCGGGCTGATCGCCTTTGCCGTCCTGTTCGTGAAAATCGCCTCATCCGGCGACACCGGCAACGGATTGGCCATCGCCGTCTATGCCGCGGGACTTCTTCCTGCTGTTCGGCTTTTCCTGCGCCTACAACATGACGCCGCCTTCGCCGCTCAAATGGCTGCTGCGGCGTTTCGACCATGCCTCGATCTATCTCATGATCGCCGGCACCTACACCGCCCTGCTGGCGCAACTGCCCGACCACGCCCTCGCCTTGACCCTCGCGGGCATCGTCTGGGCCGGCGCCTCGGTGGGGATCGGCCTGAAACTCATCTGGCCCGGCCGGTTCGACAACGCGTCGATCATCTTTTATCTGGCGCTCGGCTGGGTGGCGATCTTCGCCGTCAAACCGTTGCTCGCGGCGCTGCCCACATCGACCATGACGCTGATCGCCATCGGAGGCATGCTCTATTCGGTCGGCGTGATGTTTTATCGCTGGCACAGCCTCAAATATCCAGAACGCCATCTGGCACAGCTTCGTGCTGGCGGCGGCGGGCTGCCATTACGCGGGCATCGCGCAGGCGATCGCCGCCGGCGCCTGATCGATGATCTCCGAGCCGCGAGCATCCTGCCGCTCGGAGATGCCGCTGCTGACGGTCACTTTCGGCGACAGCATCAATCCAGACTCACATGAACGGGCGCTCGGTCTTTCCGCGCAATTGGCTTTGGCAGCCCCTGCCGGGCGTGATCGAATGGGCGCCCGCCTTCGCCTCGGTCACCCTGTGGTACGACCCCGACCAGATCAGTTTCGACGCGCTGCAGGCGTCGCTCGCCCCTGTTTTACGGGCGGGCGCGCGGAAAAAAGTCGAGGGCGCGCGTTTCGTCATTCCCTTTTGTCCTGACGCCGATTTCGCGCCTGACCTCGCCGAGACGGCGGCGCTCAAAAACCTGTCGCCGGACCAGTATATCGAGTGTTTCGCAGGCGCGAGTTTTCGAGGTCGCCATGCTCGGCTTCCTGCCCGGCTTCGCCTATCTCGGCGGCCTGCCCGACGCCTTGGACGCGCCACGATTAGCGACACCGCGGAAGAATGTGCCTGCGCGCTCGGTCGCCATCGCCGATGGCATGTGCGCCGCCTATCCGCTCGACAGCCCCGGCGGCTGGCGGCTGATCGGACGCACCCCGCGCCGCTGTTCGACCCGCGCAATCCCCAACGCCCTGCCCTGCTGACGCCGGGCGACAAGCTGCGCTGGCGCCCGATCGACCGCGCGACTTTCGAGCGGCTGGAGCGGCAATGGGCGGAGGATTTTTCGCCCGATGCTCTGCGTGACCCCACATGATCGCGCGCATAAAAATCGAACAAGCGGGACTGGGCGTCACCGCGCAGGATCTTGGGCGGACCAAATATCGCGCGCTGGGCGTGCCCGCTCAGCGGCGCGCTCGACCCCATGCAACTCGCCGCCGCCAATGCGCTGGCCGGCGCGCCGGAAGATTCGGCGGCCTCGAAATCCTGCTCGCCGCCCCGACGCTTCGCGTCGAACAAGGTCCGCTGCGCATCGGCCTCGCAGGCGCGCTCTCCGGCATGCTGACCCGCGCCGACGGCAGCCAGCACAAAGTCACGGGCTGGCGCGGACTGGTTTTGCAAACCGGCGACCTGCTGGCCTTGCGGCTGACGCGCGGCCCCGCCTGTGTCGGTTTTTCCGGGGGCCTCGACCTGCCGGTCGTCCTCGGCAGCCGCTCGACCTTTTTACGCGGAAAATTTGGCGGGTTTGACGGACGCGCGCTGGCCGCTGGCGACCTGTTGCTCTGCGCCGCCGCTGACGGCGAGGAGGTCGCCGCGCCTCCACTTCGCCCATGAGGAGGGGCCTTGCGCTTTATCCCCGGCCCGCAAGACCAAAATTTCACGCCCGAAGCGCTCGCCGCTTTCGCCGCGACCGAGTGGCGCGTCAGCGCCGATAGCGACCGCATGGGCATGCGCCTGGCCGGCCCAAAACTGGCTCATCGGCCGGGGCTTGCGAATATTGTGTCCGACGGCGCCACGCCCGGCGCGATCCAGATTCCCGGCGACGGCCAGCCCATCGTTTTGCGCGCGGATTGCCAGACGTCCGGGGGCTACGCCAAGATCGGCTGCGTGATTTCGGCGGATGTTTTTCGCGCCGCGCATTTTTTTGCGGGCGACGTGGTCCAATTCACCGCCGTCGATCATCAGCAGGCAGCGGAAGCGCGGCAAAAGCTTCACGCAAAATTCGTACAATGGCGTGACAAGATAACACGCCGTCGGACAGCCGTGGGATCTGGAAAAACTATGGAGCGAAAATCTCATCAGCGGCGCCTTTCCGGCGACTGACTCGTCATTGCGAGCGAAGCGAAGCAATCCACGTTTCGTCGCCATGGATTGCTTCGCTCCGCTCGCAATGACAGCCGGCATGGCTCGGCCCGATGACTGAGAAACTCAACCTCAACGCCGACCTCGGCGAAAGCTTTGGGGCGTGGCGCATGGGCGACGATGACGGCCTTCTCAGCGTCGTGCAATCGGCCAGTCTCGCCTGCGGATTTCATGCCGGCGATCCCGTCATCATGCGAAAAACTGTCGCGGCCGCGCTGGCCGCCGGCGTCAGCATTGGCGCGCATCCCTCCTACCCCGACCTGCAAGGCTTCGGGCGCCGCTCGCTGAAATGTTCGGCGGAGGAGGTCGAGGCGCTGGTGATCTATCAGATCGGCGCGCTCGACGGCTTTGCCCGGGCGCAGGGGGCGCGCGTGTCGCATGTCAAGCCGCATGGCGCCCTGAGCAATGACGCCTGCCGCGACCGCGCGCTGGCCGACGCCATTGTCCGCGCGCTTCGAACTTATGATCAGGACTTGATCCTGCTGGCTCCGGCCCTGTCCCTGCTCGCGCAAGCAGGGACAAGCGCGGGTCTCAAGGTCGCGTCGGAAATTTTCGCCGACCGCGCTTACGAAAACGACGCGACGCTCACGCCGCGCCAACGCGAGGGCGCCGTGCTGCATGAGACCGCAACATGCCTCGATCACGTCGCCGCCATGCTCAAGGCCGGCGGCGTCGTCACGCGCGACGGCAAAATCCTTCCCACCCCCATTCACAGCATTTGCGTGCATGGCGACAGTCCCGGCGCGGTCGCAACAGCAACGGCCTTGCGCGATAAACTAAAGACCCGATTTACATTATGCCCGCTTCCCATCGTGATGGCGTGAGCGTGATTTTCTTGTTTTTAGGGGCGTCCCATGAGTAACTCTCCCGCTCTCCCTACCCATGCCGAACGGGTCCAGCAGGGCAAAAACCTGCGCAAAAAGACGCCACGCGCCGCCCATGCGCATTTGCTCGGCCCGACGGAGCGCGACGCCAACGCCATCCTGCTCGCGCAAAACGCGACGCGGCTCCCCGCGCTGCTTGAGGTGCGGCGTGAAATCATGGCCGCGGATCCCTTCGGCTATTATCGCGGCGCG
>CAWFBN010000181.1:0-6020 GCA_963813955.1 uncultured Alphaproteobacteria bacterium | reverse complement strand
GCGGCGGTAATGGCGCATGACCTCCAATGGCAGCCGATGACCGGCGCCAAGGTGCAGGCCTGCGGCGACTGCCACTTGATGAATTTTGGCGCCTTCGTCACGCCCGAGGACAATATTCTTTTCGATATCAACGACTTCGACGAAACGCTCGCGGGCGTGGACTTTACCGTCGATCTGAAACGTCTCGCCACCAGCATCGCGGTGGCCGGGGGGGCTGGGCCCTTTCGAAATCCAAAGCGCCATGAACTCGCCGCCGCCACGGTACCGCTCCTATCGCAAGCATATGATCGGACTGTTGGTCTCGCTCGCCGCGGGAAATCTTTCACAGCCAGATCGATCTCGAAATTGAGTTGAAAAAATTCCGCCGACGCCTCGATGCGCAAGAAAATGCAGGCGATGATCGTCAGGCGCGCGCGGCGATGGCCTCGACCGCGACGACAATTTTCCCACGCTCGCGCAATCGGGCGCGCCACTGATCCACGACAAGGCGCCGCGCATTTTCCATTTTCCGCCCGATTCCGACGCAGCCAAAGGTTTTTCGCCGGAAAAGATTTCGCCAAATATCGCGCCGGTCTGACCCCGACGGTGGGCGCCCTCTACGACCGCTATGCCCTGAAGGATTTCGTGTTCAAGGCGGTGGGCGTCGGCTCGGTCGGCACTTATTGCTATGTCGGCCTGTTCATGAGCGGCGACGACGACCCTGTAGTTCCTCCAGGTGAAGGAGGCCAATCGTTCAGTGCTCGAAACGCTCGATGGAAAGCTCGCCTATGACGGCCCTCAGGGCGAGCGTGTGGTCGAGGGCCAGCGGATGATGCAGGCGGCGAGCGATATTTTCCTCAGCTGGACCCAGAACGACAAGTCGGGACGGCAATATTACATCCGCATCCTCAAAAACCGCCGCCTCGGCGAGATCAGCGAAATCGCCGAAAGCGGAAGGACTGGCGGACTATGCGCGGCTATGCGGACGCACGCTGGCGCGCGCCCATGCGCGCTCGGGCGATCCGGAAGTGATCGCCGGCTATATGGGGTCCGGCGCTGTCTTCGACCAGGCCATCGCCGATTTCGGCCTCCTTTACGCGGAGCGCAACGAGGCCGACCATGCCGCCCGGGCGGCGCTGCCGCCCGCCAAGGCGTAAGACTGCAGCGCCGCGACAAAATCAATCAGCCAGATTTCGCAACGGTGGATCTTGGCCAGAACGCCAGGCCAACCGCGACCACCACCAGCGCCAGGAGAAAGAGCACCAGAGCAGAGTTCTTGAACCATCCGAGCGCCGGGACGCTAAGCGCCATCGCAAGACCGAGAAATGCGATATCCCAGGAGGTGCGAATTCCCGCCGTGAATGCGCCCAATGCAAGCACCAGCATGAGGGCGAGTCCCGTGGCGGGCGAGTTCAGAAACCCATTCACGCTCGGCATCAGCAAGATGTTCATTGCGACGAGAACGGCGAACCAATGAAGGACCTGCAACCCAGCAAGGCGCCACCGGGTCGACCTGTCCTCGGTCTTGCCCCATTCGATCACGATGCAAGCGCCGCCAATCATGACGGCGAGAAACTCCCAGTAGCCATAGGGAGGCTGTCCGACGATGCTGGTATAGGCCACGCCCGCCACGGCCAGGAACAGCGCAATGGCATAAGGCAATTTCTGACGCAGCACTCCCGGCTCGCTGGTGTAAGCCGGGACGGACGGGGACGTTCGGGATATCAGTCATTCGCGCTCTCTCCTATTCGGATCCCGCGATGGCCTCGGCGCCCCACGACCATATTATCACTAAGCATCCATGGCAAAGCTTGCGAAGAACTCCGGCGCTTGCCAGCAAGAAAAGCGTCATGGTCAGTATAGCCTGAGCGGACCGGTTTAATCAGCCCCCGCTTTCAACAGCTTGTAATCGACCGCGTCGAGCAAGGCCTGAAAAGACGCGTCGATCAGGTTGGGCGACACGCCGACCGTGGACCAGGTTTCCCCCTGCTTGTCGCCGAACTCCACCAGCACGCGGGTCACCGCATCGGCGCCGCCCTGAAAGACGCGCACGCGGAAGTCGAGCAGTTCGATGTCCTCGATATGGCGCTGGTATTTGCCGAGGTCCTTGCTCAAGGCGACATAGAGCGCATGGACGGGACCGTTGCCTTCCGCCGCCGAGATCAGGCTCTGGCCATCGATATTGACCCGCACCGTGGCTTCGGAAAACGTCTCCAACTCGCCTTGCGCATTGTGGCGGCGCTCGACATCGACGCGGAACCGCTCGACCTGGAAATAATCCGGCACATGGCCGAGGATGCGGCGGGCCAGCAGTTCGAAACTGGCGTCCGCGCCTTCATAGGCATAGCCCTGCGCCTCCTTGTCCTTCACCGCCGCCAGCAGCCGCATCACGCGCGGATCGTCCTTGGCGACCGGCACGCCGAGGCGCTCCAGTTCGGCAAGGATATTGGACTTTCCGGCCTGATCCGACACCAGCACCCGGCGGACGTTGCCGACGCTGTCCGGCAGCACGTGTTCATAGGTGCGCGGGTCTTTTAACACGGCCGAGGCGTGGATGCCCGCCTTGGTGGCGAAGGCCGAGGCGCCGACATAGGGCGCATGGCGGTCGGGCGCGCGATTGAGCAATTCGTCGAGCGTATGGCTGAGTTTGGTCAACCCGCGCAGGCTCTCCGCCGTGACGCCGATCTCGTATTTTTGCGAAAGCTCCGGCTTGAGCAGCAGCGTCGGAATGATCGAGCACAGATTGGCGTTGCCGCAGCGCTCGCCCAATCCGTTGAGCGCGCCGTGGATTTGCCGCGCGCCGCCGCGCAACGCCGCGAAGGAATTGGCCACCGCCTGTTCGGTGTCGTTATGGGCGTGAATGCCGAGATTTGTCCCCGGCACGCGCGCGGAAACCGCGCGGACGATGTCTTCCACTTCATGCGGCAGCGTGCCGCCATTGGTGTCGCACAGCACAACCCAGCGCGCGCCGGCCTTGTAGGCGGCTTCGGCGCAGTCGAGGGCATAGTCCTCGTTGTCCTTGAAGCCGTCGAAGAAATGCTCGCAATCGACGATGGCCTCGCGGCCCGCGCCGACCGCCGCCTTGACGCTCTCGGAAATGCCTTCGAGGTTTTCTTCCAGCGTGCAGCCGAGCGCGACGCGCACCTGATAATCCCAGGCCTTGGCGACATAAACGATGGTGTCGGCGGCGCTGTCGAGCAGGGCGGCGATGCCCGGATCGTTGGCGGCGGAGCGCCCGGCGCGCTTGGTCATGCCGAAAGCGGCGAAATGCGCCTTTTTGGTCGGTTTTGACTGGAAGAATTCGGTGTCGAGCGGATTGGCGCCGGGATAGCCGCCTTCGACATAATCAATGCCGAGCGCATCGAGCAGGCCGGCGATCTGCTTCTTGTCGTCGAGCGAAAAATCGACGCCGGTGGTCTGCGCGCCATCGCGCAGGGTGGTGTCGAACAGGCTTATGCGCTCGCAACTCATTGAACCGATCCCGTAAGTTTTTTGGTCATGGTGGTGTTTCCCAACACTTCGTCGCCGAGAAACACCATGTTGCGTTGCAGAGGCTGATATTTTCGCGCGGCGAAGAAGGCCTGCGCCGATGTCCGACACATCCGCCGTGAGAATGACCGCCTTGCGCGCGGCGGCGAGTTTTTCCAAGGCGTCGCAAAGCTGGGTCGCGACGCCTTTGCGGGCGTGAGCCGGATGGACATAGAGCATGTCCACAACGTCCGCGCCCTTGAGGCTGGCGAAACCGACGATATTTCCACGCAATAGCGCCACCAGGGTCAGCGCGCCCGCGAGCCTCTGCGCAAAAGCCGCCCATCCTCGGCGACGGCGCTCCAGGCCTCGACCTGGGCCTCGCTGTAATCCTCAATGCCAAGCTCCTCGACGCTGGCGCGGAAAATCTCGGCGAGGACCGGCGCATCGGCCGGCAGGGCCGGACGCAGGGCTATTTTTTCAACGGCGGGCATTAGAGCAATCCGTAATAATGAAGCGCGATGAGCGTGACCAGGCCAGCACCACCAGCTTGATCGCGATATAGGCCAACCAATGCGCGGGGAATGGCAGCGAAGCGCGCCAGTCTTTTTCGGGTTCGTCCGGGGGAAGCGTCATGAAAAGCTCCAGCGACAGGCCCCCTCGCCCCGCTTAGCGGGGAGAGGGCGGGGGGTGAGGGGCTGAGGCATCGGGCCGCAATGTCATCGAGCCCATGCGGCAATCGGCGTCGAGGCCCATCCCCGGCCCCTCACCCCACCCTCTCCCCGCAAACGGGGAGAGGGAGTCAGATGCGCACCATCGCTCATCCCGCGATCTCCCAGTCCGTCACCGGCTCGCCCGTCGCCGGATCCTTGCCGTCCTTGAGCTTGACGCCCATTCCGGTCAACACGTCGCGAAGGCGGTCGGATTCAGCGAAATTGCGCGCTTTCCGCGCCGCCAAACGCTCGGTCACGAGCTTTTCCACCGCCGCCGCATCGACTTCGACCCCGTTCGGACCCTTGTGCTCCCAAGTCGCCGGATCTTCCTGCAACAGCCCCAGCAACCCCGCCGCGCGCGCGAGCTTTTCCGCCTCGGCGCGGCCGGTCTGGGTTTTGGACGGCTCGGCCTTGCCGGCAATCGCGTGCAATTCCGCCATGGCGCGCGGAATGTTGAGATCGTCGAGCAGCGCCTCGACAAAACTCTGGCGCAACGGCGCCTCCGCCGCGCTTTCCGCCGAAACGCCTTGTGCGCGCAAAATTCCATACCAGCGCGAAAGGGTTTTCTCGGCTTCTTCCAGCGCCTTGACGGTCCAGTCGATCGGCTGGCGGTAATGGCTGCGCATCATGGCGAGGCGCAGGACCTCGCCTTTCCAGGCCTTGCCGCCGAATTTATCGCTATGGAGCAGGTCGTGAATGGTGATGAAATTGCCGAGGCTCTTCGACATTTTCTCGCCTTCGACCTGCAGAAAACCGTTGTGCATCCAGATGTTGGCCATCACTTCATGACCAAAAGCGCAGCGGGTCTGGGCGATTTCATTCTCGTGATGCGGGAAGACGAGGTCGATTCCGCCGCCGTGAATGTCAAAGACTTCGCCGAGATGTTTTTCGGACATGGCCGAGCATTCGATATGCCAGCCCGGACGGCCGCGACCCCAGGGGCTGTCCCAGCCGGGCTCGTCTTCCTTCGACGGCTTCCACAGCACGAAATCCATCTCGCCCTTCTTGTAGGGCGCGACTTGACCCGGGCGCCGGCGATCATGTCGTCGAGCGGGCGGCGGGATAACTGGCCATAGTCGGGCATGGAGGGCACGTCGAACAGCACATGGCCGTCGGCCGCATAGGCGTGGCCGTTGGCGATCAGCTTTTCGATGATCGCGATCATCTCGGCGATATGCTCGGTGGCGCGCGGCTGGACGTCGGGCGGCAGGCAGCCCAGCGCAGCGGCGTCCTCCTGAAAGATGCGATTGGTCTCTTCGGTCAGTTCGCGGATCGTCACGCCGCGCTCGGCGGCGCGGGCGTTGATCTTGTCGTCCACGTCGGTGATGTTGCGGACATATTTGACGTTTTTCCCGCCGTATTTTTCGCGCAAGACGCGAAAAAGCACGTCGAAGACGATCAGCGGCCGCGCATTGCCGATATGGGCGAAATCATAGACGGTCGGGCCGCAGACATAGAGCCGCACGTTATTCGCGTCGAGCGGGGTAAAAATTTCGCGTTCGCGCGAAAGCGTGTTGTAAAGCCTGAGCGGCATGGACATGCACTCCCTGGGCTGGCCGGGGCGTCGATCTCGCAAAAATTTTGGGGAGACATGACGGCGCCAACCAGCTTTGCAGCTAGCTGATAATCGAAATTCCACAGAGAATTTGCGAATGCGTCATGGCGCGCACCATGCTGTTTTCGGATGGCGCCGTCAAGGCGTTTTCAATTCATCGAAAGAAGGCGACAACACGATGCTGGACCTCAAGACCAGACGCATTCTCGTGACCCAAAGCGACGATTTCATGGGGCCGGCGATCTGCGCCTTTCTGGCGGCGCAAGGCGCCGAAGTCATCGCCGACGCCAGCGTGCTGCGGTCAC
>CAWFBN010000180.1:0-3704 GCA_963813955.1 uncultured Alphaproteobacteria bacterium | reverse complement strand
AGAGAGAGGATTTTCCGTCCGGTGCGCCGGCGCATTGACCAGCACTAACAATCGCTCCGGACTGCCGAAGTCTTCGGCGCGTTCGCCGCGATCTTGCGCGCAAACGTAGACGGTCGGTTTCGATGCTAGTCGGCCGTGTTGAAAGATGGAATCGAATTCTCCGCGATAGTCGTCGCCATAAAACACATTGTGACGCAACAGGGGAAACCCGACTGTCTTCGCTTTCATCGCCCATGTCACGGCGGAGAGCGAACTCTTCGACGGCGCCACGCTCGGCGTCGCATGGCGAACTTCGTCTCCGAGCAAACCTGCATCGAATGCGCTGACATCGCCATTCCATATGACCGCGTCCGCGGAAATAATTTCGCCGCTGGCGGTCTCCACGCCAGCGGCTTTGCCTCGCTCGACGATGATGCGTTTCGCGCCACATTCAAAGCGGAAATCGACGCCGAGTTCGGCGGCGAGATCACGCAATGCGTCGGCAAGGCGGCCCATTCCGCCTTCGATAAGCCAGACGCCTTGACGCTCGACATGAGAAACAAGCATCAAGGTCGCCGGAGCCGAAAAGGGCGACGAACCGCAATAGGTTGAATAACGACCGAACATCTGCTGAAGGCGAGGGTCGCGAAAATGCCGCTGCAACGTTCCCCATAACGTCGCGTAAGGCGATATTGCCATCATTTGCGGAAGTCGCGTCAGGCCCACGCGCGCGACCAGGGAAAGAGGGTTTTTCGGCTGCGAGGCGCAGATGAAACTGTGCTCCAGCGTCCGAAAAATTTCTTCGGCGCGCCGCGAGAAATTGCGATAGCCCTGAGCCTCGGCAGCGCCCGCGAATTCGCCGATCGCATCGGCGCTGCGGTCGATATCGCTGTAAAGATCGAGATCGCGAACGTCGCCCCAGACGTGGCGTCCGAGAAGGTCCACGCGAGTCATCCCAACGCGCGAAGCGAACGAGGCGCCGACGGCGTCGAAAATTTCATCGAACACCCAGCGCATCGTGAAAACGGTCGGGCCGGCGTCGATGCATCGTCCGCCGACCAAAATTTCCCGCATCTTGCCGCCAGGCGCTTCGGCGCTTTCGAGAACGACCGTTTCATAGCCGCGCGCAGCCATGAGGAGCGCCGCAACCAAGCCGCCGATTCCGGCGCCCACGACAACGACGCGTCCCTCCCGGGCCAAATTCCCCTCCGTCATTGTGATTCCACGAAAACAATTTGATCGCGTCGCCAGAATGTGTCAACATAAATAGACATGTAGGGTGACAACGAAAGTGGTCAATCGAAGGGAGCGAACATGCAGACCTCAATGCGAGTTGAAGACGCCTTGGAGAAAGCCATCGCCCGCGCGCAGGAGACAGGCGCTCCGCCTCGCCTCGCGTCGGCGCTGCGATATGCTGTCTTCCCTGGGGGCCATCGCATCCGTCCGCAACTCGTCCTCGCGGTCGCACGGGCGTGCGGAGACAAGGATCCCGCAGCGGCGGACGCCGCTGCGGCGGCGATCGAGTTGATGCATTGCGCCTCCCTCGTGCATGACGATCTGCCCTGCTTTGATGACGCCGACATGCGGCGAGCCAAGCCCTCCGTGCATCTGCAGTTCGGAGAACCTATCGCGGTCCTGACGGGCGACGCGCTGATCATCCTCGCTTTCGAAACCCTCGCTCGCGGCGCCAAGCGGAGCGCCTCGCGTATGGGTCGCTCCTTCGCCATCCTCGCCGATGCGGTGGGTTCGCCGAACGGCATCGTGGCCGGCCAGGCCTGGGAATGCGAAGCTGCGGTCTCACTCTCGGACTACCAGCGCGCCAAGACCGGCGCCTTGTTTGTCGGCTCAACGCTCGCCGGCGCCGCCGCAGCGGGCGTCGACCCGACCCCCTGGCGAATGCTCGGCGAGAAGATCGGCGAGGCCTATCAAGTCGCCGATGACCTGCGCGACGTGCTTTGTGACGCCGCCGAACTCGGCAAGCCGATAGGGCAGGACGCCGTCCGCTCGCGGCCCAACGCAGCCGCAGAACTCGGCATCGGCGGCGCCAAGGCGCGGCTGGTGGAACTCGTCGACGCCGCGGTCGGCTCGATCCCCGACTGTCCAGGCGCCGTAGAGCTGCGCAAGTTGATCCGGGCGCAGACGATGCAGTTCTTTCCCAAACAACTTGCCGCGGCCGTCGCTGCGTGATCCGGGGTCGGAATGTCAGCCTTTGCGACCGAAGCGGCGGCTAAAGTCGCGTCGATCAGCGAGCGTTGGCGAAATCTGCGCAATCGCTTGATCTCGAGCCCACGCTTCCAGAGCTGGGCGGCGAGGTCTCCATTGACGCGATATATTGCGCGAAAACGCGCCCGCGCGCTCTTACGATCTGTGCGCGGGATTTCGTCTATTCGCAGACGTTGCTCGCCTGCGTGCGGCTCCGCGCATTCGACCGACTGGCGAGTGGCCCCAAAACAATTTCCGAACTGGCCGAGGGCATGCACTTGCCTGCGGAGGGCGCGCGCCGGCTGATGAAGGCGGGCGCCTCTCTCGGTCTGTTTCGCGCGTTGCCGGGCGACCGGTTCGTGCTTGACGATCTCGGGGCGGCGATGCTCGGCAATCCCTCTATCGCCGCCTTCGTCGCACATCATGATCTTTTCTATGACGATCTCCGCGACCCCGTGGCGCTGTTGCGCGGGGAATCGAAAACAAGCCTTTCGCAATTCTGGCCCTATGCCGCCGATCGGCCAGGACAGATCCCGGAAGGAGCGAAGGACGACGCAGCGCAGGAGCAAGCCTTCGCCGCTTACTGCGACTTGATGTCGCAGTCGCAGGTCTTGGTCGCCGGGGACATTCTCGACGCATATCCGGTGCAACGGCACCATTGCCTGCTCGACGTCGGCGGCGGCGAAGGCGGATTCCTGGCGGCGGCTGCTGCGCGCGCCCCTGATTTAGCGCTCAGGCTGTTCGAATTGCCGCCCGTTGCGGAACGAGCCCGCGCGCAATTCGGGGCGCGCGGCTTGAGTTCGCGCGCCGAAGTCTTTTCCGGCAGCTTCCTCAACGATCCGCTGCCAAAAGGCGCCGATCTCATTTCGTTTGTGCGTGTGCTGCACGACCACGACGATGAAACGGCGCGGGTGATGTTGGTGGCCGCTTATGCGGCGTTGCCGAGCGGCGGTGTCGTTCTGTTGGCCGAACCGATGTCGGAAACCCTCGGCGCCGAGCCGATGGGCGACGCCTATTTCGGCTTTTATCTCCTCGCGATGGGTCGCGGCCGTCCGAGGTCCGCCGATGAGATCGGCGGGCTTTTGCGCACGGCCGGATTTGTCGGAGTCTCCCACCTGAAGACCCGTCGTCCGCTCCTCGGCAGCGTCGTTATTGGGCGCCGACCGTAAAATTCTATTGACGTATAAAAATGTAAAGTTAGACTGACACTTGGTTCAGGCCCGGAAGTCGCCGGGGGAAGGTCGAGCATGTTGAAGTCCCTGGCGGTCGTGATGGAGGAGCCCGAGCATCTGGCGCTGACATCGCTTGCGCTTGATCCGCCCGCTGCGACCGACGTCGTCGTGGAAACGCACTGGAGCGGGGTCAGCACCGGCACCGAGCGGCTGCTTTATACCGGCAAGATGCCGATGTTCCCCGGTATGGGATATCCTCTCGTGCCCGGTTATGAGACCGTGGGAACGATCGTTGAAGTCGGCGCCGACGCCGGACTTGCCGTCGGATCACGAGTCTTCGTGCCTGGCCGC
>CAWFBN010000179.1:0-7928 GCA_963813955.1 uncultured Alphaproteobacteria bacterium | reverse complement strand
CGTCGATGATTTCGTCGCGCAATTCCTTGAGTTTTTCGCGGGCGGCGGCGGCGAAGGGATCATGCTTGTAGAGCGCGCATAATTCGCGCACCTTTTTCCGCGCGAGGTCGCGGTCGTCGCTTTCATGCGCCAGCGCCAGTTCGCGATGCAGCAAGGCGATGCGCCGCTGGCGGAAAATCGGCCTGATTTCCCGCCCGGCCAGCACCAGCGCCGCCAGCAGCGCCAGAGCCGGCGAGGCCGAGGCCGATCACGCCGAGCGCGGCCGAGCGAGCGAACAGGGGACTCGATCAGATTGCTCGAGCCACAGGCGTGAAGGCGAAAGACGACGAGGCCGCCCAGCGCCGAGAGCAGCAGGCCGCTCCAGCTGAAACACCGCCGCCGTCGAGAAACCCTTGACTTTGCGCCTTCTCCACCGCCTGTTCCGCCGGATCGAGCTGAAGCTCGGCCTCGATCGGCGATAGGCGTCGGGCTTTTCCTCGACGACGAAATCCGGCGCCGCCTCGGGCCGGTCGTCGAGGCGGAAGGCGCGCGGCCGAAACTCTGATCGTTTCTTGGGTCGGTTCTGGGATCGCTCATGTCAGCCGGTCTCCAAACAGGAACTGGCAGGCGCGGTCGAGCCGGATATGCGGCAGCGGAGGTCGCCCGGCGCCCAGCGAGCGAGGCGGACGGAAGCGCAGGAAGCGGCAGATCGGCGTCGTCTTCGGGCGATGGCCAGGCCGTCGCCGCGAAGAAGCTGGCGCGGGTCGGCCGGCAACTGGCCGGGAAAGATCGCCGCTTCGGTCTTGCCGTCGAAAGTCTGGCCGTCGAGCTTTTCGCCCGGCCGAGGGGACGCCGACGATGGCGTCGAGCGTTTCGCGTCCCTGCCGCACCGCGGCCTCGCGCGTCGCGCGCACGGCGGCCAGCGCGATGACGTCGACCTCGCGCGCCGTGAAGCTCGGAGCGGGCAATGGCGCGGTCGGTCAGATTGCCGCAGGATCGCCTCCAGCCGGTCATGGCTCTGGTGATGCAGATGGTCGGCCTTGGTCGCCGCGACCAGGATCTTGTCGATCTTCGGCCGAAAAAGCGTCGCCAGCAATGCCGCTGCGCCCGACCCGAAAGGCGGCCAGCACCTCGTTAAGCGCCGTTTTGCAGATCGCGCAGGGCGGCGGGGCCGGAATTCAGCGCCGCGAGGGCGTCGACCAGCACGATCTGGCGGTCGAGCCGGCGAAACGGGCCGCGGAAGAAAGGCCGTACGACATGGGTCTTGTAGGAATTCGTAGCGCCGCTCCATCATCGCCGCCAGCGTGCCGCAGGCGTCGCCTCGAACCCTTCGGGCAAGGGCAGGGGCGCGAAGGCTGGAACAGCGCCGGCGATCCCTCGAGGTCGCCGGGCATCAGAAAACGGCCGGGCGGCAGGGTCGAGAGGGCGTAGGCGTCGCCGCGGGCGGCGCGCAGGTAGCCGGTGAAGCTTTCCGCCGCGCGGCGCGCCAGGGCTTCATCCTCGGTGAATGGGTCGAGCGTCACTGGCTGAAGCCGCGCCAGTCGGCCGCCAGGGGCGCGCGCGGGCGGCGGCGGCGCTGGATTTGAATGTCTCACGCGACCATTGGGGCGAAGACCTTCTCCAAAAGCGGCAGGTCGAGCAGCCATTCGCCGGGATAATCGACGATGTCGATGGTGAAATGCGACGGCCCCTTCGGGAAGACCCTGCACGCGCCTCGAAGTCGAGACGCAGCCGCAATTCCGAGATCTGCCGCGTCGACTGCGGCCAGTGGCGGTCTTCTGACGCCTTTTGTCCGGTCAGCGCCGCGAGATGGTCCTCGTAGGCGAAGCGCGCCGACATGATCGTCCGGCTGCGGCTCCAGCCGGCCGCCGGTCAGCCGCCCCTCCGCTGCGACGCGGAACACGGGGAGGAGGATTTTTTCCGCCCGCCGCCGGCGACGGCGGTGAGGTCTGCCGGGCCAGCGCCGTGATGAAGACGGTCTTGCCTGGCGCGCGACAGGCCGGTGACGCCCAACCCGCAGGCCCTTGCCGCGGATCAAGCGCTCGGACAGGTTGGCGGCGCTGTTGCGCGCCTCGAAGAACAGATCGGCAAGAACGGACAAGAGGGACTCCGGCTGCGCGGAAAAGGGGGAACCGGCTTTTCGAAAAACGTCGCGTCATTGATAAAACGAGAGGGGTGGCCGGTTCAACCGAAGCGCCCATCCCTCTCGCGGGTCATTTAAGCACGATCGCCAAAAGGGAAAGGGTCAGGTCAGGAAAAGCATGAGTTCACCGCCGTCCCAGCGCAAATGGCGCCATTGGTCGGCGTGCACGTTGAAAATCGCCAGGCCGCAGGGTGGAAAGCCGCGCTCCAGCCGCGCCAGGGCGGCGGCTGTCGCCGGCGGCGGCGAAACGCGACGCGAATTCGCTCATGGCGGGATTATGGCCGACGATCATCGCCGCCTGCGCCGTATCCGGCAGATCGCGAAGCTCCTCCATGACGTCGCCGCGCCCGGCGTTATAAAGGTCCTTCTCGATCCTGACCTCGGGCGCCTCGCCAAATTCAGCCTGGGCCAGCTTCCAGGTCTCCTGCGTGCGCGCGGCGTCCGACACCAGCACCAGATCGATCTTCTGGCGCGTCAGCGCGAGAAAGGCGCCAACGCGCGTCGCCGCCTGCCGCCCGTCCGCCGTCAAGGGCCGTTGGCGGTCGCTGAATTTGGAGACCGGAACGGCTTCGGCGTGGCGAAAGAGGAAGAGGTGACGCATGAGGCCAGACTAGCATGAATTTCGCGTCAGCATCGCCGGCGCGGGCGGCGGAAAAGCCGGAGCGACAAAGTGACGCGGATCATCGCGGCAACGGGTTTGCGCCTTGTCGACCCCTCGAATTTCCAGCTTTTGCGTTTTATCCCGATAGGCTAGAGCTTTTTCCGGCCCGCCTGAAACAGATGGCGCCGCGACTCGCATGGATCGCCCCAAGACGGCGGGAGGAAAGAATGAAAAAGACTCTTTGGATCTGGGGGGCGACTTTCGCCGCGGCTTTGGCTTGCGGCTCGCGCTGGCGCGCAGGACAGACTTTCGACCGCTCAGTTCGGCGGAATGGACATGCCGCGAGTGGTGCCGCCGCCGAAATCGAAACAATCGCCAGCCGCGAACGCCTGCGCCACTGGCGGCGGGAGGATCGAACTGGATGCGCGCATCGCCGCTTGCACCAACCTGATCGACTCCGGCAAATGGAAAGGCAAGGACATTGGTTGGGCCTACGCCAACCGCTGCGCCGTCTACAGCGCGCAAGGTCGGGACGACAAGGCGCTTGGCGATTGCGTCCAGGCGATCCTGCTCGACCCTGACAGTGTGATCCCATATCAAATTCGCGGCGACATCGCGTTGAAGCGGGGCGAGTCCGACAAGGCGCTTGCGGATTATGACAGCGCCATCCAGCATGGCGCGCGATACGCCGCCATCTTTGTCGATCGCGGCAATCTCCTGCTGGCCAGGGGAGAGTCTGGAGAAAGCCCTGGCGGATTTCAATCAGGCTCTGGACATCAATCCCAACAGCGCGAGGGCGCTGGTTGCCCGTGGCGCAGCCATGTTCACCGGCGGCGATTTCGCTCCGGCGATTGCCGATTTCGACAAGGCGATCGAATTGACGCCGGATAATTCCCTGGCCTGGTTCAACCGGGGCTCGGCCTTTTTCGCCAAGGGCGACGCCGCCAAGGCCGCCGAAAATTTCAAACAGGCGCTGACACTCAGCCCCGCCAACGCCTATGCCGCCCTCTGGCTGTTCATCGCCAGCGGCGATACAAACGCCAAATCCGAGTTGCAGGTCCATGCCGCCAAGCTTTCGCAAAAGTCCTGGCCCTGGCCGGTGGTCCAGTTCTATCTCGGCGACAAGAATGGGGCGCAGACGATTGCCTCGGCGAGCAATTTGGGCGAGCAATGCGAGGCGCAATTCTACGTTGGCGAAGAGCGGGCGCTGAGCAGGGCGGCGAAACGAAGCGACGCCCGACCTGCGTAAGGCGGTCGAAATCTGCCCGAAGGATTTCGGCGAAATGGTTCAGGCGAGGAACGAGCTGAAGAAGCTGGAAGCCGCGCCGCCCAAGCCGGAGAGCGCCAGCCGCCAAACCGGAGCCGGCCGACAGCAAAAATGTGCCGGCTGAACCAACGCCCGATTTGAAAAAATGACACGGATCGATCCGATCCGAGCCACCGGATCGGGAAAACTCTAGAGCGCTCCCCACATAGCCTGACGCGCTTCGCACTTGATATGGTTCAGGTTAGACGGCCTGTATTGACATGGCCCCGTCATTGCGAGCGAAGCGAAGCAATCCATGGCTTGCGGTTGTGGCCAGGGTGGATTGCTTCGCTTCGCTCGCAATGACGTCCCTGGAATGCTCTAGCGCGTAAGTTCCTTCATCGCCGCTTCGATGCCTTCCAGCGTCAGCGGATACATGCGGTTTTCCATGATCCGCTGGATCATGCCGATCGATTGGGTATAGGACCAATGCGACTCGGGTCGGGGATTGAGCCAGACCGCGTGCGGCCAGCAGGTCAGCGCCCGCTCCATCCAGGTTTTTCCCGGCTCTTCGTTCTGATGTTCGACCGAGCCGCCTCCATGACGATCTCGTAAGGACTCATCGAGGCGTCGCCGACGAAGATCAGCTTGCAATCGTGCGGATAAGTGCGGAGCAGGTCCCAGGTGGCGGGCCGTTCCGCGTGGCGGCGGGCTTGCGCTTCCATACGCCCTCGTAGAGGCAATCGTGGAAGTAGAAATGCTCCAGTGCTTGAACTCGGTTCGGGCGGCGGCGAAAAGCTGCTCGACCTGTTCGATTGCCATTCCATGGAGCCGCCGATGTCGAGCAGCAATAACACTTTTACCGCATTGCGCCGCTCGGGACGCAGCCGCAGGTCGAGAAAACCCTGCCGGGCCGTGGCGGCAATGGTGCTGTCAAGATCGAGTTCCTCGGCCGCGCCGGTACGCGCCAGTTTTCGCAGCCGGCTCAGGGCGATCTTCATGTTGCGCGGCCCCACTTCTTCGCCGCCGTCGAGTCCTTGAATTCGCGCTTGTCCCACACCTTGACCGCGCGAAAATTGCGGTTGCCGTCCTGGCCGATGCGGATTCCTTCGGGATGATAGCCATCTGCACCAAAGGGCGAGTTCCGCCTGTGCCAATCCATTTGTTGCCGCCCTGATGGCGCCCCTTCTGCTCTTCGAGCCGCTTTTTGAGCGTCTCCATCAGCTTGTCCCAGCCCAGCGCCTCGATTTCCTTCTTCTCCTCGTCGGTCAGGAATTTTTCCGTCAGCTTCTTGAGCCATTCCGCGGGAATTTCGGCGTTTTGCGTCAGGTCGGCGCCGGATTCGAGTCCCTTGAACACCTCGCCGAACACCCGGTCGAACTTGTCGAGATTGCGCTCGTCCTTGACCAGGCAGACGCGGGAGAGAAAGTAGAATTCCTCGACCCATTCTTCGCCAGATCCGCAGTCAGCGCCTCGCAAAGAGTTGGGATATTCCCGAAGCGAAACCGGGATTTGCGCCTCGCGCAGGGAGGTGAAGAAATTGAGCAGCATGAATTCCAAGTCTGACACGCGCGGAGAGAGCCGTCACGGCAAAAAAAAGCCGACGATGGCGAACCATCGTCGGCGAATTGCGCGGCCAGCCCGGAGGCTGACCGGCTTTCAACGTCAAATTTCAGTACTTGGCGACGACGGCCTTCGGAACTTCCGGATTCCACAGCGGGATGATCACGTGGATGTTGAGGAAGGTGCGCGTGGCTGCCGTAGTTGTGACGACAACGTCCGTGGACAACGCGACCTGCGTGATGACCGGTCCGAAGTTATATCCAACCAAGCCACCGAGGGCGAACTGGCTAGCCGACGGGCTGAGTCCTGCCGAGCGCCGTTCAGGTAGGGGATTGATCGTCGAGGTCACGGAGCCGTAGCCGATGACACCGACTTCCCACTTGCCGAAGGTGTGGGTCAGGCCGAGGTCATAGTTGAAGTAGTCGAGTTTTAGTTGTGGACGCGTCCCTGGGTAGCCGTTGCCGACAATGCCGTACATCAGGTTGGCGGTCGCGTTCCATCCACCGCCGTGATAGGCGAGAGCGAGCTGCTGATGGAAGGTGGTCTGGTCGAAGGGATTGGTGTTGTTGCCGCTCGTCGACGGCCCCGATATAGGCGCCGGCCAGGTAGGAAGCGCTGAAGCCGTTGCCGAAGTTATAGGCGATACTGGCCAGCGACGAAGGGGTTGTGGTGTCGCTGCGGATATAGAGCGGAGTTGTTATGGGACGGGCCAGACGGGCCGCTGCTCGGAACCCGCAATGGAAGCTTCCGGAGCAGCCGCGATCAGCTGGATGCGGCCGGCCGCCGATCGTCCACGGGGTCGCCCAGGCGATGATCGGAACGTTGTAATCGAAGGTCGAAGCCTTGGTCCACGGCGCCGCGATCAGCTGCCGATGCCGCCGAGGTCAACGAAATAGACGCCTTCCGGAAGCGGGGTGGCGAGATCGACACCAGCGCGTTCGCCGGGCGGGGTGGTGGTGCCGGCGAGCGCAGCGTTGTTGGCCCGCCGACGAGGCCGAGCGCGCCGATGGTGGCGCCGATGATTGTTGCCTTGATGTTCATATTGAATACCCCTCCCGAGGGCGTCCGTTACAGTGTAAACCTGAAGTCAACTTCGCCGCCGAGCTCGCTATTTGTCCTTCCCTCGATAGCTTTTTTGCAGGCGTGAGGCTTCCTATCTGTTTACCTTAGTCGAAGCGGGACCGGGGTTGAAGGGGAGGCGCGCACCATTATGGCGCAACTTTGCCCGTTCTGGGTCATTCCGCATCACCCCGTTGTAGAAATGTCACAATATAGGCGCGCTTAAGCAGTACCTTAGTACGAGCGTTTGGCGAGGTTGAGGCCTGCAAGAGTCCCATCCTTTTCGCCTTGAGAAAGACCATGGCCACACCACGAATTGTATCATTTTTTTGCATGAGAACGTTGCTCGCTCCCGGCGTGCTGCGTGCGCGACATCGGCGATGGCCCATGGGCGGCCAGCAAGCTTCGGCAGGATGTATGGGTTTCACGGCATTGAGCACATATGTCGCGACGCAGGATCTGCGGGTCGCGGTCAACGCAGCCCTTGACGCTGGAGCGTCCGCTGCTGATCAAGGGGGAGCCGGGGAACGGGCAAGACCGTGCTGGCCGAAGAGGTCGCGGCGGCGTTCAAAGCCCCTCTTTTGACCTGGCACATCAAATCGACCACCAAGGCGCAGCAAGGACTTTACGAATATGACGCCGTCTCGCGCCTTGGGATTTGCAGTTGGGCGATTCTGCGCGTCACCGAGATCGGCCATTACATCAAGCGCGGCAAATTATGGGAAGCCTTCACGGCCGACGAGAGGCTGGTGCTGCTGACTGCCGTTCATCCGAATATCGAATTTCCCAATGACCTGCTGCTCGAACTCGACCGGATGGAGTTCCACGTCTACGAGACCGGCGAAACCATTCGCGCCAAAAAGCGGCCGCTGGTCATCATCACCTCGAATAATGAGAAGGAATTGCCGGACGCCTTTTTGCGCCGCTGCTTTTTCCATTATATCAAATTTCCCGACAAGCCGACGATGGAGGCGATCGTCGCGACGCATTTTCCCGAATTTGAAGAAAAACCTGGTCGAAGAAGCGCTTGCGCCTGTTCTTCCAGATGCGCGAAGTTCCCGGCCTGAAGAAAAAGCCCTCGACCTCGGAATTGCTGGACTGGCTGAAGCTGCTGCTCAACGAGGACATCACGCCGGAACAGTTGCGCGAGAGCGACGCCTCCAAATTGATCCCGCCGCTGCACGGCGCCCTGCTCAAGAACGAGCAGGACGTGCACATGTTCGAGCGGCTGGCCTTCTTGCACCGCCGCGAGCGGCGGTGGGATAGTTCTTGACTGCGGCTCGTCGCAATCAGGAACGGAATTCAAGACGCGGCGCGCTGCTCCAGCAACTCGGAAA
>CAWFBN010000178.1:0-29578 GCA_963813955.1 uncultured Alphaproteobacteria bacterium | reverse complement strand
CGGATCCAGCCGGAAGATCTGGGGGCCCCAACCTCATCGCGTGCTCCTTGCGCAAATGGTGGGAGACCATGTCGCCGATCGAATACAGCTCTTAAGGAAATAACCGCACATTTATGCATGAACTTCTGGTTTCAACCGCAGCTTTCGTCGTTCTGGTCGGCGTAATGGTAATCGTCCACGAGTTTGGACATTTTGCCGTTGCCAAGCTCTGCCGCGTGCGCGTGAGGCCTTCTCCTTCGGCTTCGGACCCCGCCTCTTCGGCTTCAAGTATGGAGAGACCGACTACAAGGTCTGCCTCCTCCCCCTTGGCGGCTACGTCAAAATGACCGGCGAAACTCCTGACCAGGTCAGCGGCGCCGCAGCGGAGACAGACAACGAAAAGCTGCCGGAGACCCCGGCTCCTTCACCACCCATCCCCGCTGGCAGCGAATCCTTATCGGCTTTGCCGGGCCGGGCGCAACTTCTTCTGGCTTTCGTTCTCATGATCTTTTACTTCGGTTGGATCAACGAGGTTCCCGCCGTCCAGGTTTCCTCCACCACCGTTGAGTGGATCACCCCGGCCTCGGCTGCGGCCGCGGCCGGCATTCAATCCGGCGACGTCATCACCCATTTTGACAACGTCGAAATCCCTATTGGGAACAGATTTACGCACGGGCCAATCTGAATGCCGGCCAGCCGGTTCCCGTCAGCATCGAGCGCGGCGGCACCACCCTCGATTCACGTCAAGTTCCTTTCTCCGCCAAGAACGACGACTTCGACCTGAGCGACGCGGGACTGGTGCCCCAGTATCATGCCCGGTCCGATCGCTGTTCAGGAGTGCTGCCGGGAACTCCTGCGGAACAGGCCGGCCTGCGCGCCGGAGACGCATCGACGCCGTTGACGGGCATGCCTTCCATAGCGTGTCTACGCTGCTGGCCTATATGAAGGCCGGGCAAGGCAAGCCCATCGCCTGGCGGTGTTGCGCAACGGCGCCACGTTGCACATGGCGGCTCATCCCGCCAAGCTCGACGCCAGGGCTATAAGCTGGGGTTCGTCTGGGTCCCCCCCCTTCCGCAAGGATCCGCTGCCCCTGGGGAAGGCAGTCACCAAGGCCACCGAGTTTCTGCTCCGACAACTCCTTGCTTATTGTCGAGGTGCTGCAGCGGATTTTTACCCACAGGATCGCCGTCTCGCAGCTAGCTGGACCGGTGGGCATTGCCCGCATGGCCGGCGATGCCGCGGAGATGAAGGGATGGCTCCCGAAGTTCGGACTGGCCGGCGAAATCAGCCTCAACCTCGGCATCCTCAACCTGATGCCCTTTCCGATTCTCGATGGCGGCCTGATTCTTCTGCTGCTGATCGAGAGCGTCATCCGCCGCGATATCAGCATCAATGTCAAAGAGCGCATCTACCAGGCCGCTTTTGTCGTGCTGGTAGCCTTCTCAATTCGACGAAGCCTTGTCCTGGGCGCGCCGAGAACATCGCGGGGGAATCGCCTATGCCACGGAGACCGACATCGCTGAGGGCCGGATCAGACAGCCTCATGACCTCCAGCGAGTTGATCTGGAGGCGCGAATTCTGGAAGCTAAGGGCGACCGCAAGGCGGCGCAAACGCTGCGCTGGCGGGCGTTCGAAACCACGCTCGATTGCGCCCCGTTACAAGACTACCTCAAAAAGCTGGGCGATTTCGAGGAGGATGACGAAATCGCGCGAGCCTTCTCTCATGTTGAGGCGAGCCCGCAAATCTATCTGGCGCTGGCTTTCTTTGTCGGATGGCCGCGCCTCGACCGCGCCGCAAAACTTGTTCGGGCCAATGCTTGCCGATGGGATGGCCGCCATTACGGCCCCTTGGGGCGTGCAGCAGCGGCGCTGGAGGAAAAGTTCCCGTTCGCGGCAAGCATCCTGTACCGCGCTTTGCTCGACGACATCCTCACCCGAGGAAAGTCGCAGGCCTATGGCCACGGCGCCCGCTACCTTGCAAAGCTGGAAGCGCTCTCCGTCGAAATTCCCGACTGGGGCGACCTCGACGATCATGCCGCCTATGCGCTCATCCTGCGAAAGAGCCATGGCCGCAAATACGGTTTTTGGAGCCTGGTTGAAGCGAAACCGAAACGCCGATGACCGGCCAGTGAACTTCATGTCACGGAACGCCTTCTTTTATCGTAGGCGCCCGCTCAGATTTAAACTGGCTAATTCCCGCTTTTGGCGCCGAGCCGGCGACCACGAGCGTTTTCGAACGGCTGCTATTTTACTTTCGAAGCCTCAGAGTGTTTTGCATTGGTTCCTTCGGCCGCGCACGGATGGGGTACGCCGGTCGCTCAAACGAATACAAAGATTGGTGGGATATGCAGGCCTGACCATGCGAAGCCTCGGTGGTTGCGTGTCCCCGCAACCAAATTAAATTGACTTGCCAAAAGCTCCGGCCCTCCAGCCGGAGCTTTTCGCGTTGTGGTCGTGTCCCGCCGAGTGGTGTACCGCAGCTGGAGCAAGCCGCTTGCGAAGAGCGTTCGTGGTCCAATAAGCGAGAATTCGCGGCTGCAGATCGGTGAACGAATTTTCCGGTGTTTCGTGCGCCGGTGTTGACGTTGTCAGCCAAGATTCAACGCATTAGTGGCAGAGTAAGCCGCTAGCTGACGTAACGTTAAATCAACATCTGATCATATATCTTTGCGGCGTGAACACGCAAATTTCAGTGCGGCGAGTGTGAGATGAACGAAGCAGTTAGTCTCGGAAGTCGGATAGGAACGGCGAGGATACACGTTAAAGTTGCTGACTGCGCAGAACTCCTGGCAAGCGCGCCCAACATCCGGCCTCACCTGGAATGCAGGCTCCTGTTTATTTGTCGGGCGTTCCCTGCCGCCTGGATCAGACGATGCTTTCGGGAGGACTATCCGAGACCGGGGACGACGATCGCCCCGATATCGCGATTCTGACCGGGACGAACGGGGGGGCTTTGCTCGCGCTTCGTCTCAGCCGAAGCCTTGCGGCTATTCTTCCAGTTGTCGACGCGACATGCCGCGGTCGCGGAACGGCGGATCATCGCCGATCCGACCTGACGATCGACCGCGCCACGCGTTTCGGGATCGAAGAGGCTGTCGAAGCGCTTTATCCGATCGTGCGCCGGGTGCGCTCCCTCCCGCGTGCGAATTCTGGAAACCGACGACCCGCGACTGATGCTGCTCGCGCGTCTTTTCGTGCGCGATCGCGACCTCAGGCCACGCAGCGAAGTCCGCGCCCGAACCACATTCGTCTATGACGACGAAGCTGTCATGCCGGGCGCCGCGCGTTTCGCGAAGAATTGACGGCCTTGGGGCTGATGGAGCGCAAATTCGCCGACAAAACCATGGTTTGTCCGCATTGCGCCTCCGCCCGCATGACCGTGCGCGAACATTGCTCACGGTGCGGCTGCGCCAATATTGTCGAGGAGCCGATCATCCACCACCTGAAATGCGGCGGACAGTTCCCCGAAGGGGATTTTAGGCGCGGATCGGATCTCGTTTGCCCAAAATGCTTGCAGCAATTGAAGAATTTCAGCGTCGATTACGATCGCCCTGGGTCGATCGGCGTCTGTCTTCCCTGCGGCCACCTTTCAACTGAGCACAGGGTGGGCTTTCTGTGCCTCGATTGCGACACGCGGATCGATGCGCGAAATGCCGACAGCAGGTTGATTTACGCCTATGATCTGACGGCGGCCGGGCGGGCTTGCGTTGTGAGCGGTTCGCCCCTTCCGCAAGCCCGCGATTTGTCCGTCGGCGCAAGGATACGCGCCTTCGCGCGGAGCCAGGCGGCGCTGAAATCAGCCGTGCAGCATTCTGTTCGTTCGTCTTCGTAAACCGCCTGATACGCCGGGCAGGGGAGACGCCTGGCGGCAGACTTGCGTCTTTTTCGGTCAAATCATGCGGGAATGCTTCGTCCCGGAAACCGAAATCGTAGAGGCGCCGCCCATTTTCCTGGCTCTGCTGGGACGTGACCGAAAGGCCGAGGTTGAGCGGAGTATGCCGCAAATTCGTGAACGGCTCGAGCGTCATCTCTCGCTGGCCCCGGTCATCGAACTCGCCGTCTTTTCTCCCGATGAAGTCCCCGGGATCGCCGAGCGCAGGAAAGACGTCGCGTGAGTGAACCGACATGGATCTGATCCTCAACTCTCTCCGGCTTCTCAACTCCTTGGAGGGATGGCCCTTGGCGGCAATGTTCGGGATCGTGCTGTTGACCGACGCGCCCCGCTATTTCATCGGCATTCAGGCGACGGCGGCCGCCTTTATCCTGCGCGACAATCGGGTTTGCGGTCCGCTTCCGCCGCTGCCCCTCGTCTCGATCCTGCTTGCGGGTCACAACGAGGAGGGGGCCGTCGAGAAATGTGTCCGGTCGCTCCGGAAGCAGACGTTCAACAGCTTTGAAATCGTTTGCGTCGATGATGGGTCCAGCGACCAGACCTTCGCAATCATGCGGCGGTTGCAGAGCCTGGGATTGGTGCAATCGATCGGACGCCTGCAGTTGCGCGGCGGCAAGGCCTCGGCCTCAAATCTCGCGGCGCGCATGGCGCACGGTGACATCCTCATCCTCACCGATTGCGATTGCTCCTTTGAACCCGATGCGATCGAGGAGATCCTGCGCCCCCTGGCGACCGACGCATCCGTCGTCGCGGTCTCCGGCAACATCCTCGTGCGCAACTGGCGCCGTTCGATAACGACTGCGATCCAGGGGGTCGAATATCTCGTGTCGATCTCGCTGGGCAAGACTTTCTCCGGCGCGCTCGACCAGGTCTGTTGCGTTTCGGGCGCATTCGGAGCCTTCCGTCGCCGCGCATGGGAAGCGATCGGCGGCATGGACGTCGGCGGCGCGGAAGACCTGGATTTCACTATCCGGCTCAGGCTGGCCGGGCATAAGGTCGCTTTTGCGCATCGCTCGATCTGCTATACCGACGTGCCCGAAACACCCTATGCGCTGTTGCGCCAGCGCAGCCGCTGGGAACGCGATTGCTTCTGGGTCAGGTTCCGCAAATTTGGCCGTCTCTTCAACCCGTTCGCGCATTCCTTTGTTTGGCGGGAAGTGGCGCACCAATGGGACTTCCTCCTCTTTACCGCCTTGCCGACCCTGATTTTCCCCTTCTACCTGGGTTGGCTGTTCGCCACTTACGGCAGCAACGGCTTCGTTTTTCTCGCCGCGGTCGCGCTCCTCCTTTTCATGCTGGACGTGGCTTGTTTTATCGCGGCAGCCCTTTTCACCGCCCGTCCGATCTATTGGCGGTTGATGCCTTTCCTGCCGATTTACGGCCTTTTTTCGACTTATGTCATGAAGATCCATCGGCTTTACGCCTATGGCACGGAGGCGATCTCGTCGCTGTCGCTCAAGGACAATTACGTTCCGAGAAAAGTGAACACTCTCAACGATTGGCGATGACGCCCAGCGCGGACAAAAAACATGGCCCTCCACTCCTTGCGCCCCGAATTCCGGCCCGACAATGCTCGCAACCAGGTGCGCGCCAACCAATCGCTCGCGCGGAGACTCTATCTTTTCGGTCTCAGCGTGGGAGCCCTGTGGATCGTCTATTTGTTCATTGGGCCCCTCGTGTTCCTGGATGCCGACGGATTGGTCGTGCAGGACCGCGAGATTATTGCGCCGCCTTTCGATGGGCAGGTTCTTTCCTTTGCCGTGCGGCCGGGACAAAAGGTCGCCGCCGGCCAACAGCTCGGCAACGTCGTTTCGATGCAAATGCTGGATCTGATATCGAACCTCATAACGCGCAACGCGCAGATCGAGGCGCGCCAGTCCCAGATCGCCGTGAGGCTCGCCGCAATAGCAACGACACTGCCTGCGGCGGAAAACAGAGCGCGCGCAGCGAAGGCGGCGCAGGCGACGATTGAAAAAGCTCTTGCAGGCGGTTTCTCGACACGCGTGCGCGAGGCCGAGACGACCCGCGACACCTATGACGCCGCGCGCGAACTGGAATCCTTGCGTTCGGAGCGCAGTGCTCTCCAGGGCGAAAGCGCAGCCGCGAAATTGATTCTCTCCCATCTCGCGGACGCGCTTGAAAGAGCGCGGGCGACCTATCGCGACGGCGTCATCATCAGTCCCGCCGACGGAACCATCGGCGCGCGCGTCGCCGAACCCGGCGCCAATCTTTCCCATAACGACGTCCTGGCGGAGGTCTATCGCGGGCGGAAATATGTCCTCGCCTATCTTCCGATCAACCGCATGTTTGCGATTTCTCCCGGACAGAAAGTGATCGTGACGGATGGCGTCAATCGCGAAATCGGCCGGGTCGAACGAATTAACTCGATCACCGACCGGGCGCCGCCAGAGTTCCAATCAAGTCTGCATGGCGTGGAGCGCAACCAGGTCGCGCATATCGCCTTCGAGGACGCCACGCAATTTCCCCTGCAGGCGAAAATCAAACTGACCGGCCCTTATGGTCCATCGAGCCTCATTGATGGAGTGCGCTGGGCGCTGGCCGGACGTGACGACGCGAAGGTGGCGTTCGAGGGGCCGGCGCGCATGCAAGCGGCAGCCGCCGCGCCGGTGGAATAATGACCACCCGCCGCCAATTGCTGGCAGCGGCCGCAGCCGCCATTTGTTGTCCGGCATCCGTCGCCGCTCAGGCTTCGCCCTTGCAGGAGGACGCCATGTGGGTGTGGGGAGACCCCATATTGGCCCCTGACCGCGCCCTTCCGGATTTCGCCGAGCGCCGACGCGTCGCGGTGCTTTATGTCTACGTCAGTCCGGCCGCTGCCGATGCCTTGCTTTCCGGACGTCGCGAAGCGGTGGACGCGGTCAGGGCGATGACGGCGAGAGGCCTGCGCCTTTACGCCGTCGCGGGCGAGCCCGAATGGACGGACGCCGGCCTTCCGGCTCATGCGGCCCTGCTTGTTCGGCTCAGCCAAACGACCAGCCTTTTCGAAGGGCTGCATTTCGACGTCGAGCCTAACGCGCTGCCCGAGTGGCTCGATCCGGCCGCGCAACCGCACCTTGCGGAGCACACGCTGCAATTTTACGAAAGGGCGCGCTTGCTGGCGCCTTCCACAAGGATTGACGCGGCGGTGAATCCGATTTTCGCCGCCGTGCCGGTGCGTAACGGCAATTTCATGCGTCTCCTCGCGGAACGCGTCAGCTCTGTCTCGCTCATGGCCTATCGCGCAAAACGCGCGCGCGCAATCGAATGGTCGAGGCCGGCGGTCGCAGAGATCGTCGCCGCCAAACGCCCGTGGCGTATGGGGGTCTTGGTCGGTGAGGGCGAAGCGGGAACCAGTTGGAAAGGCGCCTCGCCCGCTCGCTTTCTCGCGGGGATGGCCGAACTGCGAGAAGACGTCGAACGTCATTTTCCGGCATCGCTTTGCGCCGGACTGGCGTTTCAGGATTACCAGGCCCTTGCGGGCCTCTTCGGCGCGCGGCAAGGCGCGGCTTGTAACGGGCGCAACTCGGCCGCTTGAACGGTCGATCAGCCGAAGAATTGCTGCGGCGTGACTTCGATGAGCGTCGTCAGGAAGTGGGGTGTCGTTAAGCGCGATGGCGAATGGTTCCCAGATCGAGAAGGCGCCCCCTTCGCGTTTTAGCGAACAACGTTCGGGCTATATCATGACTTCTAACATCATGATATTTATAGGTTTATTTTCCAAGAAGGGGGATTTTGCGGTGCGCTTCGGAATTCTACATCGCCAGCGCGACGATGGCGGGCAGGCTGACGTAGGAGACGAGCGTCGAGAGCAGGACCACTCCAGCCACTTCGTCCGGGTCCGACCCGTGGGCGCGCGCAAACAGATAGTTGAACACGGCCGTCGGCATGGCGCTTTGAATGATCAGCACGCCGCGCTCCGCGCCCTGCAAGCCAAACAGCCAGGACACGCCCAGTCCGCCCGCCAGACCCAGTGCGAGGCGCGCGAGGGCCAGCGTGAACTGCCGCGCCTTGTTCCTTGCGACCAGCTGCGCAAGGGCGACGCCGAGCCCCAGCAGCATCAGCGGGATGGTCAGATTGCCGATCATCGTCAGGGTATTGGTCAGCCATTGGGGGCTGGCGAAACCCATTTGCGCGCCGACCACGGCCAGCATGGCGGCGTAAAGGAAGGGCACACGCAACAGGCCGCCGACGGTCAGGCGGCCACTGGCAATGCCGGGACCGAAGCTGAACTGGCCGATGGTGCAAACCGTGAAATACACCATGGCCAGCGCCAGCCCGCGCTCGCCAAAGGCATAGAGGCAGATCGGCAAGCCCATGTTGCCGATATTGGGAAAGATCAGCGAGGGGAGATAGATGCGCAGCGACAAGCCGGCCAGTCGCAAGCCGATTGTCGCCACGATGGCGAAGAAGATCAGGCAGGCGAGGCTGGCCCCGCCCATCCGCCAGAGATCCTGCAACGAGAAATGGCTTTGCGACAAAGTCACGAAGACCAGCGCTGGCGAGCCGACCAGGGTGACGATGCGCGTCACGAATTCATGGTCGAAGGGCAGTTTTCGCCAGCCCCAGACATAGCCGGCCGCGGAAACCAGCAGCACCGGCGCCGCGACCGCCACCAGCGAGGCGATCAACTCCATGATGCGCGCGTTGTCATTGGGCGCGGACTTTTTGCGTTTGCCGCCCCAATCCGCTCACTTCAACAGTCACAATGTCGCCGGCAGCCAGATATTTGGGCGGCTTGCGTCCCATCCCGACCCCGGACGGCGTGCCGGTGATGATGACATCGCCGGGCATCAGCCGGAAAAACCCGCTCATATAGGAAACCAGCGAGGCCACGCCGAAAATCATGTCGGATGTGTCGCCGTCCTGCATGACCTCGCCATTGACTTCCAGCCGCAGGGACAGGGCCTGCGGATCGGCAACCTCGTCGCGCGTCACCAGCCAGGGACCGAGCGGACAAAAGCCCGGCAAGCTCTTGCCCTTGATCCATTGGCCGCCGCGCCTGATCTGGTAATCGCGCTCGGAGACGTCGTTGACGGTCATGTAGCCCGCGACATGGTTTAACGCGTCGGCCTCCGAGACCTGATAGGCCTCGGTTCCGATCACCACCCCCAGTTCCGCTTCCCAATCGACGCTTTTCGAGCCTTCGGGGATGACGATGTCGTCGTCGGGGCCGGACAGGCTGGAGGTCGCCTTGTTGAAAAGAATCGGCTCTTCGGGAATGGGCATCCCGGATTCCAGCGCATGATTGCGATAATTGAGTCCCACCGCGTGGATCTGGCCAATGCCGGCGACCGGCGTCCCCAGTCGCGGCGCGCCCTCCACCAGCGGCAGCTTTTGCGGGTCAATCGCCGCGAGCACCGCGAGACCCTGCGGCGACAGCAGTTCGGGCGAAATATCGCCGATCGCCGGCGAGAGTGCGCGAAGTCGCCCCTGCGCGTCCAGCATCCCGGGTAGTTCCTGGCCGACCGGCCCATAGCGCAGCAATTTCATCGCCCATCCCTCCTTGCGGGGGCGGATCGCTCCGCCGCTCCCACTTTTCCGACGCCCGCGCCGGCTTCGTCAAGCCTTGAAATGCGGAGCGAATTTCGGCCTCGCGCGGCCTCGTAGCTTTGCTTGACTTGACCATGGTCGCGATGTCCTGTCTGCATCATGCAATGACCGCAATTGAGGGGCCCCGATTGTTGGAACACGACGATGAATGAGATGGTCTTTCTCGACGCGCGGCAGCTTCTCGCCCTGGCGCTGCATGTCGTGCTCGCCAGCGCCGTGACCGTTCATGCGCTGCTTCGCAAGGCGGATGTGGGCTCGGCGACGGGATGGATCGGCCTTGCCTGGCTTTCGCCCATCGTCGGAGCGGCTCTCTATGCCCTGCTCGGCGTCAACCGCGTTCGCCGGCGCGCGCAGGAAATGCGCGCCGCGCCTGTTCAACGCGAGGAAGTTGATGGCGGCGTCGAGATTCTGTGCGAAAAGCATCTGGCGCCGCTCGATCGGGCGGCGGGGGACATGACCGGACGCCCTTCCGTCGGCGGCAATCGCATCAAAACCCTGTGCAATGGCGATGAAGCCTACCCCCTCATGCTGGCGGCGATCGACGCCGCGACATCGAGCATCGCGCTTTCGAGCTACATCCTGCGGGATGATCTGGCCGGCGGCCCGTTTCTCGACGCGCTGATCCGGGCGCATGGGCGCGGCGTGCAGGTCCGGGTGCTGATTGACGGCATTGGCGGCGGCTATTTCACCTCCTGGGCCTATCGCCGCCTTGGCGCGCCATGGCGTTCCCGCCGCCCGATTCATGCATTCGATGCTGCCCTGGCGCATGCCCTTCATCAATTTGCGCATGCACAAAAAACTGCTCGTCATTGACGGCCAGAGGGCTTTTACCGGCGGCCTCAACATTGGCGCGGAAAATCTGCTGGCGCTGAAGCCGCGCCATCCGGTTCTCGACCACCATTTCGCGATCGAGGGGCCGGTGGTGGGGCAACTCTCGCGCGCCTTCGCCGATGACTGGCAGATGGCGACGGGTGAGGAGCTTGAGGACGCGATCTGGTTCCCCGAACCTCTCGCCAGCCGGCGAGCAGATCATGCGGGTCATCACCGCCGGGCCGGATCAGGATATCGAAAAAATCGAGTTCGTCGCGCTGATGGCGATCACCTGCGCGCAAAAATCCGTCACGCTGATGACGCCTTATTTTCTGCCCGACGAGAAGCTGGTGAGCGCGCTCGGTCTGGCCGCGCGGCGCGGCGTCGAGGTCGATGTGATCATTCCGGCGAAAAGCAACCACCGCTACGTGGATTTCGCGATGCAGGCGAATGTCGGTCCCTTGCTTGAGGCCGGCTGTCGGATCTGGAAAGATCAGCCGCCCTTCGATCATTCCAAGCTGATGAGTGTTGACGGCGCCTGGGCGCTGATAGGCAGCTCCAACTGGGACACGCGGAGCTTTCGACTGAATTTCGAGCTGGGCGTGGAGGTTTACGGAACCGAATTTTCCCGCGCGCTGAAAGCCGTCATGGACGGTAAACGCTGCCAGCCTCTGACCCTCGAAGACCTCGACCGCAGGCCGCTGGCGGCAAGGCTGCGCGACGCGGCGCTTCGCCTTCTGCTGCCCTATCTCTGACCGTATGAAACGCCCATGACGCTGCTGTCGGTTCGCCACATCACACGCTACGCCTACAAGGTCCCGGTACGTTTTGGCGACCATCGCCTGATGGTGCGGCCGCGCGACAGTTTCGATCAGCGTCTCATCGCGTTCAAGCTGGACATCACGCCCGAACCCAAGGCGGTGCGGTGGCTCCATGACCCGTTCGGCAACTGCATCACCGTGGTGCATTTTACTGGCGAAGCCAAGGAATTGGTGTTCGACGCCAAGATCCTGCTCGATCACAACCCGGCTCATGCGCCCGACTTCCTGCTGGAGCCCTTCGCACGGACTTATCCTTTTACCTATAGCGCGGAGGATGCGCCCGATCTCAGCCGGTTGGTCGAGCGGCAGTATCTCGACCCGGATCATATGGTCGCCGCATGGGTGCGGCGGTTTCTCCACCCGGGCCGCGACATGGAAACCGGCGCATTGCTGATGACATTGACGACCGCCATAAGCGAAGGCTTCACCTATGAAACGCGGCTGCTGCGCGGAACGCAGGACCCGACGGAAACCCTGACCACCGGACGCGGAAGTTGCCGCGATTTCGCGATGCTGATGATCGAAGCGGTGCGCACCCTGGGATTGGCGGCCCGCTTCGTCACCGGCTACCTTCATGTTCCCGGCGAAACCGCCGCCGACTTTCAGGGCGGCGGTCACACGCATGCATGGTGCGAAGTCTATCTGCCCGGCGCCGGATGGGTGGAGTTCGATCCGACCAATGGCATTGTCGGCAACAAAATCTGATACGCGTCGCGGTCGCTCGCGACCCGCGTCAGGCGCTTCCCCTATGGGGCGGCTTTTTCGGCGCCGCCTCGGATGCTTTGGGCATGACGGTTTCGGTCGAGACCCGCGAATCGGCGAGGAATCCGCCTCGCCTGCGCTGTGGGGATAGCTCAGGCGGATCCGTTTCACCGTCCGGGAGTTGTCATCCTGCCACGGGAGGCCACGGTCATGCTGCTCATCCTCATTCTTATCGTCATCCTGCTGCTGTCTGGCGGCGGCTTTTATGGGCGGCGGAGCGGATGGGGACCGCGCGGCTTCGGCGGGTTGCTTCTCGCGGTGCTGCTCGTCATCCTGCTGGTGTGGGTCGTCAACGAGTTGATCATGCCGCCACTGCCCATTCTCGCCCGGCGTTGCGCCCATCATCCGCGAGTGATGCGTCTGGTCGGCGCGGAAAAATCGATTTCAGGCCCCTTGGGGATGATGCCGGTTGGGTTGATCATCCGATGGCTGCCGTAATAATGGGTCTTGATCTGATCCAGCCGCACCGTCTCGGCGACTGCCGGGAATTTGATAGAGGGCGCGCGTAAAATCCCATAATTCGGGAAATTCGGCGATGCGGTTGCGGTTGCATTTGAAGTGGCCGTAATAGACCGCATCGAAACGGATCAGCGTCGTGAACAAGCGCCAGTCGGCCTCGGTCGGCTCGTCGCCGAGCAGGAAGCGGCGGGTCTTGAGCCGGGCCTCCAGAACGTCGAGCATGGCGAAGACCTGATCATAGGCCTCCTCGTAAGCTGTCTGCGTGGTGGCGAATCCGGCGCGGTAAACGCCGTTGTTGATCGCGGGATAGATCGCCTCATTGAGCGCGTCGATCTCGGCCGCCAATTCCGGCGGATACAGTAATGGCCCCCGCGCGCCGGGCCAGGCGTCCAGCATCCTGATGATCTCGGCGGATTCATTATTGACGATGGTGGCGTGGACGCGATCCCACAACACCGGCACCGAGACGCGGCCGCTGTAATGCGGATCGGCCTTGGCGTAGACCTGCCAGAGGAAGCGCGCGTGATGGATCGGGTCGGCGCCCTCGGAGAGGGTCCAGCCATTCTCCAGCATCAGGGGATCGACATAAGTGACGCCGATGGCGTCCTCAAGCCCTTTGAGTTTTCGATAGATCAGCGTCCGATGCGCCCAGGGACAGGCCCAGGAGACGTAAAGGTGATAGCGGCCCGGCTCTGGCGCGAAACGCCCGCCGCTCTCCACGCGAGAGCGGAACACGGTCGCCGGGCGCTCGAATTTTCCGCCGGTGGCGCGCGTGTCATACCATTGATCGGTCCATCTTCCGTCGACCATCAGTCCCATGTCGCGTTCCTCACCAGCACAAACAACTTTCCAGCCCCGATCCGGGTTCGCCGGATCGGGGCCGCCTTGATCGCGTCAGTTCTTCTCGAAGGCCGCGCTGATGATCAGGTCCAAATCGTCGCCGATCAGCGGAATATAGGTCTTCACGCCAAAATCGCTGCGCTTGATTTTGCCCGTGGCGTCGAAGCCGACGGTGTATTTCTTGTCGAGGATGTTGACGCCCGCGCCGTTGAACTTCACCTTCAACGTCACCGGCTTGGTCACGCCATGCAAGGTCAGATCGCCGGTGACATTGGCCGTGTCCTTGCCTGTCGTGGTGATTTTTTCGGCCTTGAATGTGATCTCGGGATATTTTGCGGCGTCGAGCCATTGGTCGCCCGCCAGCTCGCCGTTGAGCTTGGCGTTGCCCGTGGAGACCGATGCGACCGGAATATGAATGTCGAGCGTGCTGGCGCCGACGGTCTTCGGCTTGAGGTCGAGCGAGCCGCTGACGTTGGGGAATTCGCCGTAATAAGTGGTGAAGCCCATGTGCGAAACGCTGAACAACACGCGGGTATGGACCGGCTCGACGCTATAAACGCCTTCCTGCACAGCTGGCGGGGCTATGGCTGACCTCCTGCGCGCGGGCCGGGGCGGACAGGACGGCGGCGGCAAGAAAACCGGCGGCCATGGGTGCGAGTATTTTGTGACGAAGCATGAGAAGCGCCCTTTCTGGAGCAAAGTTGAAGGCCGGACCCGGTGAATGCTCCGGCCAGAAAAATCAGGCGGCGAGCGCGGCGATGTCGCCCTTGGCGGCGTTCATCGCCTTTTCGCGCGCTTCGGCGCCAAGCGCGACGCCTTCGGCGCGGATGAAGCTCACATCGGTAACGCCAAAGAACCCAAACACGCCGCGCAAATAACTTTCCTGATGATCGAGGAAGGCGGCTTGCGTATCCGGGCCATAGAAGCCGCCGCGCGATGAGGCGACGATGACCTTCTTGCCGCCGGCGAGGCCTTCCGGCCCCTTTTCGGTATAGCGGAAGGTTTTCCCCGCCACGGCGAGACGGTCGATCCAGGCCTTGAGCTGGCTCGGGATCGAGAAATTATACATCGGCGCGCCGATGACGATGACATCCGCCGCGAGAAATTCCTCCAACGCCGCTTGGCCCGAGGCGACATCGGCCTGGAGCGCGGGCGCTTCAGGAGCGGCGCCCTGGAAGGCGGCGAGATGGGCGCCGGACAGATGGCCGACTGGATCGGCGGCGAGGTCACGATAGGTCACGGAAAGGCCGGGCGTCCGAAGCTGTTCATGGGCGACGATCTGGGCGGAAAGCGCGCGGCTGACCGAACCCGGTCCGAGAATGCTGAAATCGACATGGAGGAGTTTCATCGGTCTTGGTCCCCTTGCTGAAACGTGATGGGCAATCTTTGCCAGCAGGGGCCTTTGCGGAATAGCCGAATAATATAGATGTTAATGTTCCAGTTTTTAGAAAAGATGCGCCTCCATGTCGGCCGCGCCGCTCTGGATAAATTGCTGCAACAGCCACGAGGCGGCCGGACCCGGCGGCGTATCGCGGCGATAAATCGCCGACAGGCAATAAATGGCGCCGGGAAAATCCGGCATGGCCAGACGCACCAGCGCGCCCGAAGCCAGATCGGCTTCGATCATGGCGAGCGGCATATTGCCCCAACCTATGCCTTCGCGCAGCAGGGCGTGCTTGGCGCTCAGATCGGCCAGACGCCATGTTCGCCGGCTCAACACGCCGAAGTCGCGTCCCTCCGTCAGGGGAGAGCGGTCGGTCAGCACCAGCTGAATGTAATCCCGCCCAGCGCCGGGCGTAATCTTCTCCAGACGGGCCAGCGGGTGATCGGGCGCCGCCACCGGAATCATTTCGACCGATCCGACCGCTATCGCGCTCGATCTCGTCTTTTTCTTCCGCGAGAGGTCCGCTGACACCGAGCACGGCATGCCGGTCCAGCACGAGGCCGGTCACGGCGCCAAGCGCCTCCACCGACAGACGCAGCGACACGGTCGGAAATTTTTCGGCAAAATTCCGCAGCACGTCGCCAAGCCTTGCGGAAGGCAGCATGACATCGACGGCAAGCCGGACTTCCGACTCCAGCCCATCGAGCATGCCCTTCACCTTGGCCCGCAGTCCATCAATCCCCTGTGAAACGGCCCCCGCTTCGGCCAGCACGGCCTTTCCGGCTTCGGTCAAACGCGGTTTGCGGGTGGTTTCCCGATCGAAAAGCTCGATGCCGAGTTGAGCCTCGAGATTGGAGACGCCGTAGCTGATCACCGAGGTCGCGCGATGGAGTTTTCGCCCGGCGGCGGCGAAACTGCCCGTCTCCACCACCGCGAGGAAGATTTTGAGCTGATCGAAAGTCGGGACGCCGGGCTCTGACATTTCTATTCCATCGAAATGAATGTGCGAACTTATCCCGGCTTTCCGAAAAGGGCAAAAGCCCTACATAAGCTTCTGAAACAGATCACAGGAGGCATTCGATGATCGAACTTCGGCCCTTCAACCAACTTGGCGGCGCCAATCATGGCTGGCTCGACGCCAAGCACCACTTTTCCTTCGCCGATTATCATGACCCGGCGCGCATGAACTGGGGCGCGCTGCGGGTGTGGAACGATGACACCATCGAACCGCAGACGGGCTTTCCGACTCATCCCCATCGCAACATGGAAATCATCACCTATGTCCGGAAGGGCGCGATCACGCATAAGGACAACCTCGGCAACGTCGGCCGCACCGAGGCGGGCGACGTCCAGATCATGTCGGCAGGCTCCGGCATCGCTCACTCCGAGTATAATCTGGAGCCGAGCGCGACCCAGATTTTTCAAATCTGGATCCAGCCGACCCGCACGGGGGAGCCGCCGCGTTGGGGCGCGCGTCCTTTTCCCAAGGGCGAGCGGGCCGGCCGTTTCGTCACGCTCGCTTCGGGCTTCGCCAACGACGCCGACGCCTTGCCGATCCGCGCCGACGCCCGCGTCGTTGCGGCCACGCTCAAGGGCGGCGAAACAGCCGAATATATCGCGGGGAAAGGCCGGCGCCTCTATCTGGTGCCGGCCACCGGCGCGGTCGAGATCGAGGGTGTGCGCGTCAACGCCCGCGACGGCGCCGCCATCAAGGACGTCGAGCATTTGCGGGTGACGGCGGTCGAGGACAGCGAAATCGTCCTCGTCGACGCCGCCTGACGACATATTGGCTTAGGCCTGCCGCGCCGCGTCCGAAACGGCGCGGCGCTGGCGGCGGCCTAGTATTCGCCGCTTCCGACCAGAGGATGGACTCCGCCGTCTCCGCCGCGACTGCGGCGATGCGCGGAGCGCGTGTGCTTTGCGAGTTGCACGGTGTGGTCGGCGCTCGACGCCGAAACCAGATGCGTGCTGGTGACTGGCAGAGCGGAAACCGCAGCCGTTCCGACCGCATAAACGAAGATCACAGCGCAAAGGGTTCGCATTGAGTCACTCCCTTCGGGCCGACAGGCCCATGGCAACAGGGTCCTGCCCGGAAGCTTAACATGATTTTTCACCAACGCCAGCCCGGCTCCGGGCGGGCGCGCCGGTTGGCGGGGCGTTGGCTTTCTGCCATTCTGATCCTTGCGCTCGCCGCGTGCGGAAAAGTCGAGATGCCTTGCCATGGTCAGTTCTGTTTTTGGCGCCTGCGACCAGTCGATTTTCGAGTCCATGTCGCTTCTCGCCGCCGAGCACAAAGCCATCAATCTCGGCCAGGGCTTCCCGGAAGGGCTGGAGCCGCCGGAACTGATCGAGGCCGCCATCGCCGCCCTGCGAAAAGGGCCGCATCAATATCCGCCGATGATGGGCCTCGCCAGCCTGCGGCAAGCGGTCGCGGAAAATGCGCAACGGTTCTTCGGGCTGGCCGTCGATTGGGAGCGGGAGGTCTTGGTGACCTCCGGCGCGACGGAAGCGCTCTGCGACGCTTTTTTGGGCCTGCTCAATCCCGGCGATGAAGTGATCGTGTTCGAGCCCGTCTACGACAGCTACGGCCCGATCATCCGGCGGGCCGGCGCCATCCCTGTTCCGATCCGGCTTGAGCCGCCACACTGGGACCTGCCGCGTGAAAAATTGCGCGAAGCCATCGGGCCGCGCACCCGCGCCATCGTGGTCAATACGCCGATGAATCCGATCGGCAAGATTTTCGACGCGGACGAACTCCGCTTCATCGCCGATTGCCTGCTCAGGCACGACCTCGTGGCGGTCGCCGATGAAGTCTACGAACATCTGGTATTTGACGGACGACAGCATCTGAGTCTGTTCGGCCTGCCGGATGTGCGCGACCGCGTGGTGCGCATCGGCTCCGCCGGCAAGAGTTTTTCGGTCACGGGCTGGAAGGTCGGCTATATCATCGCCGACGCCCGCTTGCTGACGCCCATCGCCCGCGCGCACCAATTCGTTACCTTCACCACGCCGCCGGCGCTGCAAACGGCGGTCGCCTTCGGTCTGCGCTTGCCGGACGCCTATTTTGCAGGTCTGAAGGCGGAGCTTGCGCAGCGGCGCGACTTTTTGGCCAGCGGGCTGCAAGCCATCGGCTTTGACGTCCAGCGGGCGCCGGCCACCTATTTCTCCATGGCGTCGTTCGAACGGCTGGAAACGGGGGAAGATGATCTGGGCTTCTGCCGACGCATGACGGCGGAGGCGGGCGTGACGGCGATCCCGCTTTCCGCCTTTTACAGCCAGGGCGGCCGCAGTTCCTTCATTCGGTTTTGTTTCGCCAAGACGCCCGCGACGCTCGCGGAGGCGGTGTCGCGGCTCAAGGGTTGGGGAGCGGTTTTGGCTGCGCCGCAGGTCCGGGGACGGCTTTAAAAATCCGGTCGCTGATCGGCCTGCCGCTGATCGCGTCGATCAGAACGGGCTCGGCCTCGACGCCGGTTTCCCGGTTGATCAGGACGACGCTCTTGCCCTCGGGCGCGAAATGGCTGTTGCCCCAGGCCAGCAAAGCGATGACGACCGGGCGGAAATCGCGGCCGCATGGGGTCAGCACATATTCGTGGCGCGGCGGACGCTCATTGTAAAGGCGGCGCTCCAGCAGCCCGGCCTCGACCAGCGCGTTAAGGCGGCGCGTCAGCATGTTGGGCGCAATGTCGAGGCTGCGCTGGAACTCGTCGAAACGCGTTAATCCGTTCAGCGCGTCGCGGATGATGAGGATGCTCCACCATTCGCCGACGCGCTCAAGGCTGCGCGCCACCGGACATTGCATTTTTCCAAAATTCGTCCGCTTCATTTGAAATCGATCCCGCCTTGCCAATCCTATTTTGGCGCGTCACTATCAAAATGCAAGTGACTAATGGGAGGCGATTATGGGTAACGCGAAAGCAAGCGGTCTCACCCTCGACGATGTGACGCCGGGGCAGCGCTTCACCTCGGCGTCCCACACCATCGACGCCAATCAGATCAAGGCCTTCGCAAGAGAATTCGATCCGCAGCCCTTCCATCTCGACGAGGAGGCGGCGAAGGACACTTTCTTTGGAGGCCTCGCCGCGAGCGGCTGGCATGTCGCGGCCATCACCATGAAACTGCTGGTCGGCGATGCGGCGCCTTTCGAGGGCGGCGTCATCGGCGCCGGGGGCGAGATCAGCTGGCCGAAACCAACCCGGCCCGGCGACGTTCTCACCGTTACAAGTGAAGTTCTCGACGTCACGCCGTCGCGCTCGCGGCCGGACCGTGGCATGATCACCATGCGCAGCGAAACGCGCAACCAGCGCGGCGAAGTGGCGCAGGTGCTCACGGCAAGACTGGTCGTGCCGCGCCGTGTCGAAGCTCAAGTTTGAAGGCGGTCGGGATGCGCATTCTCATTGTCGGCGCCGGCGCGCTGGGCGGGTATTTCGGCGGCAGGCTGGCGCAGGCGGGCCGCGATGTGACTTTTCTGGTGCGGCCGCGCCGCGCGGAGGCGCTGGCCAAGACCGGGCTGGTTCTCATCAGCCCTTTCGGCGATTTTCATCTGGCCGCGCCGCAACTGGCGACCGAAGACCGGCTCAAGGACGCGTTCGACCTGATTTTGCTGAGTTGCAAGGCCTATGACCTCGATGGCGCGATGAACTCCTTCGCCGGCGCGGTCGGGCCCGGGACGACGATCCTGCCCGATGCTCAATGGCATGCGTCATCTGGATGTTTTGGCGGCGCGTTTCGGCGCGGAAAAATGTCTCGGCGGCCTCTGCCAGATTTCGGCGACGCTCGACGGCGAAGGCCGCATTCTCCATCTCAACGACCTCCATACACTGGTTTTCGGCGAACTCGACGGCGCGAAAACGGCGCGCATGGAGGCGATCACGGCGACGCTGGACGGCGCCGGTTTTGACGCGCAACCCAGTCCGGTGATCCGGCAGGAGATGTGGGAAAAGTGGATCTTTATCGCGGCGCTGGCCGGGATCACCTCTCTGATGCGGGCCACGGTCGGCGATATTGTCGCGTCGGGCTCCGGCGAAATCGCGCTGGGTCTGTTCGAGGAATGCGCGCTGATCGCCAAGGCGCATGGCTTTGCGCCGAGGCCGGAGGCCGATGAGCGCTCGCGTTCCATCCTGACCGCGCCCGGATCGCCGATCATGGCCTCCATGCTGCGCGATATCGAAGCCGGCAAGCCGATCGAGGGCGAGCAAATTCTCGGTGACCTCTATCGGCGCGGAGAAGCCATGGGCGAGGAGCGCTCTTTGCTCCGCATCGCTTATGCGCACGCCAGAGCCTACGAAGCGCGCCGGGCGCGCACCGCCAAAACCTGATCTAACAAGGAGAAATTCATGGCTGCTCAAAGGATGAAAACCGTTCTCATCACCGGCGCCTCATCGGGTATCGGCGCGACCTACGCCGAGCGCTTTGCCCGGCGCGGCTATGATCTGGTCCTTGTCGCGCGGCGCGCCGAGCGTTTGGCTGAGTTGGCCAAGACTCTGCGCGCCGAAACCGGCGTCAGCATAGAGGCGCTGCCGGCCGATCTCACCATTCCGGCCGATCTGGCGCGCGTGGAAGAGCAGTTGCGCGAGGACCCGCGCATCGAGGTGTTGGTCAATAATGCCGGCGCGATCCTGCGCGGCGGCTTTCTCGACTCGGACGCCGACGCTCAGGAAAGGCTGATCCGGCTCAATATCGTGGCGCCGACGCGCCTCGCTTCCGCCGTCGCGCCGCGTCTCGCGGCGCAAGGTTCGGGCGCCATCATCAATATCGCCTCGGTGCTGGCCGTCGCGCCTGAAATCGTGCCCGGAATTTATCCGGCGACCAAAAGCTACATGCTGACGTTTTCGCAGTCGCTGCAAATGGAGCTGGGGCCGCGCGGCGTCTATGTCCAGGCGGTGCTGCCGGGAGCGACTCGCACCGAAATCTGGGATTTGGCCGGGATGTCGCCCGATTCCATTCCGGGGGTCATGGAGGTCGGCGATTTGGTCGACGCGGCGCTGGTCGGTTTCGACCGGCGCGAGGCCATCACCATCCCGCCTTTGCCGGAGGTCGAGCAGTGGGACCGCTTTGCCGAGGCCCGCAAGGCGATGATGCAAAATTTCGGTCACAAGCATCCGGCCGAACGCTATCGGCAATAACGTTGTGAGGAAAACAAGGTGACGGATTTCCCCTATCATACCGCTCTGATCGTCGGCGCCGGGCCGGGCGTCAGCGCTGCCGTCGCCCGCCGTCTTGCGGCGCTCGGCGTCAAAGTGGCGCTGGCCGCCCGCAATGTCGAAAAGCTGCAAAACCTGTGCGAAGAAACCGGCGCTGTCGCCTTCGCCGCCGACGCGTCCGACGCCAAATCGGTCGCCGATCTCTTCGCGCAAGTGGACGCGCGTCTGGGCGAGCCCGATGTGGTGATCTTCAACGCTGGCGCGCGTTTGCGCGGGCCGCTCACCGACCTCAATCCGGCGGATGTGCAAAAAGTCTTGGGCGTCACCGCGCTGGGCGGCTTTCACGTCGCCCAGCAGGCGGCGCGGCGCATGATCCCGCACGGACGCGGCGCGCTGCTGTTCACGGGCGCCACGGCCAGCGTCAAGGGCTATGCCCTGTCGTCGGCTTTCGCCATGAGCAAATTCGCCCTGCGCGGACTGGCGCAGAGCGCGGCGCGCGAACTCGGCCCCAAGGGCGTCCATGTCGCGCATTTCATCCTCGATGGCGCGGTGCGCAATGCGCGCTGGCCCGACCCCGCCGACCGGCCGGACAGCACGCTCGATCCCGACGCCATCGCCCAGACCTATATCGACGTGCTGCGCCAGCCTCGCAGCGCCTGGACGTTTGAAATTGACCTCAGGCCATGGGTGGAGTCCTTTTAGAACCCGGTTTATCCTGCGATTCGGAGAGCACTCGGAGCGAATCGAACCATGCGGCTTCTCATCCTTCTCATTCAGCGTCTGCTCGTGTTTGGGCTTGGCGTTGTCACCGTTTATCTGATCGCATTTGTCTTCTTCGACTTTGCCGACAAGCGGCTGCCGTGGATTTTTGCGCTTGGCCGTCACCTACGGCATTCGCCGCCTATGTGATCTTGCCGCGCGCGCTGAGGATGGGCCTGAAGATCCTCAAACGGGGCCACGTGCCCACCTACACGATCACCGCCGACGGACTGCCGGGCGATCCGGTCAACCTGGCGCTGTTTGGCTCACTGCCGCAGCTCAAGGCCGCTTTCGCGGCGGCCGGATGGTCCGAGGCGGATCGACTGGGCCTTGCGAGTTCATGGCGCATGGCGCGGGCCTTTGTCTTGAAATCGCCTTACCCCACCGCGCCGTTCAGCACGCTCTACTTGTTCGGACGCGGGCAGGACATCGGGTTTCAAAAGCCCATCGGCGACAGCCCGCGCCAGCGCCACCATGTCAGATTCTGGGCCATGAACATCTTGCGCGCCGAGGCTACCTTGGACAGCGCGGATTTCTGGCTCAACGCCGACCGGCCCGCCGAGAATGAAAAGGCGCTGTGGCTTGGCGCCGCGACCAGGGACACCGGGATTTCGCTGACCCGGCTGACCTTTCAAATCACTCATGCGACGGACTCGGACACCAATCTCGAACGCGATTTCATTTTCGCGGAATTGCTTCGGCGCCAGCTTATCGGCGACGACGTCAGGTCGCACTTGCCCGGCGAGAGGGTGAGCATCGGAAAGGTCAATCATTACGTGACCGACGGCGAGGTGTCGGTCGCGACGCTGCTGGAGTGACGGAACCAAGCGCGCCGGCGCCTGTTGTGCCGAGGATCCGAAGCCAAATCAAGGCGCAGCATGACCATTTCACCGGCGCAAAATCCGAAACGCGAGCCAAACTCGACAGGTGAGGGAACAGCCGAGCGGGAATCGGATCGCGGGCGCCTGGCGAGCGCGCCGTCGGAGATCCCCTCCGAAAGGCTGGAAGGACATCGCGCTGCGCGTGTGGCGGAAATTCAATTCCGACCGCATTCTGCTCATCTCGGCGGGCGTGACCTTTTACGCCATTCTGGCGATCTTCCCTGCCATCGCGGCGCTGGTCTCGATTTATGGACTGGTCGCGGACCCCAACACCATCAACCAGCATGTCAACGATCTGCGTGGCGTCGTGCCGGACGGCGCGCTCGACATTATCGGCGATCAGGTCAAACGATTGGCGGCCAAGGGCGGCGGCACGTTGGGGCTTACCTTGGCGGCAAGTCTGCTGCTGTCGCTATGGAGCGCCAATGGCGGCGTCAAATCGGTATTTGACGCGCTCAATATCGCCTATGAAGAGACGGAGAAGCGCGGCTTTTTCAGATTGACCCTGCAATCGCTGGCTTTTACCGGCGGCGCGCTGCTGTTCGTGATCCTGGCGCTGACCGCCATCGTTGTCGTGCCGGTGGCCCTGCAATTTCCTCGGCGTGGACGAGAAGGCCTGGGTTGTCGCTCTGTTGCGCTGGCCGGCGCTGCTGGTGGTGGTGATTTTCGGTCTGGCCGTGCTCTACCGCTTCGGACCGAGCCGCAACAAGGCCAAATGGCGCTGGGTCAGTCCCGGCAGCGCGCTGGCCGCCGTGCTGTGGCTGCTCGCGTCGGGTCTGTTCTCCTGGTACGTGGGGCATTTCGGCAGTTACAACGAAACCTATGGCTCGCTCGGCGCCGCCATCGGCTTCATGACCTGGATCTGGATATCGACCATCGTGGTGCTGCTCGGCGCGGAACTCAACGCCGAATTGGAGCGCCAGACGGTAAAGGACACCACCAGCGGGGCGCCAAAACCCCTCGGCGCGCGCCGGGCGCACGCCGCCGATACTGTCGCCAATTGACCAGAGCATTCTTCGCCTGCCCTGAACTAGGGTCGTCATTGCGAGCGAAGCGAGCAATCGACCCTGGCCACAACCGCATGCCATGGATTGCTTCGCTTCGCTCGCAATGACGGGGCCAGGGCAATAGGCTACTAAAGCCCGCGCGCCCAGGCTGGCCGCAAGGGCGCGGCCTCGGGCGCGGCGATGGCGGCGCGCAATTCCTGCAGCAGTCGCGGCTTGTCCGCGCCAAGAGTTCCCTTCAGGATCAGCCAGTTCGAGGCGTGGTCGCTGCGGAACACCGTGCGCTTCAACTCAAGCGCGGCGACCAGTTGCTCCATTTCCTGCATCAGGCCGGGCACGTCGAGCGGCTCCCAACCGGGAAAATTTTCGCGAAACCGCGCCTCGCCTTTCGGAAAGCTGACCACCAGTGTCGAGAGAAATTCCGGCTGGGTCGCATTCATCAGCGCCGCCGAATTTTCGGCATGCTGGCGCGAAAGGGCCTGACCGCCCAAGCCGTTCAAAATCATCACCGAGCGCTTGATGCCGGCCTCTCCGAGCTTGACCAGCGCGTCCCGGGTCGTCTCGAAAGTCTCGCCCTTGTTAACGCGGGCCAAAACGTCGTCGTCGCCGGATTCGGCGCCGACATAGACCAGCGACAGGCCGAGATCCGCCAACTCGCGCAACTCCTCGACCGATTTTTTGCGCAGGTTGCGCGGCAGGCAATAGCTCGACACGCGCCGCACGCCGGGCAGGTCGCGACGGATCGCTTCGAGCACGGCGACCAGGCGGCGGGTCGACAAGGTCAAGGCGTCGCCATCGGCCAGAAAGATGCGTTTGACGCCGCCGCCCATCTCCGCGCCGCATTGCTTGATGCTTTCCAAAACTTCCGCTTCGTCGCGCGGGCGGAAGCGCTTCTGCGGGGCGGTGTACATGTCGCAGAAGGTGCAGCGGTTCCACGAGCAGCCGTCGGTCAGCGGCAGGATCAGCGACTCAGCCTCGCTCGGCGGGCGGAAGACAGGTTCGACATAGCGGATGGGAACGATGGTCAAGCGGCAGCCTTTGCGGATCGCGAAAAGCCGAGTTTAACGCAAACGCGTGGGAAAAGCTCTTCTGTTTCCGGGCAGGCTGCTCGCTCAATGCTGGGTCGGCTGATCCTTGTCGCGGGTGGTTTCAAACAGGAACCATGCGCGGCGCTCGGCTTCGTCGATCCAGATTTCGATCATGCTGGCGGTGGCGACATCGCCGCGCTCGTCGCAGAGGCCGTGGGTCTCGCGCAGATGCGCCGCAAGCTGGCGATTGTCGTCGCGCAATTCGGCGAGCATGTCGAGCGGCGCGACAAAATCGGCGTCATTGTCTTTGATGCGCTGCATGCGGCCGATCTCGCCGATCGAATGAAGGGTCCGTCCGCCGATCTTGCGCACACGCTCGGCGATATCGTCAGTAATGGCGTAAATCTGGGTGGCCTGCTCGTCCAGCATCAGATGATAATCGCGGAAATGCGGCCCCGACATGTGCCAGTGGAAATTCTTGGTTTTCATGTAAAGGCTGAAAACGTCGGCGAGGGTGATGTTGAGCGCTTCGGAAATTTCGCGCGTCGCATTGGCGTTCAAATCGGTGCGCGCTCCCCGCGAGGCGCCCTGAGTTCCTTTTTCGTCGCTGGTTTTCATTGCATTTTCCTCGTTGTTGCTGAAGGCGAGGCGCGAAGTCCGGATGCTGCGGTGTTGAAGCCATTCTGAAACGTGTGACTGCGGCCAGAGTTCCTGCCCGCGGACTCGTCCATTTTTTCTCCGGTTCGTCGCTTGGCATGCAACAAGACGCCTGGCGCCACTTGAAATCGGGCGCCGAAATGCAGCAAAATCGGAAGTTTTGTCCTACCAAAGTCGCCTGCCAAAGGCTTGATGGAAGCGGAAATGACGATCGATCTTCGTGACTCTTCTCTCGCCGCCAGCGCGGTAGCGGAAGCGCTCGGCCTGTCGCCGCATCCGGAAGGCGGGCGCTACCGCGAGGTCTGGCGCGACCGGCCGGCGGGGGGCGGGCGTGGCGCGGGCACGAGCATCCTGTTTTTGTTGGCGGGCGAGGAGCGCTCGCATTGGCATCGGATCGACGCAGCCGAAATCTGGCTTTGGCAGGCCGGGGCGCCTTTGCAACTGCAGATCGACGGCAAGACTTTTCGCCTCGGCCCCGATCTTGCCGGCGGCGAGACGCTGCAGGCGGTCGTACCCGCCGGCGACTGGCAGGCGGCGCGCTCCCTCGGCGCATGGAGCCTGGTCGCCTGCGTCGTCGCCCCGGCTTTCGAGTTCGAAGGTTTTGTAATGGCCCCGACCGACTGGTCGCCGCCGGGCTAAGATTAAGCGCTGAGTGAAAAAATTAAGGCTGTGGTTTAGTCATGGTTTTGTGAGTTAAACGATTTATTTATGTAATATTACAGGCTGGAACAATCCGAATTCTACAGCGTTTTCACCCGTTCGAGATGGCCGGGCGCTGATGCTTGGGTCGCTATCGGAGGAGATCAGCATGAAATCAAGTGTTTTTGGCGCATTGACGCTGGCTGCGATTGTCGTGACGCCCGCTACATTTTACGCTCAGGGCGCGTTGGCTCAGGGGGCGATTGGCGGCGCCGCGGAGGGCGCGCGGGAGGGATCCCGCGACGCGGGCCCGGTCGGCGGCGCCGTAGGCAGCGTGGTTGGGGGTGCAGTCGGCGCGGCCACGGGGCTGCTTGGCATCGATGAGGGGCCGCGTTTCCGGGAATATGTCACACGCGAGCATCGCCGGTCATTCCGCTATGACGAACCGGTGCGTGTCGGCGCGGTCCTGCCTGAAGAGGCCGTCGAATTTTACGATGTTCCGCGCGAATACGGCGTAACCCACTATCGCTATACTGTGGTCGACGACGAACCGGTGCTGGTCGATCCCCGCACCCGCAGGATCGTGCAGATCATCAAATAAGGCAGGGATATTTTGCGGAAGGCCAGTCGCCGAGACTGGCCTTTTTTCGTATTACACGGCGCGTTTGGCCGCGACGGCGGCGCCAGGCGCACTCTTTGCCGTTGCCTACGCGACGCGCCGCAAGGACGCGTTTTTGGCGGCGGTCGATGCCCGCGCCCGTGGATCGGTCATTTGTCGTGACAGCGCCGCCATGATCTCCGTGTCGGTGGTTTCCGCTGGCTGGGCCTGTTCAATAGCATAGGGACAAGGCTCGTCCGTATAGCCGAACACGCCGCAGCCATCGACGACAACGATGTATTCATCCCAGTCGATCCGGTCATCATAACCATAATGAGTGACGTGAATCATGTCGTCGGTGACGATGCAGGATTTACGCAACCTGCCGGCAATATGGCGAACCAGTTGCGCGCGGTTCTTGATGCGCACGCTGGTCGCCAGGCTTTGCCAGATCGTCCGGCGGTTTTCTCTCAGCCACATCTTCCTTGCCTTTCGAATGAGACGCCGCCAGTCGGGCAAATCTCCAAGACAGCAGTTAATCTCCAATGTAATGACCAGGCCGAGCAATCGTTCCTTCAGTTTAAGTAACATCATGTTTTGGCGGTATCTTGGCCATGAACTTGGAACATTTTCATGATTTCTGCGTTAAGATCTAGTTGTGAAGGAGCAGGCTATGTCCAATAGGATGCGAATCGCGATTTTGATTTACGCCATGGTCCAGGCCGTTGTTTTCGGCGCCGGCGTGATATTGGTTTTGGCGACGCCGCTCGCTCAGACGGCGATGACGCTGATGCCTTGGGTCATTGGGCTGTCGCTGCTGGTTTCCGCGCCGATCGCATGGCTGTTGGCGCCGATGGCGCAGGCGCGTCACGCGCGCGATCTTAACAAGCGTGACCCCACGCGTTCGTTCGAGCTGTGAACCGAGCAAGCCGTTCAATCCACGGCGACCATAGCTCTTTCGTTTTTTGTTCGGCGGCGGATTGCCGGAGCGAAGCATGCGTTTCTTATGGCGCGGGCGGGCGGTGGCAGAGCGATCCGCAGATGCAGGGACAGAAACGCGACGACCAATTCCGCGACAGCGCGCGATTCCAGGGAGGGCAGGGCGGCCGCGCGGTTGAGGCAGGCGACAAGTCCCCACGCGCCGTCCTCCATCTGGAGCGGCAAGAGCAGGCAAGCCTTGGCGCCAAGACTGCGCAGGCTGGCTCTCTCGGCCTCGGAAATACCCCGCAGCAAGGCGCAGCTCAGATCGAGCGGGGCGTCATTCAAGCTTCCCGATGACAAAAGGGCGTTGGTTGCGGCGTCGACATCGTAAATCGTCCTGATTTTATTGAGATTACAGGCCATAAGGCGCCGCAGAGCGGCCATGTCGCCAGCCTCGTTGTCGAAGCCGTGCGCCGCGCGGAACTCCCGTCGCGCTGCACGATTGCCACGCGGTCGAATTGCAGACCGGCAGACAGCAGTCGCGCGGTCGCGGTCAAGAGTTTTTGCGCCTTTTCCGGCGCGTCGAGGGTGGAGAGCCGGTCAAGGATGAGGCGCGCCATATCCACGGGCGACGGGGGCTGTCGCGGCTGGCGATTTCGAATTCGATAATGATCGCGTCGGGAGTCCGGTGGATGGCGGCGTCAAGCAACGCTCCACCAACGCGCAGACGCGGGACCAGGGCGGAGCACGCGCCGGCCTTCGCCATAGCGTTGCGCAAGGCATGGGCGGCTTTAGCGCCGACCGCTTCCGCCAAATTCACAACTTCGCCCGTCAGCGCCGGAAAAATCTTTTCGGCGTTGGCGGATCGCCGCCGCACAAAAACGCCATTGCGGTCGCAAACCAGCATCCAGCCCGGCGACTGGATCGTTGCGGGATCGCGGTCCAATTGAATTTGCCCGTTCATCGATCAGCCCCACAATGCGCGGAAGGTCTGCTCAATTGTTAGGGCGTTCCACGGGCTGCTTCTATCCACTAGTGAACATTTCCCTTTGTCGAGCGTTGGCTCGGCGGGGAACTGGATCGCTCATGTCGCCTGAGCCTGTCGCCAATAACCTGATCCAGTCGCTCGCCACGCCTGAGCGGACGAAACTGTGCGGCTTGCTGGAAGCGTGGCGCGGCGAGCCGGGTGCGGTGATCTATGAACCGGGCGACGACGTGCAATACGCCTATTTTCCACTCGGCGCGTCGATGGCCTCCTTTCGCATCATCATGCTGGACGGCGGCAATGTCGAAACGGGACTGGTCGGACGCGAGGGGGCCATCGGCGGCATCGTCAGCAAGGGCAGGTTGCCGGCCTATGCGCGGGCGGTGGTGCAGTTTGGCTCGCAATTCGCGCGCATCCGCCTTTCCCATCTCGAAAGACTGAAGCGGGACAACCCTGCGATCGATTCCCTTTTCGCGCGCTTTGCCGATTGCCTGATGGCGCAAATTTTCCAGGCCACCGCCTGCAACGCGTCGCATGGGATCGAGCAGCGCGCGGCGAAATGGCTGCTTGCCGCCGCCGACCGGACCGGAGATCTTGCTGTCGCTGACGCAAGAGCAACTGGCGGGATTGCTCGGCGTCGGTCGCAGCTACGTTAACCGCCTGCTGCAAAGGTTTCGCAACGATGGCGTGCTCGACCTGCGGCGGTCGATGGTGATCATCAAGGACGAAATCGCGCTCAAGCGGCTCTCATGCGAATGCAACGCGAGCCTGCGCCGCCATTTCGAGGAAGTGTTGCGCGACGTCTATCCGTCGGATCATGACACTTCGCATTAAAAACCAGGGTCGTCATTGCGAGCGGAGCGAAGCAATCCATCCTGTCCACAACCGCAAGCCATGGATTGCTTCGCTTCGCTCGCAATGACGGGGCCAGGCCAATACGAGAAAGCTACTAAGCTTCGACTTGCGGGGTCTTGAGCGGGAAGTCGAGCACGAATTGGCGCCTTTCGCTGTTGGCTCCTTCGTCAGCGATCCCTGCAGATTGCTGGCCATGGCGGTCATCATTTTGGAGCCCAGCCCCGTGCCGGTCGCCAAGGTTTCAGTTGCAAAGCCCTTGCCGTCATCTTCAACCGTCAGGCGACAGAGCGGGTAGGCTCGCCGCCGCGAGCGACACGCGAATTTCGCCCTCCGCTCGCGGTGGATAAGCGTACTTAAAGGCGTTGGTGACAAGCTCGCCGACGATGACCCCGAGGGAAATGGCCTTGTCGACGTGGATGGTCAGCTTTTCCGAGCCGATTTATTTTGTGCTTGTGTTCGCTGTCGGCCAGCGAGTCCTGAAGCTCCCTGACCAGATGGGCCAGATAATCGTCGATCTCGACCAGTCCGATCTGCTCGGAAACATAGAGGCGGCGGTGTACCCCGGCGATGGCGTTTATGCGCGTCTGCGTCTCTTCCAAGGCGCGCACGGCGGC
>CAWFBN010000177.1:0-81490 GCA_963813955.1 uncultured Alphaproteobacteria bacterium | reverse complement strand
GCGTGGTTTATTGCGCTTCCTACTTTGCTTCTGGTAATATCATTGTAACAGTAGGAGCGGGTGGTACCGGTGGGGCACCAGGAGAAACCAGTGGCTCTAATGGCAATAATTCATCATTTGGTTTATTAACCGCCATTGGAGGAGGGAGCGGTGACGCTGGATCAGGTGGGAGCGGAGGAGGTGCCAATCGTGTTCAGACCACCGGCGGAAAGGGAACTGATGGACAAGGCAATAATGGAGGAGGTAGCTTAGTGTACGATAATACCTGTGGTGGTGGCGGCGGGGCTGGCGCAGTTGGAGGGAACAGGCGGAGTGTCAGCAAGCGGTAACGGTGGAAGCGGGTTAGGATTTTCTATCAGTGGTTCAAAAGTTTACTATGCAGGCGGTGGCGGTGGTGGTGCGCGGTACGGGCTTGGAAGATCTGCCGGCGTAGGTGGTCTGGGTGGTGGCGGAAATGGTGGAGTAACGACTAATGGCAATAGTGGCGTAGCTAATACTGGCGGTGGCGGAGGAGCAGGAGGTTTCCCTGGTGGAGGTTACGAGGGTTATCGGGCGGGAGGAGACGGAGGTTCTGGAATAGTTATAGTGCGCTATCCTACAAAGTGATATCCAAAAGGTTCAATGACGATAAGAGAGCAGAAAAGAAAAGGTTCGTCGGCTGCCTAACCAGTCGCTCAAGCTGACGGAACCAGCCGTTGGTGATTTCGCCGCGCGCGAAAAAATTTTTAAGGGAAAAGCGATGTCAGCCGCGCGTATAGTCTACATGGAACTCGCTGCCCGTCGCCGCAGCTTAGCTCCAGTCCGTTAAAGGCGGCAATAGCGCCGGTTTCAACAAAAGGAAAATACAATGAAGCAAACAAAGTTCTATCTTTGCCTTATCGCATATTTTAATTGTTTCTCAGTTAGCTACGCACAGCAACTTTACTATTGAGTTCAAGAGCCTATCGGGACGACGAGCAGCGCACAGTTTCACGCAAGCTTTCGGTTCTACGAATGAGGCGATCAAATCGATGATCGCTCATTTACGCCGCGAGTTGGACCGCACAAATCCCTGCTCGGACGGATCTCGAAACGCTCCAATTGCGCACCAGTCCTTTTTTCTGGAAATTTTCCAAGCAGGGAATGCCGAGGTTGGAGCCTGGTCTCTTCTCAGGGGATGAATATGGCTCTGGTTAAAAAGATGAATGTGTCGCATCATCCGATTCATCTCGACTACGACGAAGGCTCTCACGAAAACGCCTGACTGGCGCCTCGCGCTCCGCCGCCGAGGCGCAAAAGCGCAAGGCGCGCACCTATGCCCGCCAGCAAAAGGCGGCGGAGCGCATCGCTGCGGCGACAGCGGAGCTGGCCAGCGGCATAGCCGAGGCCACCTCCGCCGCCGAAGAATTGCGCAAAGCCGCGGAGCAGATCGCTGTCGGTTCGGAAGAAGCCGCCAATGCCGCACAGCAATCCCTGAAGGCGGTGACGCATGGCTCGAACCTGATCGTCAAGGCCAAGGACGCCGCCGAAGACGCCGTGCGGCGCACGGAATCGCTGCAGACGCAGGTGGACGACGTTTCCCGCCAAATCACGTCTTCCATAGCGGCCATCGCCAGGGCCACCGAGCGGCAAGAAACATCGGTCAGGATGATGGGCGAACTGGATCGGCAGGCCTCGACCATTGGCGAAGTCGTCAAGGCCGTCGCCCGCATCGCGGATCAAACCAATCTTCTCGCCCTCAACGCCGCGATTGAAGCGGCGCGCGCCGGTCAGCACGGCAAGGGCTTTGCCGTGGTCGCGGACGAGGTTCGCAATCTGGCCGAAACCAGCGAGAAGTCCGCTCGCGACATTCAGGACCTGGTCGCTCAGATCCAGAAGGATGTGAAAACCATCGCCGACGGCATCATCAGCAGCGCCAGCGCGGCGCGTGAAGAAGTTGTGAAGGGCAATGTCGTCACCAAGGCGCTTGAGGGCGTGTGCGCGGACATGCTTGAGGTCGTGGCTGGTTGCAAGGAAATCGCCCGCGCTTCCGAGGAATCCAACGTCGCGGCGCAGGAAGTCTTGAAGGGCTCGGAAATCATCGCCGCCGCCGCCGAAGAACAGGGCTCCGCCTGTCAAGAGGTCACCAAGACAATCGACCAGCAGACGACGGCCCTTGGCCAGAGCGAGCAGGCCTCGCAGGAATTGTCGGAACTCGCCGAGGAGCTGAAGAATAGCGCCAATATTGGCAAGAGCGCCGAAGAAGTGGCTTCAGCCTCCGAGGAATTATCCAGCGCCGTCGAGGAAATCAATCGCGCCGCGTCGCAGATCTTGACCGCACTGGAGCAGATCGGCCTCGGCGCCCAGCAGCAGGCTGCCGCGACGCAGCAATCCGCAGCAGCCATCGCGCAGATCGAAAAAGGCGCCCTTGTTTCGCAGGATCGCGCCGGTCAGGCTGTCGCGAAAACACGGGCCGTCACCGAAAAGATTGCTGAAAACAAGATGGTCGTCGATCAGTTGATCGAAGGCGTGTTGCGCTCGGTCGACGCCGGTCGCGCCAGCCGCGATCAGGTCGCGGCTCTCGAACAGGTCAGCCGCCGCATCGACAAGATCGTCGATGCGATCACGACGGTCTCCATCCAGACCAACATGCTGGCGGTCAACGGCTCGGTTGAAGCCGCGCGCGCCGGCGAATTCGGCAAGGGTTTTGCCGTGGTCTCCACCGACATCCGCAACCTCGCCCGCGACAGCGCCGAGAACGCCGAGCGGATCAAGGATACGGTCAAGGCCATCCAGGACCAGATTTTGGCGGTGCGCACCGACCTCCAGACCATTGCCGAAAGCGCGTCGGTCGAGGCGGACAAGAACAAGCTGATCTCCGCCAATCTTGAAATCGTGTCGAAGGACATGGCCCATGTCGTCGAAGGCAACCAGATGATTCTGGGCAATTCCGACGAAATGGTCCGGGTGATCCGCGAGGTTCAGACCGGGGTGGAGCAGGTCGCCGCGGCCGCGCAGCAGAGCGGCAAGGCCACCGTGGAAGCTTCCGGCGCCGCGCGCGAACAATCCAAGGGCGCCGAGCAACTCGCGGCGGCGATCGAAGAAATCGCCTCTCTCGCTGACGAGCTTCAGGCCGCCTGAAAAACCCGCGAACCGCTGGGAACGTAGCCATGTCAGCCCTTGCCGAAGCCTATAAATCAATTGAGACTGCATTTTCCCATGAAGTCGCGCCAAAAGAGCCCGACGCCACAGCGCAAGCCGCCATCGGCGAAAGCGCCAGGCAATTCGTCATCTTCCATGTCCAGGGAGGCGCCTTCGCCGTCGCGCTGACTGACGTCAAGGAAATCATCCGCATGCCGGACCTTGTCCGGGTGCCGATGAGCCCGCCAGCGCTGGAAGGCATCGCCAATTTGCGCGGCCGGGTGCTGCCTGTGGTCAATCTCCGCCAGACCTTCGGCTTTCCCCCCGCGCTTCAGGACGACGCCACCCGTGTCGTTGTGCTGGATCAGGGCCGCGCGGTCGGTCTGGTGGTCGATCGCATGGCCAATGTGGTGACGGTCGAGAATGACCGTATCGAAGCCGCCGATACGATTCGCAGCGCCGATCGATGTCGATCTTTTGACCGGCATGATCAAAGGCCAGGATGGCAAGTCGCTGGTGATGATCCTCGACACGGCGCGGCTGATTGAACGCGAGTTCCTCGCCATCGCCAAAGCGTCCGGTCAGGCCGCTGGCGACGGCGCGGAAAATCCCGGCAAACTCGTGGCGAAGGAAGAGAGCGCGGCGGACGAAGATCAACTGGTGAGCTTCGAAGTCGCCGGCCAGGAATATGCCTTCCCGATCGCCAGCGTCATCGAAATCGTTCAGCTTCCGGACGACATCACCTCGGTGCCGAACGCGCCGGAGCATGTTCTGGGCGTCATCACCCTGCGCAACCGGCTATTGCCCCTGGTTTCGCTGCGCCACATGTTCGGGCTGCCGCCCTTGGCGGCGACCGACGCCAGCAAAGTCGTGATCCTGTCGCTTGGCCGGGCGAAGGATGGTCATGACGGCGGCGATGTCGCCGGCGTGGTGATGGACAGCGTCCGCGAGGTGTTGCGGGTCAATCGCGAGCTGATGACGCCCGTCCCCAGCCTGCTGTCCTCTGGCGGCGTCGACACCGACATTACCGCGATCTGCCGGTTGAACGAGGGGCGGCGGCTGGTCTCGATCCTGTCGGCCGAACTGATGTTCGACAGGACCGCGATCGCGGCCTTGACGGCTCAGATTTCACAACAGGCCGATGCGGGCATTGAAGGGGTGGAGACCATGACCGATCTCGCAGACGACGAGCAATTCGTCGTCTTCCGTCTCAAGGATGAGGAATATGGAGCGCCGATCAGCGCCGTGCAGGAGATCGTGCGCGTTCCGGAAGAATTGACCCAGGTTCCGAAATCACCGGCCTTCGTCGAAGGCGTCGTCAATCTTCGCGGGGTGGTATTGCCGGTCATCGACCAGCGACGCCGTTTCTCGCTGGAGGACGCCGAACGCAACGATCGGCAGCGGATCATCGTCTATACCATTCAGGGCGTGCGCACCGGCTTCATCGTCGACAGCGTCTCGGAGGTGATGAGAATTCCCGCCGCCTCCATCGAGGCCTCGCCTAACCTGTCCGAAGAACAGATGCGGCTGATCCGTCGGGTCGCCAATATCGAACAGCAGAAACGCATGATCTTGCTGCTCGATGTCACGCAACTGCTGAATGGGCAGGAACTGGCGTCAGTGGCGGCAACGCATTGAGTCCAGCCAGAAAGAGATTTCACAATGGCCAAGGTCTTGATCGTCGACGATTCCGCGCTCATGCGGAAACACCTGGCGGATTTCCTCCAGTCCAGCGGCGGGTTCGAAGTGCTGACGGCCAGAAACGGCATTGAAGCGCTCGCCGCGCTCACCAGCTTCGACCCGGACGTCGTCACGCTCGATATCAACATGCCGGAAATGGACGGCATCACTTGCCTCGCCCAAATCATGGTGACGCGGCCGAAGCCGGTTGTCATGGTTTCTTCCATCACCGAGGCCGGCGCCGAAATCACCCTGCAGGCGCTCAGCCTCGGCGCCTTCGATTTCGTGCGCAAACCCGGCGGCACCATTTCGCTGTCTATCGACCGTATTCATGCCGAACTTCTGGCCAAGATTTGCGCCGCAGCCAGCTCGAAAGTAAGGCGGAGCGCCAGCCTGCGCGAGCGCATGGCTTCGCAGCGCAAATCCCTCGCCGATGGCGGGGAAAATTCCGCGCAGCATCCTTCGAGCCCCAGGGGACGAGCAGGGCTGATCCTGATCGGCGTCTCGACCGGTGGCCCCGGCGTGCTCGAAGACATATTGCCCGGCCTGCCGGCCAATCTGCCCTGGCCGGTGCTCGTCGCCCAGCACATGCCCGGCAGTTTCACCTGCACTTTCGCGCGGCGGCTGGACGCCATCTGCCGCATCCGCGTCACGGAGGTCTCGCAACAGACGCCGCTGGAGCCGGGGGTCGTCTATATCGCCAAGGGCGACGCCGATCTCGTCGTCCGCAAGCGCCAGCTCGGCTATTTCGCGACCCCGGTCCCCTCATCGAACGAATATTTCTGGCATCCAAGCGTGGAGCGGATGGTGGCAAGCGCGCTCGACACCCTTCCAGCGGACCGGCTGATCGGGGTCGAACTCACCGGCATGGGCAATGACGGGGTCGACGCCATGGTCGCGCCTTCGCGAGCGCGGCGGCCTGACCATCGCGCAGGACGAAAGCACGAGCGTGGTCTTTGGCATGCCCGCCGAACTCATCCGGAGAGGCGGCGCGAGCATCGTTCTGCCCTCGCACCAGATCGCCGCGCAGATCACGCAGTGGCTGTGTTCGGGCGAACCAAAAAGCGCATCCAGGGGGAGGGCGACCCATGCTCGTGCGGCGAACTGAGACCAGACGACCCCCATCCGCCCGTCCTGTCGACAGACGGCTGGATCGCACAATTTTCCGCGCCTGATCCCGCACTGCGGCGGCGGGCCGTCCGCGCCCTGGATTCCGGCGCCAAATCCATCGACGCGCTGATCGCGCAACTTGGGAAAGAAACCGCCCCGAGCGTGCGCAGCGCCATTTTCAACGCTCTGGCCAACGCTGCGACCCCCCGCGCGGTCGAAAGCCTCCTGCTGCAATTGCGCAGCGAGGACGCCGCCTTGCGCAATGGCGCCATCGACGCGCTGCAGACCTTGCCCCAGCTCGTTGGTCCGCATGTGGAGCGATTGCTCGCTGATCCAGACCCCGATGTGCGCATTTCCGCCGTCAGCATCTTGAGCGCATTGGCGCATCCCGACATTCCAAAATGGCTCGCGGATGTCGTGCGACGCGACGCCAATGTCAATGTCTGCGCCGCCGCTGTCGACGCGCTCGCGGAAGCGGGCGACGAAGCCGCTGTCGAAGCCATCGCCGCGCTGCCGCAACGATTTCCCGGCGTTCCCTATATCGCTTTCGCCGTCGCCGCCGCTGTTCGCAGAATCAAGGGATTGTGACGTTGAACGTCCCCGCATACGCCTCGAAAACGCTGGCGAGCAGCTTTACCGACGAGGAGTATGCGAAGTTTTGCGAATTTTTTTATCGCAAGACCGGAATCAGCTTTAACGGCAAGAAGCGCTATTTTGTCGAACGTCGGTTGCTGGAGCGCATGGCCGAAGCAGCGAGCGCCAGCTTCCGCGACTATTTCGGTTTGCTGCGATTCCAGGCCTCTGGAACGGAATTGCAATGTCTCGTCAATCTGATGACCGTGAACGAGACCTATTTCTTCCGGGAAGATTACCAATTCGAGGTGCTGACGAATTTTATACTGCCGGAAGTGGTGCGCGCTCGCCGGCAGGGCGATCACGTCCGTCTCTGGTCCATGCCGTGTTCGACTGGCGAAGAGCCTTACTCGATCGCCCTGCATATCCTCGAAAACTGGGCGCGGGCTGACGAATACGCGATTGAAATTCTTGGCTCGGATATCGATTCCCGCGTGCTTGATGTCGCGAGGGCGGGCATTTATGGCTTCCGCTCGCTGCAAAGATTGTCCCCTGACGTTCGCGGCAAGATATTTTTCGAAAATAAGCGGCGACCGCTTCCAGCTGCGCAATGAAATTCGCGACTCCGTCGATTTCTCGCTGGTCAACATTATCGATCCTCTGCACACCAACAGGTATCGCCAGGTCGACGTCATCTTCTGCCGAAATCTCCTGATCTATTTCGACGACGCCTCGCGCAGGCAGGCGGTCGAATATCTTTACGAATGTCTGAACCCAGGCGGCTTCATTTGCCTCGGCCATTCCGAAAGCATGAGCAGAATATCTCCATTATTCGGGCCGCGAAAATTCGGAGACACCATTGTCTATCAAAAGCCGATCAAAGAGGGCTTGGGTCCATGACGCGGAAACGCATTCTCATCGTCGATGACGGAACGACTATTCGGCTTTACTACGCCAGCCTGTTGTCGGAAGCCGGCTTCGATATCCATCAGGCCGCCAACGGTTTCGAGGGTCTGGAAGCGGCACTGACCGGGCGTTTCGATCTGATGCTCGTCGACGTCAACATGCCAAAAATGGATGGTTATGAGCTGGTCGCAAGAATGCGCGGCGAAGACAGTCTCAAAACCATCCCGATTGTCATGATCAGCACGGAATCCGGCGAACAGGACGCCACGAAAGCCTATCGCTGCGGCAGCAATCTCTATCTCTTCAAACCGGTCGCCCCAGATGAATTGGTGGCGACCGCGCGGCTGATGACGGGACTCGCGGCATGAGCAATCCGTTGCTTGCGACCTTCATTCCCGAAGCGCGCGATCTGATCCAGATTTCGGCGGCGGGACTGTTGAAGCTTGAAAAACAGCCCGACAATTCCGATGCGGTGAACGAGGTTTTTCGCGCCGTTCATACGTTGAAAGGCTCTTCTGGCCTGTTCGAGGCGGTTGCCCTGACGCGACTGGTCCACGCCGCCGAGGATCTGCTCGGCGCGATCCGGAGCGCGTCGCTCGAACTGGATTCCGACCTCGTCGACAAGTTGCTCGACAGCCTCGATTTGGCCAGCACCTGGATCGACCATCTGGAGCGGCACGAAAAAATGCCGCCCGACGCCGAGGCCCTTTCAAGCGGCCTGCTGCGCGAACTGCGACTCTACGCGACGGCGGATGTCGCTCCGGCGTCGCATGCGCCAAAGGCCAACGATGCAGTGGACCGGTCGGCGCCGGACTGGCTCGCCGGCATCGGGGAGGGCGATCGCCTTGCTGCCTTCTCCGTCCTTGCATCCGGCGCAAAAGTGATCGGCCTGTTCTACCGACCGGCCGAAGGCTGCTTTTTCAATGGCGACGATCCGCTCAATCTCATTCGCCAAATTCCGGAGCTGATCGCCGTTGGCATCTCGGAGCGTGCGCCCCGGGCGCCTCTCGCCGAAATCGATCCCTACCTTTGCAATATCGATATCGGCGTGCTGAGCGCCGCGCCGCTCGACGAAATCGACCATTTGTTTCGCTACATGCCAGAACAGATGGAGACGCTGACCATAGAGCCGGAATGGCTTGTCGGCCTTGCGGGGGTGCCGGGCGAACCGGAACCGATCGGCGATTTTTCGACCGAAGCCGAACATCTGCTTGAGACGGAGGATTTCGACGGACTGCGCAAGAGCGCGTCGCGACTCTACGATCTGGCCGATCGCACATCTGTTTTGGCCTCGGCTTTGCGTTGGCTGATCGCCGTGCTGAACCAGCCGCAACCGGATTGCGCCATTCTCGGCGGACTGCTCGACGCTGCGGCGAGCGGGGTTTATTCCGGTCCAAGACGGCCAACGCGTGTTCAGCCGGCCGAGACCGGAGTTGAAAAACCCGCCCCCGAACCGTCTGGCGGCGCAGAGCATCATCTCGGCCCAACGCCGCATTCTCGACTTGTCGGATGCTTGGTCCGGAGCGGCTCGCCTCCATGGCCACGATTGTTGGCAATCTATGCAAGGCGATGGACATTCCAATCGCCGGGGGCGAACTGGAGGGCGCTATCGCAGCCGCCGGGAGGGGAGACGTGTCGCATTTGCGGGCGGCGTTCGAACGGATCGATCTTTACCTCAAAGGCGAAGCTGCGGCAAAGTCCGACGTGCAAATTCCTCCTGCGCAAGCTGCGGCTTCCCGCGCGGCGGCTCCTGACGGCGTTCCCGAAGCCGCCGCGCAAATTCGCACTTTGAAAGTCGATACGGCGAAGGTCGATGATTTGTTGAATCTTGCGGGCGAACTCGTCGTCTCCAAGAACAGCTTGCCTTTTTTGGCCAGACGCGCCGAAGAGGTCTATGGATCGCGCGAAATGGCGCGCGAGATCAGGGATCGCTACGCGGTGATCCACCGGTTGGCGCAGGAAATCCAGGGCGCCATCATGGCCGTGCGGATGTTGCCGGTCTCCGAGATCTTCGACCGTTATCCGCGCGTTGTGCGCGACATGGCGCGTAAACTCGGCAAGCGCATCGAACTCACCGTCGATGGCGGCGACACCGCCGCCGACAAGACCATCATCGAAGCGATCAACGATCCATTGCTGCATGTGCTGCGCAATTCCATCGATCATGGTCTGGAAACGCCCGAACAGCGAATCGCCGCCGGAAAAGTCTCCGGAAGGGCGATTGTCGCTTCGCGCCTTTCGGGAAAGCGATCAGGTCGTCATCGAGATCGAGGATAATGGCGCCGGAGTCGATCCGGTCGCGATCCGCGCGGCGGCGATCAACAAGAACGTCATCGACGCCGAAAGCGCGGCGCTGCTTTCCGATCAGGAAACCATCAATCTGATCTTCCGGCCGGGATTTTCCACAGCCAAGGTGGTCTCGGATTTGTCGGGGCGCGGCGTCGGCATGGATGTCGTGCGTACGACGGTCGAGAAGCTCGGCGGATCTGTCGCGCTGACATCGCGGGTCGGCGAAGGAACCACCATCCGCATGTCGCTGCCGCTGAGCATGGCGGTCACGCGCGTGATGATGGTCGAAGCCGCAGGCGCGCTTTACGGCGTGCCGATGGATGTCATCGTCGAAACGGTGCGGCTGCCGCGCGAGCGCATTCACGCCATCAAAAATGGCGAAACCTTCGTCCTGCGCGATATGGTGATTCCGCTGGCGAGGATGACACGACTGTTGCGACTGCCGGATGAGCGGTCTGAGGCCGCCGACAGCGAAGCTGTTCTGGTCTGTCGCGTGAACGGCAATCCAGTCGGTCTCGTCATCGATGATTTTCATGAAGACATGGATGTCATCCTCAAGCCGCTCGACGGCATTCTCACGGGAATCCGAGGATTTGCGGGAACCACTCTGCTTGGCGACGGCCGGGTCCTGCTGGTGCTCAACCTCAAGGAGCTGCTGTGATGTCTCTGCGATTTGTCCGCAATACCGTCTATTTCGAGGAATGCTGCATCGTCGATGAAGCGCTCGACCTGGCCGAGTTCCTGCGCCGGACCAAGGCGCCGAAAATCGTGCTGAGCGATTGCGCGAGCGCGCATACGGCCTTGATCCAGCTGCTGGCGGCGGCGCCGGGCAAAAAAATCACGCCGCCCAAGGACGCCTTTCTGGCGCGGTTCGTCATGCCATACCTGAGCGAATGCGCGGGAGCCCGGTGATGGCGACCATTCTCGCGGTGTCCAATCGCAAGGGCGGCACGGGCAAGACGACGACCGCCGTCAACTTGGCGGCGGAATGGGGCGCCCGGGGCTTCCGCACCTTGCTGGTCGATCTCGATCCGCAGGGCCATGCCGGTCTCGGCTTCGACGTCATCGCGCGCGCGGGCGATCCTGCCGCCCATCATCTTTTTACCAGGCCCGGCTTCCGGCTTGCGGAGGCCATCAGGCCGAGCCGCTTCGCCAATGTCTTTGTCGCTCCCGCCGACCGCACCTTCGATGGCGCCGCCATCGAGCGCAGCCCTTGTGCCCTGCGCCGGGAGTTGATCGACGGCGAATGCGCCGAGGCTTTCGATCGCATCATTATCGACACGCCGCCCTCGCTCGACATGCTGCTCGTCAACGCCCTCGCCGCGGCCGATTGCTTGCTGGCGCCGCTGATTCCTCACAGTCTTTCGGCGGAAGGCGTGCAGCAGCTCACACGGCTCGTTCGCAAACTCGCGACCAGCGTCAATCCGAAATCTGGATCGAATCGCCATGCTTCCGGTGATGGTGAACAACCGGGTAAGCCACCAGCAAGACATCTTGCAAAAACTCAGCGCGCGTTATGGCTGCGAACGCCTCCTCAAGGGAATTCGTTCGGACATTCTGCTGGCGGAAGCCTTCGCCGATCATGCGCCCGTTCGTGACTTTGCGCCGCGCTCTCGTGGGGCGCTGGATTATCGCCAGCTTGCGGAAGATCTCACCCTTCTCTGGACAATGCCGGCCAACGCCTCGGATGCCAATCACAGGAGCAGTTAATGGCCAAGACAATCATGTTAGTCGATGACAGCCCGACCATGCTGATGAGCCTGGAGGGCATTTTGACCAAAGCCGGGGTTGGCGTCCTCAAGGCCGTCAGTGGCGAAGATGCGCTGGCCAAACTCAAGGCCGGCCCGAAACCGGACATGGTCATCACGGACTTGAACATGGGGGCTTTGAACGGCATCGAGCTGATCCGCAGCCTCCGGAAAATGGTCGATTTCCGCTTCATGCCGATGTTGATGCTGACGACGGAATCGCAGCAGGACAAGCGCAACGAAGCGCGGTCCGCCGGCGCGACCGGCTGGATCGTGAAGCCGGTCGAGGCCGTTGCGTTGATGCAGGTCGTTCGGCAACTTTTGCCGGGAGCCTGAGATGGATGACGGCCGGAAAAACAAAGGCAGGGTTCGCCTTTATCTTGCCCTTGCGGCAGGAGCAGGCGCAGCCGGAGCCGAGTTCATGGCCTTGGAGATTGGTTTGCAGCCGCTCGTCGCACTGGTTGCGACTTTTGGGGCGACGGTCGGCCTGTCGTTGCTGGCCTCCCATTCTAACTGGTCAACTTTGAATCGCGACGCGGTAAGACCAGATGCGTCGGTGCAAGAAAACGTCCCTCTTAAGTTGACGCTCGACGCCGAAAATGCCGGGCCGGCTGAAAAAAAATGCGACAAATGCGCTCAACAACTGCCGGTCTTCGACCGTCTTCTGGAAAAATCTTCCGCGTCCAATGCGTCCGTGGCTGAAGAAACCGAGAATGCAGCGCGCGCCATCATGACGCAATTGCAATCCATTGACATTGCGGTCACTTCTTTGCTCGAATATATGCATAGATCTTATAATAATGTCGTTACGGTTGTTGCGCGGACGGAACAAGGCATCAAAGACAACCGCAGCATCATCGTCGATTTTCTTGAGCGGCGCAGCGGCGACATCCTCGAGAGCGAGGCGCGCCTCTCCAAAATCGAGGGAATGGCTACATCACTCGCTTCCGCGACCAAAAGCATTCGAGCTATTGCCTGGCAGACCAATATGCTCGCCCTCAACGCAACGATCGAAGCCTCACGGGCCGGGGAATTCGGCGCGGGCTTTGCCGTCGTCGCCACCGAGGTCAAAACTCTGGCGAAACGATCCGATGAGGCGGCGCAGGAAATTGTCGCCGGAATCGAAAGTCTTCGCGAGGCCATCCGTGAGAAGTCTCGTCCTTGAGGTCAAATGCCGCGTCAAGAACGAGCAGACGGAACTCGGCGGCGTCTCATCGTCGATTGGCGAACTCACCTTGCAAACCGAAAAACTTTCCGCCTACGAACTCGAAGTCCTTGATAGGGTTCAGTCGGAGAGTGAACGGATCGGCGACTCGGTGGTGCAATTGATCGGCTCGATCCAGTTTCAGGATGTGATAAGGCAAAGGCTGGAGCATCTGAGCAAGATCTCCGACCTGGCGCGCGGTCAATTGAGACAGGTGTCGGAGGTAATGTTGTCCGGCCTGATAGAAAATTTGCCATCGACGAAGGATCTGGCCTCCATATTAGAAGAAGAAGGACCTTCGCCGCCTCGGCGTCAAGTGAATGGCGCAATGGTCGAATTGTTTTAGGCGATCTTGATATCGATCGCCCGATGTAATCTAAGCCAACAGCTCCTCGGAACAGCTCTCAACTCCGCCAAGGCGATGCTTGCCGGGCGCGTCGACGGGACGGCATCGACCGCTGCCGCGCCCGAATTCTGGCGCGTGAAATTCACCTTCAGGCAGACGAATCCGTTTTTGTCTTCGCCTCATTCTGGGTGATGAGGCGAGCGCCGCGCTTTCCGCTGATATAAATCCATAGCCAATTCAGGGCGACGAAGAGACGGTTACGAACGCCAATCAAAAAGTAAATATGCGCGATGCCCCAAATCCACCACGCCACGCGGCCCTTGAACTGGACCCAGCCAAAGTCGACGATGGCGGCGCGCTTGCCGATTGTCGCCAGACTGCCAGCGTTGGTGTATTCGAACGGTCGCCGGGACATATCGCCGCGCAAACGGCCTTTGATGATTTCCGCTACATAGCGTCCCTCTTGCTTGGCCGCTGGCGCAATGCCGGGGACCTGCTTTCCGTCTGCGGTCTCGACATGGGCGGCGTCGCCGACCACAAAGATGTCGGGATGCCCGGGGACAGTGAGATCCGGCTCCACCAGGACGCGCCCGGCACGATCAGCGGCAGCGTGCAGCCATTCGGCGGCGGGCGAGGCAGCGACCCCTGCGGCCCAGATGATGGTTTTCGCCGGCAGAAATTGGCCCCCGAATTCGACGCCGCTTTCTTCGCAGCTGGAAACCGGTTGCCCAAGCTTGATCTCGACCCCAAGCTTCTCCAGCGCCCGACGCGCGTAGGCGGACAGGCTTTTAGTGTAACCGGCGAGGATGTCGTCGCCGGCCTCTATGACAACAACGCGTGCGTCTCGCGTATCGAAGTTACGAAACTCGTTTCTTAATGTGTCTCGCGCCAATTCGGCTATCGTGCCCGCCAGCTCGACGCCGGTCGGCCCTCCACCTACGATCACGAATGTCAGCAATTTCGCGCGTTCGACGGCGTCGGTCTCCCACTCGGCTTGTTCGAACGCAGAAAGAATGCGCCGCCTGACCGCGATGGCGTCCTCAAGGGTTTTCAAGCCGGGCGCATATGGCTCCCATTCGTCGTGGCCGAAATAAGCATGACGCGCTCCTGTCGCCAAAACCAGGGTGTCGAACGCAACGGGCTCTTCATCCGCCAACAGGACCTGCCTCTCTCGAACGTTCACGCCCACGACGTTGCCGAGCAGCGTCACGACATTCTTGTGCTTGTAGAGGAGCGCGCGGATGGGCCAGGCGATGTCCGACGTGGCGAGCGAAGCGGTCGCGACCTGGTAGAGCAGCGGCTGGAACAGATGATGATTGCGGCGGTCTATGACCGTCACGCGCACCGGAGCCCCCGCAAGATTACGTGCGGTCTGAAGGCCGCCGAACCCGGCGCCGACAATGACAACATGATGCGCGGCATGTTCGTCCATTCGCGCTTCCCATTGGCGCATAAGCCAGCGCAACTCTCAGCAGACGAAAAAAGTCTCATGGTATCTAACCATGACGCCGTTCCGCTGGCTCTTGCTCATCGCCTGATTCCGGAGAATGCGCCTTTGTGCGACGCCGGATCATCTCAGCCGTGATGCGCCGTGCAGGGGAACGAATCCAGCCTCCCTCTCCTTTTTCTGGAGAAAGGCCCATTGGCCGTTCCCTGCGGTTAATGATAAAAAAGCTTGGACCGTGCTGCATTCAAGGAAAAAATGCCAGACGCATCCTCCAAGGAGCTATTCGGCCGGTGGTTGGCGGTCGCCGTGGCGGTCGCGCTTGTCGCCTTTGGCGGACTGACACTGGCGACGGTCCAACTGGCGCGTGTGGCCCAGTTCTGGGTTTCCCACACCCAGACGGTGATCGCCGAATCCAAAAGCCTGCTCGCGTCCATGGTCGACGCTGAGACGGGTGGGCGAGGCTATATCATTACTGGCGACGAAAATTTTCTCCAGCCCTACCGCGAGGCGTTGACGAATGTGCCACTGCACATTGGACGCCTGAGGGAGCTAACTACTGACAATCCCGCCCAGCAAAAGCAGCTCGATCAGATAGAACCGCTGGTTAACGCCAAGTTGGAGATTCTCGCGAAGTCGACTGACGCACGTCGTCAAGGGCAAGCCCCGGGGCCGGTCGACAAGGCGATAATGAACAGGTTCCGCGCAGCGGAACAAGCAGTTGAAGCAGAGGAAAACCGGCTGCTCAACACCCGCACGGCGACATTGAACAGCCATTATAATCTCATCGCGGGCGTCTGCGCCCTATTCGTATTTCTGACCGCGTTGGCCACAATTTTCGGTTTTCGCAAATACGCACAGATACGAGCGCGCGCGCTGACGGCGGCGGCGGTCGACCACCTTGCAGCGATCGTGGCATCCTCCACCGATGCGATCATCAGCAAATCGCTCGATGGCAAAATCATCAGCTGGAACTCCGGGGCCACCCGCCTTTTCGGCCATGTCGCCGAAGACATGGTGGGGCAACCGATTACGCGCATCATCCCGCCGGAATTGATCGAGGACGAAAAACAAATTCTTTCCCGACTTCAATTGGGTGAGCGCATCAATGAATACGAAACACAGCGTCTGGCCAAGGATGGTCGGCTGATCGATGTTTCCCTGACGATCTCGCCAATCAAGGACGCTGCGGGAAGGATCATCGGCGCATCGAAGATCGCCCGCGACATCTCCGAGCGCAAGAAGGCAGAAGAGGCGCTGGGCAACAGCGAACAGCGGCTGAGACGCGTCTATGACTTCGGGGCTATGGGCTTCGTCACCTGGAAGATGAACGGCGAGATTGTCGATGCCAACGACAAGTTCTTGGCTATGGTCGGCTACGACCGGGCTGACCTGGCGGCTGGCCGGATCAATTGGAAACAAATGACCCCGCCGGAATTCAAATCCCTCGGCTCCTTTGTGGAGCTCAAGGCAACCGCCGCAAATTCAGTGCCGTTCGAAAAGGAATACTTTCGCAAAGATGGCTCACGCGTTCCCGTTCTGGCGGCTCGCGCCCTTTTCGACGAGGTGCGCGGCGACGGCGTTGCCATGATCATCGATATTACCGAGCGCAAACTGGCCGAAAAGGCGCTTGTGCTCGCCAAGCTAGAGGCGGAACGCGCCAACTTCGCCAAGTCGAAATTCCTCGCCGCCGCCAGCCACGATCTGCGCCAGCCGGTGCAGTCGCTGACCCTGCTGCTGAGCGCCATCGAGCGGCACGTCAAGGACAAGCCAAAGGCTGCGAATATGGTCAGCATGGCCAACGCTTCGATGGCGAGCCTCAACGGCATGCTGACTGGCATTCTCGACATTTCTCGTCTCGACGCGGGCGTGATCACAACGGACATCGCCAGCGTGGACCTTGGCGAACTCATCGATCGATTGGCGCGCGAATACGCGCCGAGAGCGGCGGCGAATGGCCTTGTGCTGCGCCATGTGCCGCGCGTCGCGCCGGCGCGCACCGATGTCGCCTTGCTGGAGCGGATCCTGCGCAATCTGCTCGAAAATGCGTTGCGCTACACTTCAAAGGGCGGCGTCCTCATCGGCGTTCGCCAACGCGGCGAACGCGTCAGGATCGACGTTATCGATACCGGAATCGGAATTGCCGCTGAACACCAAACGGAAATCTTCGAGGAGTTCTGGCAGCTTGACAATCCCGCGCGCGACAGCAGTCAAGGTCTTGGCCTTGGTCTGGCCATCGTTTCGCGTCTCGCCCGGCTCATTGGCTGCGAGATTCAGGTGGCCTCAAAACTCGACCATGGCACGCGCTTTTCGCTGCTTCTGCCGCTCGAAAAATTGGCGCCGCCGGCCGCGCGAGCCGCGCCGGTCGTCGAAGACGCCGGCGGCCGCATCCTTATCATCGAGGACAATGCCGGCATTCGTCAGGCCTATGAGATCATGCTGCAGGATTGGGGCTATGAGACGCTGAGCGCGGCCAGCGGCGAGGAAGCGCTCGACCTCGCCGCGCGGGCGCAGTGGGAATTTGACGCCATTGTCGCCGACCATCGGCTGGGCTCCGGGCTGACCGGCAACGCCGCCGCCAATGAAATCGCGCGTCGGGCCGGACATTCCTTTCCAACCATGCTGGTCACTGGCGACACAGGCGAGGATCGGCTCACCGAAGTCTGCTCCAGCGGCTTCGCCTTGCTGCACAAGCCGGTCGCCGCCGATGACCTGCGCCGAACATTGGCATCGGTGTTGCGGGGGAGTGATAGGCCTGCGGCCGATGGCCGATAAGGGAGTATGATTGGCAGCCGGCGAGGCGAATCCAGGATTTCGAAGGCTCGCCAGTATCAGAGCATTGCAGCAGACCAGAGCGAACCCGGACGATGGCGCAAGATGTTTCTTCCCAACTTCAGCAGTTCGCCAGCGACAATTACGCTGGCGTGTGCCCGCAGGCCTGGGCCGCGATGGCGGCGGCCAACACGGGTCATGCGGCGGCCTATGGCGAAGATTTTTTGGACCGCGCGGGCGGCCGACGCTTTCGCAATCTGTTCGAGACCGCTTGCGAAGTCTTTTTCGTATTCAACGGCACCGCCGCCAATGCGCTGGCGTTGTCGGCGCTGTGTCAGTCTTTCCACAGCGTGATCTGCTCCTCCGTCGCCCATGTCGAAACCGACGAATGCGGCGCGCCAGAATTTTTCTCCAACGGATCGAAACTGCTCGTCGCAGCGAGTGATGACGGCAAGCTTACGCCGCAATCGGTGCGCGCCTTGGCGACGGGACGGTCGGACATTCATTTTCCCAAGCCCAGGGCGGTGACGATCACCCAGGCGACGGAAACGGGGCAGGTCTACAGCATTGCGGAAATCGCAGCGCTTTCGGCCGTCTGCCGCGAACAGGGTCTGCGATTGCACATGGATGGCGCGCGCTTCGCCAACGCCTGCGCGACGCTCGGCCGCCCGCCGGCGGAGCTTACCTGGAAAGCCGGCGTCGATGTGCTGTGCTTCGGCGGAACCAAAAATGGCATGGCCGCGAGCGAGGCGATCCTGTTTTTCGACCCGTCGCTTGCCCGGGATTTCGAGTATCGCTGCAAGCAGGCGGGACAGCTTGCGTCGAAAATGCGTTTCATGGCCGCCCCATGGGTTGGCATGCTGGAAAGCGGCGCATGGCTGAAAAACGCCGCGCACGCCAATGCCTGCGCCCGGCGGCTCGAGGCGCAGATAAAGGACATCCCCGGAGTGGCGCCGATGTTTCCGGTCGAAGCCAATTCGGTATTTTTGCGCGCCCGGCCGAAGTGCTGGACGGGTTGCGCGCAAAAGGCTGGCGCTTCTACACATTCATCGGCGGCGGCGGACGCTTCATGTTCGCCTGGGACGCCGATCCCGCCCGCGTCGACGCTCTCGCCGCCGATATCAGGGAAATCGCTGAAAACTAGGGGGCGTCAACGCCGTGGCGACGGATGACAGCGTTCCATAAGCGAGCAGGCGCGTTATCGCAGACATCATCCTTTTCATGGGAACTCCCGAGATGTCCGACTACGAACTCTATTACTGGTCCGTGCCGTTCCGCGGCCAGTTCGTGCGCGCAGTCCTGGCCTTTGCCGGAAAGACCTGGACCGAAGGCGGCGACGCCGCAATTTCGGAGCTGATGAACGGGCCGTTGAAGGATATGCCGGTCCCTTTCATGGGCCCGCCCATGCTGATCGATAAAAAGGCAGATTTCGCCATCGCTCAGATGCCAGCCATTATTCTTTATCTGGGCGAGACTCTGGACCTCATGCCGGCCAACCCTGTCTTGCGCGCCATGACCATCAAGATCGTGAATGACGCCAATGACGTGATTGACGAGATCACTTTGGACGGCGGTCGCGAGATGTGGACGAAAAAGCGCTGGCAGGATTTCATCCCCCGCCTGAAAAAGTGGATGTCGTTCTGGGAGGAGACTGGTCGCCGCCACGGCCTGAAGGCGCACTCGGGTTTTTTACTCGGCGGGGAGCCGCCCGGCATCGCCGACATCATAACGGCCTGCCTTTGGTCGACCATGACCGACCGCTTCAGCAAGATCGAGGCGATCCTTCAAGAAACCGCGCCCATGACGGCCGCGCTGACGCGCCGGATCGCCGATCTGCCGCCGCTGGCCAAGCTGGCCGCCAAGGCTCGCCGGGATTATGGCGACGCTTATTGCGGCGGCCACATCGAGGCCTCGCTGCGCAAGGTCGTGGCCGCTTAGTTTTATTGGGATTCCGATCGACACGCCGCCCAAGCAGGGGAGGGCTTGCTCGGACGAGGAGGTGCTTCCATGTCAAGGCCCATACCCCAGCAACAGGACCAACGGCAGTCGCCATGGAACAAGGGGCGCCTTGTCGGCGCAACCTTCCCGCGCACGCCGCGTTTCAAGGGTCGTCGGGCTCTCTCCCAGATGTCAATTCGCCCGTGATACCGCGACTGCCGGCCTCTTTCACTCATCGCCAACAAAGAAGAGACGCCCATGATCAAGCTTGAGACGTTGTTATCAGCGGCCGCAGTCCTGGTGGCCGCCCCGCGACCCCGGCGCAAGCCGGTCCGGCTGGCGCCGCAAAAAATGTCGTGCTCGTGCATGGCGCCTTCGCCGACGGGTCCGGATGGAAGGCCGTTTCCGACATCCTGACGAAAGACGGCTACAAGGTGAGCATCGTCCAGCCGCCGGAGACATCGCTGGACGATGACATCGCCGCGACCAGGCGCGTGCTGGACGCCCAGGATGGGCCTGCGGTGCTTGTCGGTCACAGCTACGGCGGCGCCATCATCACCGGGGCGGGCGACAACGCCAACGTGAAGAGCCTCGTTTACGAGCGGCGTTCCAGCCGGATACAGGCGCATCGCATCGCTGGGGGCCAGCAAGCCTCCCGCCGGCTCGCCGTTGAAGCCATCGCCGGACGGGTTCTTGTACATTGATCCATCCGCCTTCCCTGCCGATTTCGCCGCCGACCTTCCGGCGGCCGAGGCCGGCTTCATGGCGCGGTCGCAAGTCGGCCTCTCGGTGAAAGCGGCGACCGCCGGGGCCACGTCGCCGGCCTGGAAGACCAAGCCCAGCTTCGCCGTGGTCGCGACGGAGGATCACTCGATCAATCCTGACCTGGAGCGGTCGATGTACAAGCGGTCCCATTCCGTCGTGATCGAACTTCCCTCCAGCCACGCCGTTTACATCTCCCACCCGGAAGAGGTTGCGGCTCTCATCGAGAAAGCTGCGCAGTAGCTTCGGCGATCGCCTGGAAGCCAGGCCGAAGCTGCATAACTTGCATTATGCCAGTGACTGGGAGCGCGCCTCAAATCCAGGATGGGGCGCTTTCTTTTTCCAAGCCGGGCCCCATGGCAATGCGCACGCTTGTTTGCCGTCAGTTGATGAGATGCGACCCTTTGACGGACGGCTTGGGGGATTTTTCGGCGTTCTGGGCCGCTTGCGCGGCGTCATTCTCCCGCGCCACCGCGACTTGCGCGCGGACGCTGGCCAGCACGGGTGTCAAAACGTCAAAGGCGCGCTTCAGGCCCGTAGCCAGAATTTCCGGCGTCGCGCCGTTAACGGCGACATTGAGTTTCGAACGAGCGGCGCACTCGTCGATGATGTCGATGTTGTTGCTATGCTGCCCGGCGACAAGTTCCTCGCAGAGCATCCTGACTACATTGGCCAGCGCAGCAATCGTTACCTCATCGGGAGTGAGCATCTTATGATCCGTAGAATAGAATTTGGTTGGAATACATTCGATGGTATTGAAGATCGGCGCCGATATCCTTGATCTATGTCATATAGTCATTTGAATCAACACACCTCGCTCTGAGATGCTTCCCTGCTTATGGCATCTAGTCGCGCCCGAATATCCGCCCATCGCGCCCGTTCCTCTGCGGCGCTTCCAAGTCCGGACAGGCCGACCGGCATGCGGGCGCCATTGACCGTGGCCTCCTGCATCGCAGCTTGGGCCTCGATCTCCGCAAGCTCGGCGCGAAGCACATCCGCGCGCTCGGCCAATTCGATTCGGCGCTCACAACCGGCGCGTAGCGTAGCGGCTGCGGCCTGCGCAGTTTTCCAGGCGGCTTCGGCCGCGCGGTAGGCGTTAGTTTTGATGGCGTCGCGAACCGCCTCAAGCAGGTTTTCAGGGGCAAAAGGCTTCCCGAAAAAATCGATTGCCCCTCGTTTCTTGGCTTCTATTTCAAGTTCCACATCGGAACGTCCGCTCATGGCGATGGCGGGCATAAAGATGCCCCGCTCATTCAACGTGGACAATAGATCGAGCCCGTTCATCTCCGGCATATGAATGTCCGTTATGATGCAACCGTTTTCGGTTGGCTCGATCATATCGAGGAATGATTGAGCTGAAACATGTGTACGAACCGTATAGCCCTCTGATTCTAAGAGGCAATTTAATGAATCTCGTATGAGCGAATCGTCGTCGATGACATGAATGATCAGGTCATTACGCAAAGGAAAATCTCCTGCGCGCTTCCCCTAGGGAATTGCAAAGATCAAGTCTGATTGTTTTCGGGTTATCTTACAACTAAAAAATTGGACCGTTTCCTTCGCGGCAATCCCCAGGAATGGAAAAACAGGGGCCGAAGGCCGCTTGCGTTGCAAGACCGCCGAGAAGTCTCGGCGGCCTCGTTGGTCAAATCGCAGGACTAATGATGGCCATGTCCGCCGCCATGACCGCCCCCGCCGCCATGTCCGCCATGTCCGCCGCCATGAAAACCGCCGCCATGGAAGCCCCCGCCATGACCGCCCCCGCCGTGGAAGCGCCGCCGCCACCATGTCCGCCGCCGCCATGAAAGGCGCCGCCGCCGTGTCGACCTCCGCCGCCGTAGCCGCCAACAGCGAAGCCGGAATAGGCCCCATAATAGTGGTGATGATGGTGATGGTGTGATGGTAATAAGTAGTAGTAATGATGATGGTGGTGGTGGCGGTGATACGATGATGATGTCTGTAATGGTGACGATAATAAGCGCGGTGATGGTAATGATGATAGGCGACGGTCTCGATGCCGGTTGCTGACGACGCCAGTTCAGGTTTTGGCATGCCTGTCGGCGCCGCACCTGCAGGGGATAGGCCGACGCCGGCCAGCGACAAGGCCAGAGCCAGACGCAAGAGAGATGATTTCAGCATGCGGGGTTTTCTGATCGAACTCATTACGTTTCCTTCGCGACATGAACGCGCTCCCAGAAAATCGAAATCTGAACGCATCATGCCCCGATTATCGCTCCGTCCTTCCGAGCTGAAAGCTTCGGAATATACTCAAGCTCCAGTTTGGGCCCGATCAGGATCCGTCACCCAAGCCGAATCACAATCCGATGTGGGGCGCCATCGTCGGCAAGCGGCAATCTTGGCGGCCGCTCATTGATGTCAACTCCATCAATGCTGGCGTAAACAACGCCATGTTCGACGCCTTCGGGATTTTCAACGCGAATTTCATAGCGTGACGAGCCAAGCCGGAGCGAGGCCTCAAAGCCGGGCCATTCCCTGGGTATGCAGGGATCGACGCAGAGGCGGTCTCCCTCCAGGCGCAGTCCCAGAATGCTTTCCACGCCGGCGCGCTGCATCCAGGCTGCCGAGCCCGTGTACCAGGTCCAGCCGCCGCGACCGACATGGGGCGCGACGGTGTAGACATCGGCGGCGACGACATAGGGCTCGACCTTGTAGCGATGCACGTCCGCCCGCGTGCGGGCGTGATTGATGGGATTGAGCATCGAAAACAGTTCTGCGGCCTTGCCGCCTTGGCCGAGTTTGGCGAAAGCCATCACCGACCAAAGCGCGGCATGGGTGTATTGGCCGCCATTCTCGCGAATTCCCGGCGGATAGCCTTTGATATAACCGGGATCGAGCGGCGTCTTGTCGAAGGGCGGGGCGAACAAGGGCGCCAGCCCCTCTTGCGGACGGATCAACTCGCGCTCGACTGAAGCCATCGCACGCGCCGCCCGTTCGGGTGAGGCCGCGTCGGAAAGCGCCGCCCAGGATTGGGCGATGCAGTCGATCCGGCATTCGTCGCTTTGGCTTGAGCCAAGCGGCGTTCCGTCGTCGAAGAAGCCGCGCCGGTACCAGTCGCCGTCCCAGCCCTCGCGCTCAAGCGAGGCTTGCAAGGCCAGCGCATGGGCGCGCCATTTTTCAGCCCGCGAGGACTCGCCCCGCGCTTCCGCCAAAGGCGCAAACCTGTTCAGTGTCGCAAACAGCAGCCAGCCCAGCCACACGCTCTCGCCGGCGCCGCGCGCGCCGACGCGATTCATGCCGTCGTTCCAGTCGCCGGCGCCGATCAGCGGCAGGCCGTGCCCGCCCTGCGCCAGGCTGCTGTCGAGCGCGCGGGCGCAATGTTCGAACAGGCTCGCCGTTTCCTCGCCGATCCCCGGAACGAAGAAGCTGTCATGCTCCTGCGGCTCAAGCAGCCGCCCTTCGAGAAATGGCAGGTCTTCGTCGAGAATTGCGGCGTCGCCGGAAGCCTCGACATATTGCGCGACCGTGAAGGCCAGCCAGGCGCGGTCGTCGGAAATGCGGGTGCGCACGCCCTGGCCCGAATGCGGCAACCACCAATGCTGGACATCGCCCTCGGCAAATTGTCGCGCCGCAGCGCGCAGAATATGCTCGCGCGTCATTTCCGGGCGCAAGCCGGACAGCGCCATGCCGTCCTGAAGCTGGTCGCGGAAGCCATAGGCGCCGCTGGCCTGATAGAAGGCAGAGCGCGCCCAGAGGCGGCAGGCGATGGTCTGATAGAGCAGCCAGCCATTGAGCATGATGTCCATGGCCCTGTCCGGCGTCTTGACCGTGACGGCGCCGAGAATGCCGCTCCAGAAGTCGGCGACCTCGGCGAAAACCGCATCGAGATCGGCGCTGCGGTAGTGTTCGATCAGACGCCGCGCTTCCTGGAAGTCCTCGGCGTCGCCGAGCAGGAAGGTGATTTCCACGCTCTCGCCGGGGGCCAGCACAAGGCTGGAGCGCAGCGCCGCGCAGGGATCGAGGCCCGCGCCGAGGTTTTTGGACAGCGCCCCGCCGCCGGCCAGCGCCGCGGGCGCGCCGAGCGTCCCGTTGCGGCCGATGAATTCGCGGCGGTCGCCGGTCCAGTCGGTCTGGCGTCCGCTGAAATCGGCGAAGGCGATGCGCGAACCAAAGCCCGCGCTCCAGCGATTGCGGGCGAAGATCGCGCCCGACCGCGGAATCGAGCGCCGTCGTGACGAAATTGAGACCGGCCGAGCGCGACGGGCCAAGCGCCCATTCGACATAGGCGGTGACGCTGAGATGACGGGCGCGTTCCGACAGATTGCGCAATTTCAGCCGCGATATCTTGATCGAGCCGTCGCGCGGCACGAATTGCAGCAAGTCCGATGCAATGCCGTGGCTGGTATGCTCGAAGCGGCAATAGCCGCGACCGAAGCGGGCGGCATAGGTCGCCCCCTCGATGCGGATGGGAGAAGCGGTCGGGCTCCACAAGGCGCCGGAATTGTCGTCACGCAGATAGAATGCCTCGCCAGACCGGTCGGCGACGGGATCGTTCGACCAGGGCGTGAGCTGATTCTCGCGGCTGTTGACCGACCAGGTGTAGCCGCTGCCTTCGGTCGCCGCCTGGAAGCCAAAATGCTCGTTGGCGACGACATTGATCCACGGAGCCGGAGTCGCCTGGCCCGGTCCGAGAATCGTCACATATTCCTGGCCGTCGTTGGCGAAGCCGCCGAGGCCGTTGAAGAATTCCAGCTTTTCCTGGCGCCGGCGCCGCGACCACGGGATCGGACGCGACATTCTTCGCCAGCAGGAAGCCGGACGGTCTTGCCGGTGTTGGCGCTTCGACGATCCGGTCCATCTGGGCGAAGAGTCCGCCGCGCTGCGCCACCAGCACGACCCGCGCGATCGAAGCGAGCAGGGCGGAGGTTTCGGCGGGCATGAGGTCCGCGCGCAGCACGAACACGCCGCCGGGCGAATCCTCGCCGCGCAGTCGCGGCCGCATCTGGCGGGTGCGGATCAGGGTTTCGAGCGCGATCTGAAGATCCTGCACATAGGAGGATTGGCGTTCGTTGAGGATCACCAGATCGACGGCGAGTTGCTTCATCCGCCAATATTCATGCGCCCCGAGCAATTCGCGCGCGACATCGAGATCGTCGGCGTCGGAGATGCGCAAGAGCACGATCGGGAGATCGCCGGAGACGCCCTGGGGCCACAGTCCGGATTGCGCCCCGGCGCCGCGCAGGATGGTGTCGGACGGCGGGCGCAGGGTCGGATTGGCGTAAATCACATGACTGGCCAGACGCTGGAACAGGGCGGCCTCGCCAGCGGTGACGCTGAGATGATGCAACTGCACCTGCGCCTGCGTCCAGGCGAGAGTCGTGGCGCGCGTATAGGCGGTGACGTCGCGATGCTTGTCGATGATGTCGAGCAGGGTTTCGCGGGTGGACGCCGCCATCGTCCAGAAGGAGATGCGCGCCACGGCGCCCGGCGCGATCCGCACGCGGCGGCGCAGGGCGAAGATCGGGTCGAGAACCGCGCCGACGGTGTTTGAAAGCTTGCGGCCGTCGATCATGGCGATCGGCGTCCTGACGCTCTGGCCGCGCCCGATGAAGCGCGCCCGGTCGGTTTCGATTTCGGTCTTGCCGACGGTTTCGCCATCGACGACGGAGATCTGGCCAGCCCAGACTTCAGGCTCGCCCGGGTCGCGCCGGCGTCGCGTGGCGAGAAGCGCGCCGACATCGCCCAAAAATTCGGTCTCGACAAAGAGTTTGGAAAAGGCGGGATGCGCGACATCCGACGCCTGCGGCGCGAGGACCAGTTCGGCATAGGAGGTGATTTCGATTTCGCGCATGCGCGAACCGTTGTTGGTGATGGAAACACGCCGCACTTCGGCGTCGTCCTCCGAGGACACCACGACATCCAGTGTCGTGGTCAGCGCCCCGTCCTGCCGCGTGAATTCGGCGCGATCCTCGTTGAAGGCGACGTAATAGGCGTCCGGTTCGCGTCCGCTGGGCTGGTAGCCCGCCGACCAGACAACATTGGTGGAAACGTCGCGCAAAAAAATGTAGGAGCCGAAATCGTCGCAGGCGCTGTCCTCGCGCCAGCGCGTCACGCGGAGCTTTCCCCAGCGGCTGTAGCCGGAGCCGGCGATGGTCAGCATGGTGGAATAGCTGCCGTTGGACAACAGATGCGTTGCCGGCGTCGCTTGATGCGGTGAGGTATAACGCCGTCCGCCCAGCGGCTCGATGTCGCGCGCCCTCTTGGCGGAGGATTTCATTTCCGCCGCCCAGTTATGCGCAACGGCGACGTCGCGCGGCATGCGTTCCTGCAACAGCAGTTCCGTCGCCTGAATCATCGGTTCGGCGTGGAAACGCGAACGCATTTTCGCGTCGAGCACCGTATTGGCGATGGCGACGATGGTCATGCCTTGGTGATGAGCCATGAAGGCGCGCACGATGGCGCAGGTCTCGCCTTCCGGCACACGCTGGGGCGTATAGTCCAGCGCCTCGTAAAAGCCGTATCGTCCGAGCGCGCCGATGTCCTTGAGCCGCGCCAGATTTTTTTGCGCGGCTTGCGGGTTGACCATGGCCGCGAGGCCGGTCGCATAGGGCGCGACCACGAAATTGTCGGCCAGTCCGCGTTTCAGCCCGAGGCCGGGAATGCCAAAATTGGAATATTGGTAGGTCAATTCCAGATCGCGCGCATTATAGGCGGATTCCGAAATGCCCCAGGGCAAATTCTGCTTGTCGGCAAAGGCGATCTGACGCCCCACCACCAGACGGCTGGTCGCATCCAGCAAGCTTCCGGTCGGCGCCCGCATGACCAGCGAAGGCATCAGATATTCGAACATCGAACCCGACCAGGAAATCAGCGCGGCCCCATGAGCGACGGGGGTCGCCGTGCGGCCGAGGTGGAACCAGTGGCGGGCGGGAATATCGCCCTTGGCGATGGCGAAAAAGCTCGCCAGTCGCGCTTCGGACGCCAACAGGTCATAGCAATTGAGATCGAGCGTCCCCTCCGGCGCCAGATAGCCGATCGAAAGCAGGTTGCGCTTGCGGTCGATGAGAAAGCCGAATTCCATGGCGAGCGCCATCGACCGGGCGATCTCCTCCAGCTTTTGCAGCCGCGCACGCAAAGCGGCCGCATCTTCGGCGTTGCGCGAAAAATCGGCGCGATGCGCCGCGATGGCGCTCACGCTGGCTTCCGCCCAGAACACCATGTCCGCGCCAGTCTCGTCGCCGCGTTCGCTGGCCAGCGCCTTGGCCATGTCGAGCATGGTGTCGGCCTTGAGGCCGAGATTCGCCAGCCTGGCCCCAAAATCGTCCAGCGGGGCAAAAGGCTCCCGTGCGGATTGGCGAGGGCGGCGAGCGCATCGTCGAGTTGTCGCCAGGTGACGGTCTGTGTCTTGTGGCCGTCGCGCAGGCGCGCCCCGTCTTCGCGGGTCAGGTCGAGAGCGTCCGCGATGCCTTCGAGGCAGGCCTTTTGGTCCATCGTCGCCGTTTGCCATTCGCGGCAGGCATGGGCCAGGGCGATCAGGTGCCCGGCCAGATTGCCGCTGTCGACCGACGAGACATATTTCGGATCGAGCGGGCGAAGGTCGGAGGTGTCGTACCAATTGTAAAAATGGCCACGGAAACGCTCCATGCCTTCCATGGTCGCCAGCGTCGCCTCAAGCCGTTCGACCGTCTCTTGCGCTCCAATCCAGCCAAAGTCGCGGGCGCTGGCCAGCGACAGGAGGTAGAGGCCGAGATTGGTCGGCGATGTGCGATGCGCGATCCGGGGGTTGGGATCTTCCTGAAAATTGTCGGGCGGCAGCATGTGGTCGGCGCGGGTGACGAAAGTCTCGAAAAAGCGCCAGGTGCGCCGCGCGGTCAGGCGCAAGCTCTGCGCGTCGTCGCCGGACAACGGCTCCCTGCTGGCGATGCGCGGCGGCAGGCTCACGGCGAGGGCGACGGCGGGAGAGGCCAGCCAGAGGAGCGCGAGAGCGCCCGACAGCAGCGCGATTCCGCCGCCACTGACCAGGCCAATGATCAGCGCCAGCGCCGCCGATGACCAGCGCGCCGGGCATGCGACGATAAAAGCCGGGAAGGTCGAGCCGTCGGGAGTCGGCCGCCTGCGCGGCGGGAACCCATTCGAGCAGATGCTTGCGGCTGACGGTGAGGCGATAAAGCGTCCGAATGATCGCGTCGGCCATCAGCCATGCCTGATCGGCAAGGAAAATGATGGTCAGCGCCGACAAGATCAGCGCCAGCTTGAGATCGCCGCCAAGGGCGCGAAAATGGCTGGAGAGCGTGATGCCCGGACGGCGCGGCGGTATCGCGGCGATGACCGGAATCATCGGCGGCAAGGCGATGGTCGCGAGCACGAAGCCGGTCCAGATCAAAGCCGCATGAAGCGGCAGCAGCAATCCGGCGAGAAGGGCGAGGATCGAGAGAGGCGCCGAGAGGGTGCGGCGCAGATTGTCGAGCATTTTCCACCGGCCGACGGCCGGGATGGCGCTGGCTTTCCCGGTCGCGCCGGCGGGTTTTGGCCCGAACCCGAAAATCCACGGCAGGAGCTGCCAGTCGCCGCGCGCCCAGCGATGGTGGCGCAAGGCCCCGACATCGTAGCGCGCCGGAAACTCCTCGACGACTTCGACGTCCGAGGCGAGCCCGGCGCGGGCGAAAACGCCTTCGAACAGGTCATGGCTGAGCAAGGTGGAGTTGGGCGCGCGGCCCGCCAGCGCGACCTCGAAGGCGTCGATGTCGTAAATGCCCTTGCCGGCATAGGAGCCTTCGCCGAACATGTCCTGATAGACGTCGGACACCGCGGAAGCATAAGGATCGATGCCGCTCAGGCTGGAGAAGATGCGCTGGAACAGCGAGCCTTCGAGCCCCACCGGAAGCGAAGGGGTCACGCGCGGCTGCATCACGCCATAGCCTTCGACGATGCGCCTCGTCTCCGCGTCGAAACGCGGCCGGTTGAGCGGATGCGCCATCTTGCCGATCAGCCGGCGGACGGTATCGCGCGGCAGGCGCGTATCGCCGTCGAGCGTGATGACATAGCGCGTGTCGGGCGGCGCGAACGGCGGCGCGCCATCGATTTGAATGAAGCCGGTATCGTCGCCGCCGCGCAAAAAATGGTTCAGTTCATGCAGCTTGCCGCGTTTGCGCTCCCAGCCGATCCAGCGGGATTCGCTCTGGCTCCAGACGCGGTGGCGATGCAGCAGCAGGAAGCGCGGGCCGCCGGGCGCGGGTCCGTAACGCGCGTTCAGTCGCGCCACGCCTTTGGCCGCGACCGCCAGCAGCGCCTCGTCGCCGTCGAGCTTCTTGGTTGGCGCGTCCAGCCAGTCGGAGAGCAAGGCGAAATGCAAGTCGCCTTCGGGACTGGCGAGATGATGGATTTCCAGGCGCTCGATCTGCTCTTCAATGGCGTCGGGCGTGGTCAGAAGCGTCGGCACGGCGACCAGCGTGCGCAAATGCGAGGGAACGCCATTGGCCAGTTCCAGCGCCGGCAGCAGATGGGCGTGGAAGCCGAAACTGACGGCGCGATTGACCAGCGCGACCGCCGCGTCAACGGCGGGGATCGCCCCCAGCGCCGCGAGAAGGCAGAGCTGCGCCGCGCCTAACGCCCGCAGCGGCGAGCGCGAAAAGCGCGGCGGCGAGAATGATCAGGGTGACCACGGCGATGGCGCTGACGTAAGTGCCGATGCCGGAGGCCCGATGAAGCCGCGCCCGCCACCTGCGCGCCCGCGGCTGATAGCCGATCTCGTTTTCAAAACTCTGTCGGCCGCGGCCAACCAGATGATAGCCGGGATCGCTTTTTCGCTCGTCGGCTTGCGCAAGCGCCGGAGCGCTGAAACGTCTGGCCGCAGCTATGGCGCTGCGCGCGATGTCGAGTTCGGTGGCGTTCGATCCGCGCGCCAGTTCCTCGATGGCGGTGCGATAGAGGTTGCGCGTCGGGAAATCCATGTCCTTGAAGGCGCTGCCGGCCGCAAGCGCTTCGTCGACAAGGCTGACCTCCTCGAAAATATCCTTCCAGTCGACATCCGCGATCAGTCGCAGGCTGGTGATGATATTGCGGACGGAAACGCTGGTTGCGCCCTGCCGCCGATGAATCTCGCGAACGACAATATCGGCGGATGTCTGCTGCGCGGCCAGACGCTGGTCGAGCCAGGTCAGCGCCGGCGTGACCCTCGGGTCCTGATCGCGCAGACGGTGGATGAGCTGAACGGCAAAGGCCTCGGAGCGGGCGTCTTTCTCATGGTCGGAGAGCGCGATCTTCAGCCCTTCAGGATTTTGGCTGGCCGCGTCGAGCAAACGGTCCGCGAGATCGTCGGCCGCATGCCGCGCGACGCGGCCGTTGACGATCTGTTCCGCCAGGCGGCGCAGGTTTTCGATCATGACGATCCGCAGCGTGATCGACACCGCCCATAATTCGCCGATGGTCAGCGGCTGAACCTGTTGGTAGGCGCGCATGTAGCCAACCAGCATTTCGCAGTCGAAGCGGCTGTCGGTATGCGCGACAAAGGCCCAGGCGAGGCCGAACACGCGCGGGTAGCCGGCAAACGGCCCGCCGGAAAGCTTCGGCAATTGCCGGTAATAGCCCGGCGGCAGGTCCGAACGGATTTCGCGGATCTGCTTTTCGATGAGATGGTAATTGTCGATCAGCCATTCCGCCGCGGGCGTGACGGCGCGCCCCTCGTCGGCTCCTTGCAACAGGCTCTTGTAGGCTGCGAGCAGGACGGCGCCGTTCTCCGCGAGGCGTCCCGCGAGCGGATGCCCCTTGGTCGGCTTGGCCGTCACTTGTCTGGGCTGTCGCGAGGCTTCGCGCATGTTCCTCGATGCGGTCGGCGCTGAACAATTCCTCCCGGACAGGCTCGGGATTATCCCAGGGCGAAGGCGCGCGCGCGAACAGGCTGAGCGGAAATAGGGTCAACTGGGCCTCAAATACGAAAGGGTATGGGGAATGGTCTCAGGCAGCGGGAGTGCTCGGTCCCGTGCGCAAAATCTGAGGCAATGAAGAAAGGGCCGCGCTCGACCGAAGCGTGCGGTCAGCGATCGACCTTGTCAGCGGCCTGCGCCGAGGAAGGCGGTTCAAATGGCCCCGCGTTCGAATGGTCCGTCTTCCTGAAAGCGAAAAACAGCGCCACGCAGACGATCAGCACGATAATGCCGAGAACGATGGGATTTGCGTAAGCGGCGCCTATTTGGGAGCTGACTTTTTGGGCGTCGACGACAGGAATGGATCATCTTTTGCCGCGCGACGGGAAGGAGCGCGAACAGGCGGCTGGCGATGGCGCCGCCATCCGCGCCGCTGCCTTCGGGGATCATGCGAGCCAAGACGTCAAGGGCTGCGGCTTTTGGCAAATTCGCGATGCGGGCGGCCTCTTTCCAGGGATCGGCGCCAGAGCGGGCGATCGCCGAAAGGGTCGTCAACGGCATCCCGTTCCCTTCATTGCAAACGATCGCAAAGAGGAAAGGCTCGAACTCCTGGCCTAACGGCGTAAAAGCTTGCGACACGCTCGCTCCGATCCTGTTTTTGTACGGCGCATGGCTCAGGAACCGTGCGCAGGGTTGAGCCGCCCTCATCGGAGGCTCATTGACGCCAATCTTCGGGCGCAGTCGTAGGTTGCGCCGTCACTTCGACACGGACGAAATCCCTCGTCGCGGGCAGCTTCAAATCTGAAAAACGCAACGCAAGGAGCAGGCCGCCGTCCGTCTGCAATTGCAGGTCCTTGCAGCCGAACAAGGTCTTCAGCGCATCGCCCGGCAACTGGATTTCGCCGCTGCCCGTGACGCCAGTCGAGGGACGAAAATAGCCGTCCAGATCGAATTTTGCCGGCGAGACGGTCTCTCCGTTCAGCATCACCGCGCCTTCGCCGGAAATTCCTCCGAGATAGCGCAGCCCCGTTGTCTTAAATGCCATGGTTTCACCCGTTCTCCTGGTCGGCCTTCAAGGCGGCGGCGAGGTCTTTCACATCGATCGGAATCATCTGGACCGGCCTGTTCGCGGTCGCCAGAGACGGAAGGCGCAGACGGGTTCCCGTGCGGCGACAGGCCAGAAACGACACGCCCGGAATTTCCTCTTCATCGGTCACGAGCCGGTAGGTTCCCGCCGGCTGCGGCCGCTCGAATTCGGGCAGAGAAAACGCGCGCTTGAACGTCACTGTCGTCTCGGTGGTGCGCATAATTCAACGCGGGCCCTTTTTTGGCGGCTTGATCGGGCTGAGACTGCCCAGCTCCATCTTGGGCGGGATTGGAGAAACCGCCGCCTTCACCGCCTTGGGCTTTTTCGCTTCGCGATTGCCGTGTTTTCTGTCGTTGGACATGACATGCTCCTCCAGTAACGGCGGTTCAGATCGAAAAAGCCCCGCAACCTTTTTCGGCGCAGGGCTTTCAGCGGCGCTCGTTGCGCCGAAAGGCCTCGGGCGGGTCGCCAGTCCATCCGTGGTCGACCTGCAAACCCTGTGGCGAAAGTGTCAGGTCACGATCACGAGCTTGTCGGCGGACATCTTGCCGCTCTTGCGGTCGGCGACGAGTTCGAATGAAACCTTGTCGCCCTCGCGCAACTGGCTGATGCCTGCCCGCTCGACGGCGCTGATATGCACAAAGGCGTCCTGACCGCCGCCATCGGGCGCGATAAAGCCAAAGCCTTTTTCGGAATTAAACCACTTTACGGTTCCCTGAGACATGGAAACCCCTTTCTGGACATGCCGAAAATGCTCGCCAGCGTAAACGCTGTCGGTCGAAAACGCATTCTTGAGCAGATTGTGTACGGCGACGACGAGTAATTCCCGATTGAAATTATTTTTGCGAGTCGCCGATCGGCTATTCATATATGGAACGATTTCATTGAAATACAATGGACGATTGATATTATATTGGAATAGGACGAGCCGCTTATTCCGTCGGGAGGCTTTGTGTGATCACACTTCGAATTCAGCACAAGACGACCTATCGATATCGTCAGCCGGTCAGTCTCGGACCGCATCGCCTCATGTTGCGCCCGCGCGAAAGCCGGGATCTGCGTCTGGTTTCGAGCGAAGTCAAAATCTCCCCGGAGGCGTCGCTGACCCATTCGCAGGACGTGATGGGAAATTCGGTCGCCGCCGTGGTCTTTGGCGCTCCAGCCGATACGCTGGTGATCGATAGCGTCGCGCTCCTTCATCTCGACGCGGAGCCGTGGCCGATTTTCGATGTGGCTGCCTCGGCCATGGTCTATCCGTTCCAATACGCCGACAACGAGCGCACCGACCTCGGCGCCTTGCTGTTCCAGCAATATCCCGATCCCGCCAAGCGACTGCAAGACTGGACCTGGGCCTTCGTCAGCGGCGTCCAGACCGACACGTTGGCGCTGCTCAAGGATCTTTGCGCCGGCGTGTCGCGATGGATCAATTATCAGAGCCGCGAAGACGAGGGGGTCCAGTCGCCGATTGAAACGCTCGATCGCGGCTGGGGCTCATGCCGCGATTTCGCGGTGCTGTTCGTCGAGGCGGCGCGCTGCCTGGGTTTCGGCGCCAGAATCGTATCGGGTTATCTTTTCGTCGCCGATGCAGCCACCATTGGATCTGGTGACGCCGGTTCGACCCACGCCTGGGCGGAAGTCTATGTGCCGGGCGCAGGATGGGTCACCTTCGATCCCACCAATCGCAGTGTCGGCGGGTTCAACCTGATCCCGGTCGCGGTGGCGCGCGACATCAGGCAGGTTATGCCCGTAACCGGAAGTTTCGTCGGCGCTTCAGATGCCTTGCTCGGCATGTGGGTGGAGGTTCGGGTGACCGCTGCGGCGGAAGGCGAGGCTGCTGTCAATGCCTAGCAGCTTTCTCGCCTGTATTGCCCCGTCATTGCGAGCGAAGCTCGCAATGACGACCCTGGTTCAGGCGAAGAATGTCCTAGTCAGCCGGGCAGAGGTTCGCCGCCGGCTTGCCGGCAAAGCGTTCCTTCACCCAAGGCAGATAAAGCGGGGCCGCCGCGCCCGGCGTCGAAAAATGCGTCTGCTCGCCCGGCAATTGCACCCGTTCGACATTGCCGCCCAGCTTGCACATCTGGTTTTGGTAGAGCTTGCCCATCACCGGCGCCACGACGACGTCCTTGGTTCCCCAGTAAATCACCACCGGCGCGACCGGCTTCACCGGCGCAACGCTGCCCCGCACCAAAGCCTCGATCCAGGCCATGGTGTTTTTCGGCTGCGAATTCAGCAAAGTCTTGAATTGCGCGGCATAGGCATAGTTGAGCGTATCGGCCGCCGCATGCATGCATTTGTTGGAGAAAACCCGATCGATGACTTTGGCGCCATCGTCGGTGAAGACATCGGTCAGGCTGAGATTGGGATAGGCCGCCTGCGTGCCCCAGATATTCATGGCGAAATGGGTAAAATCGAACACATTGTCGGAAAAGCCGGCGGTCAGTTCGGCCATCGCCTTGTCGGCGGCCGCCTGATCCGGGGCCTTTCCGGCAGCCAGAACGGCGGTGTCGAAAGGCGCCAGACCGATAAAGCCGACCAGTTCGATACCGTCCGACGCCGTGCCTTGCCGGGTGATATAATCGGGCAGGCTCGCGGCGGCGAGCGTCGCGCCACCGCCTTGCGACCAGCCATAGATAATCGCCTTCTTGCCGGCGCCGGTCGCCGTCATCGAGCTGACGGCGCGAATGGAGTCGATGACATCGCGCGCCTGCGTGGCGGCGACGGCATATTGATGCTTGCCGCCGCCGCCCAGCCCCTGATAGTCGCTGCCGACGACGACATAGCCTTCCTTGATGAAAGCTTCGAGGCTCGGCAGGCCGTAATCGGTCCAGGAATCGCCATTCAACAGGAAATATTCGTTGAGGTCTTTCGCCGGGTTCTCGATTTGCGAGGGTCCGCAGTTTTGCGCCGAACCGGTGGTGCCATGCGCCCAGGCCATGATCGGCCGGCCCTCGGCCGGCGTCGCGCCCAGCGGGGCCACGACCAACCCCGTCGCGAGCGTCTTTTGGCCAGCGATGTCTGACGAAATATAGGCGATGCGCCAGGCTTGCGCCCCCGCGACCGATGTCGCCACCGCTTGCTGGCTAACGATCTGCCCCAGCGCCCCTTCCGGCTTGAGCTTGCCGGCGGCCTCGTAAAAGCTTGGGATCGCCGGCTCAGCCTGCGCAAGGCCGCCTGATAGACAAGTCAAGCAACCGAGCATCATTACGGCGTTTTTTGCAATTTGGATGAGCATGTTCAATCTCGATATTCGCAATTCTTCGAGGCAGAGACGTAATCGTAGCAGCAGCGGCGCAGCATGCAAAGGACTGGCGATCATGCGATGCTGTTCTCGACAGCAAGGGCGCCAAAGCCTATCCTTCTGGTGCTGCGCCTGTCCTCTCGCGGCGGCTGGGATCGGCTTTTTCGCGCTACGGACTTCATGTGATGGCGGGCAAGGCGCTGCAGCGCAGGTTTTCTCGGGTCTATCCGGAATTTCGCCCCTCCGACCTGTTCGGCCTCGTCGCCGATATCGAATCCTATCCCGCCTTCGTTCCGGGGTGCCTGAAAACGCGGGTGCTGTCGCGCCGGGAAAACGTCCTGCTGGTTGAAAATGTTTTTGGCGCCGGCCCGTTGCGCCAAAAATTCATCAGCCGAGCCACATTGGATTTGCCAGATAAATTATGCATAACCTCGGACAACGGCATCTGGCGGCGGTTTCGGATGGACTGGCGTTTTGAACCCAGCGGAAGCGGTTGCCGGCTGTCTTGCGACATGGAGCTGGAATTTTTGTCCGGGCTGCTCAACGCCGTCGCGACCCTCGCGGCCCCCGATGTGGAATCGAGAATGTTGCGGGCCTTCGAGCTAAGAGCGGAAAAAATTCTCGGTCCGGGCGAGAGCAAAGGAAACCGCTGATGACCCTCAATAACGCCGCCGCTCTCCCGTCCAGTCTTTCCGCCTGGATCGGCGCGATGCGTCCGCGCACCTTGACCATGGCGCTGTCGCCGGTGCTCGTCGGCGCGACCCTGGCCTGGGCGGTCGCCGGCAAGGTGAATACCCTGGCCGCATTGGTCGCCATGCTTGGCGCCGCCTGCATCCAGATCGCGACCAATCTTTTTAACGACGCCAAGGATTTTGAACGCGGCGGCGACGGGCCGGACCGGATCGGCCCTTTGCGCGCTGCAGCCAGCGGACAGATCGAGGTCGCCGCGATCAAACGCGCCGCCACCGCGATTTTCGCACTGGCGGCGCTGGCTGGCCTCTATCTGGTCTCGGTCGGCGGTTGGCCCATTCTGCTGCTCGGGCTGTTGTCCATCGCTTCCGGCTGGGCCTATACCGGCGGCCCGCTGCCGATTTCCTACTCGCCGTTTGGCGAGATTTTCGTCATCGCCTTTTTCGGCCTCGGAGCGGTTTGTGGAACCTTCTGGCTCTGCGCTGGAACCCTGACGCTGGCGCCGGTTCTCGCCGGTCTGGCGGTCGGAGGCTTCGCGGCGGGCGTGCTGATGGTCAATAATTTTCGCGATGCAGCGGCGGATGCGCGGGTCGGACGCCGCACGCTGGCGATCGTCGCCGGCGAGCAAAAATCCCGCTGGCTGTTCGCCGGCATGATGTTCGGGCCTTTCGTGCTGCTGCCGTTTCTGGTCCGCCAAACGCCCGACCATGCGCTCTGGCTGGCGGCAGGCGCGTTGCCTTTGGCCTTTGTGCTGGTGCGGCGGCTTTTTTTGGAAAAACCCGGTCCCGGCCTTAACAGCCTGCTGGTGCGCACGGCGCAAACGCAGGCGATTTTTTCACTGCTGCTCTCGCTAGGAGCGGTTTTTTGAGCCGATATGCAGGCAGACGATGCCGAAACTGAAATTGCGATAGCGCACCGAAGTGAAGCCGGCCTGCGAAAACAGTCCGGCGAGTTCCTGCTGATCGGGAAAGCGGCGGATCGATTCGACCAGATAGGCATAGGCCTCGGGCTCTTGCGCCACCAACGCGCCAAGGCGGGGAATCACCTGGAACGAAAACAGGTTGTAGAAGGGCGCCAGCCACGCCTGCGGTTTGGAGAATTCCAGACAGAGCAAACGCCCGCCCGGTTTCAGCACCCGATGCATCTCGGCCAAGGCGTCGCGCAGGCGGGTGACGTTGCGAATGCCGAATGAAATGGTCAGGCAATCGACAGAGCCGTCGGCGAAGGGCATGGCCTCGGCCTCGCCGGCGATCCAGCCGATGAAGGGCAATTGGCGTTTGCGGCCTTCCGCCATCATGTTGACGCTCGGATCGCACACCGTGACGCAGCGATCCGGCCCGGCGAGTTGGGCGGCGACATCGCCGGTTCCCCCCGCCAGGTCGACGATGGTTTCACCGTCGCGCGCGGCGACGGCCGCGACCAGAGACCGCTTCCATAGCCGGTGAAGGCCGAAGGACATGAGGTCGTTCATCAGATCGTAGCGCGCGGCGACGCCGGAAAACACGCGCCGGATCCTCGCCCGCCGCTCGTCCGCCGCCACCGTGCGAAAACCAAAACTGTGATCGGGGGTCTTGGTCAATTTGCATTTACTTTCATGTGTTTGCGGCGCCTGCTGGGCCGGTCAATCCGATCAAGCGAAGAAACAAGGCGAAAAAAGCGTCGGCGAGCAAGCGGGACGTTTCGCGCGCGGGCTCGTGAGGTTGCAAGGAAGCGCCATCCGCGGCAAAGGCGCCGGTCAGTCGAGCCAGCGCAAAAACGGCGGCGAACAGGGCGACGCGGCGATTTATGTTCTCTCCAGCGAGCCGCGACTCAATGTCGCGTAGATAAGAACCGCTTGCCGATGGCGTCTTTGACCGCAATCAAATCAACGGCAAAGAAATACTGGCACATTCGCCAAACCTCGGTGTAAACCTGAGTTGACATTATCTGGAGCGCGCAGAAATTGCGTTTTTCAACGGCAATCCATCCCGCGACCCGGCGAGCGTTTTTAGCGGAGCCTTGTGGCTGGCTGGAGGCGAGGGTCGCCGAATCACTGGAGAAAATCGCCTCGGTCGCGCCGGGACGCCTTTTCAGCCTGAGCTTCGATTTGCCGCGTCCCGTTTTCGATGTTGCGGCAGACGCGCGCGGCGACCGAAGCTGGTTGGCGCCGGAGGACGGGGTCTATCTTTTTGGTGGCGGCTCGGTTTCCGGATTCGACGATCTCGATGCGGATCAATGGCAAGCCGCATGCCGTCGCTGGGTCAGGCTTGGCGAGAGCAAAGCGAGTCCCATCGGTTTCCTCACGGCGCCGCCGGCGCCGGAACAGGGCCGGACGAAAATCTGCCTTCCGCAAATTTTGTTGCGCCGAGAGCGCGGGTCGCCAATCGGTGAGTTCTGATCGGCTTTCGCGATTCCGCGCCGGTCGCCGCGATCACACGCGGCTGGATGACGCAATTTCGCGCGATGGTCGCGTCGGGACACGGCGCTGCGGCCGGCGGCGTTGAGCAGTTTTCGTGTCACCCGGACTTGCGCGATTGGCGCCGTCGCGTGCGTGCGGCGACCGAGGCCATTGCGGCCGGGCGTTTCGCCAAGGTGGTGCTGGCGCGCAAGCTTGCCGTGACCATGCGCAAGCCCATCGACGCCGATTTTCTGGCGCGGGAAATGGCCCAGGCCAGCCCGGATTGCCGCATCATCAAGTTGCCGGATGAAATTGGCTGCGTCATCGCCGCGAGTCCCGAACTGCTGGCGGTCAAGCGGGGCGCGAACATCGTCAGCCATGCGCTCGCCGGCACGTCGGCGCGGTTTCGCTCGCCTGAAGAAGACGCCTGGGCCTCGGCGCGCCTGTTTGCTTCGCCCAAGGAGCGCCTCGAACATGCGCTGGTGGTCGATTCGATCGCCGGCGACTTGCGCGAAATCTGCGACGAGGTCCAGCCATGCGCCGACGCCCTCGCTGATGAAACTGCGTGGGCTGCAACATTTGTGGACGCCAGTCACCGGGACGTTGCGGCCGGGCTTCGGCCTGCTGGAGGCCATCGACCGCCTGCATCCGACGCCCGCCGTGCTCGGCTTTCCCAAAATCGCGGCGCGGAACTGGCTGAACGGGGTCGAGGAGCGCCGCGACGGCCTCTATACCGGCCTTGCCGGCTGGATCGATCTCGACGGCGACGGCGAGGCCGCCGTCGTGCTGCGCGCGGCCCATGTCGAGGGCCGCGAAGCGCATCTGTGGGCCGGCGCCGGGATCATGGCGGCGTCCGACCCCGACGCCGAATGGGCCGAAACCGAGTTGAAAATGTCGGCCCTGCTCGATCTGCTTGAAGGAAGCGGCGAAACGATCGTGAGTGAAGCGGCGGCGCTGGGTTTTCGCTGGGCTGGCGCCCTGCTCGACGGCTTGGCCGCCGCCGGACTGAGACGGGTGGTGGTTTCGCCGGGATCGCGCTCGACTCCCCTCGCGCTGGCGGCGCTGCGCCATCCCGATCTGCAGGTTCAGATGATTGTCGACGAAAGGTCGGCGGCTTTCTTCGCCCTGGGTCTGGCCAGGGCGGAAGGCCGGCCCGTGGCGCTGGTCGCGACCTCGGGTTCGGCCATCGCCAACTGGCTGCCGGCGGTGGTCGAGGCCGATATGTCGCGCATGCCGTTGATTCTCCTGTCGGCCGACCGCCCGCCGGAATTGCAGGATTGCGGCGCCAATCAGACGATGGAGCAGATCGGATTGTTTGGCGGCCATGTCCGCGCCTTTCATCAATTGCCGCCGCCCGAGGCGGAAACCGACTGGCTGGCGGGATTTTCCGCGCGCGTCATGGCGGCAAGCCAGGCGCCATTGGCTGGCCCTGTCCATGTCAATCTGCCGCTGCGCGAACCGTTGACGCCGCCCGGAAATATGTCGCCGACCCGCTCGGCGCCGACGCCCACCTGGCTGCCGGGAAAGCTGCATCTCGATGCGGCGGCGCAGGCCAGCATCGAGAGCTTGCTGGTGGGCAAAGGGGCCATCATCTGCGGTCCGTCGGATCTTGGCGCGGATTTTTCCTCCGCCGTCGATCAAGCTCGCCGACCGGCTCAACGCGCCGATTTTCGCCGATGTCTTATCGGGACTGCGCTTCCGGGCGAAGGGCGGCGACAACGTGCTGGCGCATCCCGATCAACTCGCCCGCAACGCGCCGCCTTTCGATTGGGCGTTGCGTTTTGGCGGGACGCCGGTGTGCCGTGGGACCAGCGATTGGCTGCAACGCAACCGGAGCGCCCCGCAAATCGTCGTCTCGGCGCATGAGCGCTTTGCCGATCCGGGCCGAACCGCGAGCCATTTGATCAACGCCGATCCGGCGCTGCTGTGCCGCGATCTTGCGGGTCAAGCCGCTCCGCCCGACTGGCTGGAGCATTTCCTCAGGCGCGACAAAGCCGCCGCCATCGCCGCCGATGAGCTGTGCTCGGGCGAGCGGGCGTTCGAGGGCGCGATGTTGCGCAAGCTGGTTCGCGCCTTGCCCGAAAACACGCCGGTGTTCCTCGCCAATTCGCTGACCATCCGCTCGGCGGAATGGTTTGCCGGCCGCACGGAAAAAACCCTGCGCTGCTTCGGCAATCGCGGCCTCAGCGGCATCGACGGCAATATATCGACCGCTTTTGGCATCGCCGCCGCTCTGGGGCGATGCGTGGCCGTGGTCGGCGACCTCGCCTTCCTGCATGACCTCAACGCCTTGGCTCTCGCGCGGAAAATTCCCCTGACCATAGCTGCTGCTCGACAATGGCGGCGGCGGCATATTCGACCATCTGGCGCAGGCGTCATTGCCGGAATTCGAACAAGGCTGGCTGACCCCGCCGTGCTATGACGCGGAGGCCATCGCTCGCGCTTTTGGCCTGTCCTATTGTCGGGCCGAAAGCGTTGGCGAAGCGCTGGACGCGACGCTCGCCAGCTTTTCCCGCAAAGGCGCGGCGGTCGTCCATGTGCCCATCGAGCGCGATTTCAGTCTGGAGCGCTGCCAGTCGTTTTTCGCCGCTTGCAAAGAGGAGGTTTTGACTTGACCACACTGCCGATCGACTGGCGCCCCGCCTCCACGACATGTTTTGAGGATATTCTGTTCGACAAGGCCGAAGGCATGGCGCGAATCGCCATCAATCGACCGCATCGTCACAACGCCTTTCGCCCGGAGACTTTGGACGAAATCATGCTGGCGCTGCAATTTGCCCGGCAAGATCCCGAAATCGGCGTGGTGATCCTGACGGGCGTGGGCACGAAGGCTTTTTGTTCCGGCGGCGACCAGAAGGTGCGCGGCGAAGATGGCGGCTACCGCGACGCCAGCGGCGTCAACCATCTCAATGCGCTCGACCTGCAACGCATGATCCGCACCCTGCCCAAGCCGGTGGTGGCGATGGTGGCGGGCTGGGCGATCGGCGGCGGCAATGTGCTGCATCTGGTTTGCGACCTGACCATCGCCGCCGATAACGCCCGTTTCGGGCAAACGGGGCCGAAAGTCGGCAGTTTTGACGCAGGCTTCGGCGCCGGGTTGATGGCGCGCGCGGTCGGAGCCAAGAAAGCCAAGGAAATCTGGTTGCTCTGCCGCCAATATGACGCCGCGCAGGCGCTGGAAATGGGGCTGGTCAATGCGGTCGTGCCGCTGGACCAGCTCGAAGCCGAGACCGTCAGTTGGTGCCGCGAGATCCTGCGCCATTCGCCCACCGCCTTGCGGGTGCTGAAGGCCGGGTTCAACGCCGACACCGATGGCATGTCGGGCATACAGGAACTGGCCGGCAACGCCACCGCCTTGTTCTACATGACCGAGGAAGGCCAGGAAGGCCGCAACGCCTTCAACGAAAAACGCGCGCCGGATTTCGGCCGCTTTACGCGGCGGCCCTGACTTGCTGATCGAAAATGTCTGGCTGCGTCCCTATGCTCTCCCTCTAAAGGCGCCGTGGCGCGCCGCCTCGGCGACGCTGGCGACCCGCCGTGGCATGTTGATCGAAATCGCCGCCGGTCAAAAAACCGGCTGGGGCGATTGCGCGCCCTTGCCAAGCTCCGGCGAGGCGGGCCACGCGCGAGCCTTCGCCGCGCTCGAAGAAGCAGCGCGCGGCTTGCGCGGCCTGACGCTGGAGGCGGCTTTCGCGCGTTTGGGCGCGATCGAATGCGCCGAAGCGCGCTGGGCGGTCGAGACGGCGCTGCTCGACGTCTTTTGGCGCGAGCGCGGCGCGCCCTTGCGGCGAGCGCTCAACCCTGACGCGCGAGACGCCGTGGCGGTCAACGCCGCGCTCGGGCCGCTCGATCAAAATTGCGCCGAAAGGGCCGCAGCGGCGCTGGCGCAAGGTTTTGTTTTCGCCAAGATCAAGGTCGGCGTCTCGGGCGTCGAGGACGAACTGCGTCTGCTCCGCGACGCATCGTCACGCGTCGAGGGAAGACTGCGGCTTCGCCTCGACGCCAATCGCGCCTGGAGCGACGCCGATGCGCGCCGTTTTTTCGAGGGCGTCGCGCATTTGCCGATCGACGGCGTCGAGGAGCCTTTGGCCAATCCCTCCGCAGAAAGACTGCGCCTCTTGCAAAGACACGGTTCCCTTCGCGCTGGCGGTGGATGAATCCCTGTTTGAAATCGGCGCCGAAAAGCTTTTCGCCATGCAAACCGTGCGGCGGCTGGTGCTGAAGCCGGCGCGGATCGGCGGCTTTGGCGCAACGTTGCGTCTCGCCGAAAAGGCGGCTGGCGGCGAATATGGAAGTCGTGGTGACTTCGGTGGTCGATTCAGCGATTGGCGTCGCCGCCGCCGCGCAGCTTGCCGCCGCGCTGGGCGGGACGCAGGCGCATGGTCTGGCGACCGGCGACTGGCTGGCCGCCGATGTGGCGGCGCCGCTGCCGATCAGCGACGGAATGCTACAGCTGCCGGACGGGGCCGGACTCGGGATCGTTCCCAAGGACCAGTTCGCGCAATTTTAGGCGGTCGGGCTTGCCGTTGGCCAGCACGGGCAGGGCGTCGACGCGGATCGCCGCTCGCGGTCGAAAAGCGCCGGAGATATGCGCGCGGCACCAGTCGAGAAATTGCGGTGGCGTCAGGGCGCCGGCAAAAATCGCCGTGACAATTTCGCCCCACACCGGATCGGGTCGTCCGGCGACGCCCACGCCGTCAATGCCGGGACATTGGGCGAGCAAATTCTCGACGCCGGCCGGATGGATTTTCTTGCCGCCGGTGACGATCACTTCGTCGGCGCGGCCGAGAATGATCAATTCGCCCTCGGGCGTGATTTCCGCCAGATCGCCGGTGGTAAACCAGCCGTCGGCCAGGCCGTCGCCCGGCGACAGCGAGGCGTTGGCGTAGCCTTGCATCACCATCGGGCCGCGCACCTTCAGGCGCCCCTCGGCGTCGAGGCCGATCTCGACGCCTTCGAGCGGCTTGCCGACATGGCCGGGGCGCCAGTCACGCGGAAGCTGACGGCAGCGTGGCGATTTGCGAACCCGTCTCGCTCATGCCGTAGGTCGGCTGGATCGGCCAGTTTTCACTGGCGGCGCGCTGCGCCAGCTCACTTGAAAGAGCCGCGCCGCCCACCAGCACATGGCGCAGGTCGCGCGGCGGGGCGCGTCCGAGCGCGAGTATCTGCGCCAGCATGGTCGGGGTCAGCGAAACATGGCTGATCCGGCCGGACGTCAGGGCGTCGAAAACCCGTTCGGCGTCAAAACCCTGATGCAGCAGGGCCTCCGCGCCTGCCAAGGCGCAGCGCGCAACAATCGAAAAGCCGCCGATATGGAAAAGGGGCAGGCAGGCCAGCCAGCGGTCGCCCGGCCGCAGCGGCGTGATTTTCGCCGACGCGGTCGCGGCTGCAACCAGATTGCCGCCGGTCAAGACGACGACTTTCGGCCGACCGGACGAGCCGCTGGTGGCGATCAGCAGGGCGGGGCCATCTCGGGAAAGCCAAGCTGACGGCGGCGCCGCATTCGGCGGCAAGGATGGTTTCCGTCGACAACAGTCTGGCCGTCGCCGACGATGAGACAGTCGCCGACCTGCCCGATCAGTTCGTCAATGACCGTTCCCGGCAAGGCGGGATCGATTGGAAAGAGCGGAGTGCCCAGGAGCGGCGCGGCATAGGCCAGGATCGCCAGCGCCTCGGAGGAGGCCGTGATCGCCGCGATCGGCCGCCCGCGCCGCGCGCCGGCCTGACGCAGCAGATGCGCGGCGGCCAGGCATGACAGGCGGCCGAGTGCGTCGCACACACGTCATTCCAGCCGCGTCATGGTCCTCGGGCCTCCCTAAACGCGTTATCGAAAACGCGGCGGCAATTGACCCTTAACCCAAACGCTTGCTAACCACGAGCATGAGATTCACCTTGGGATCACTTGCGCGGCTCGTCCTCGCGGACTGAAAGTCAGTCGAAACTATTGGATCTGCGCTTAAATTGCGCTATGGGATCGCGCAGGTTGTCAGGAGCTATTGATGCAAAAAATTATTCCGGTGATCATGTGCGGCGGCGCCGGGAACGCGGATGTGGCCGGCTTCGCGCGAGACGATGCCCAAGCAGTTCATTTCGCTGCTCGGAAAATTATCCACTTTTCAGGAAACGCTTTTGCGTCTCGATCCGGAAATTTTCGGCGAACCCGTTATCCTGACCAATCATGACTACCGCTTCCTGGCGCAGGAACAGATGGCGGAGATCGGCGTCAAGGGCCAGATCGTGCTTGAGCCCGAGCGGCGCGACTCCGCCGCCGCCGTGGCCGTCGCCTGCGAATTGGCCGGCGCGCGGGCGAGCGAGGCCGTGGTCGCGGTTTTCGCCGCCGACCATGCCGTGCGCAATGTCGCGGCTTTCCAGGATCTGTGCCGCAAGGCGGCCGACGCCGCCGAACAGGGCTTTATCGTCACGCTCGGCATCAAGCCGACCGGCCCGGCGACGGGCTATGGCTATATCCGGCCAGGCGAAATCGTCGCCGCCGAGGCGGGCGTCGCCAAGGTCGAGGCCTTTGTCGAAAAGCCCGATCTCGCCACCGCTGAAGGCTATATCGAGCAGGGCTATCTGTGGAATTCCGGCAATTTCTTCTTCCGCGCCGATGTCATGCGCGCCGAACTGACCAAATTCGCGCCGGAAATCGCCGATGCGGCGGCCCAGGCCTGCGCCAAAGCCAAGACCGATCTCGGCTTTCTGGCGCTGGACAAGGACTGCCTTCGCCCTCGCGCCCAAAACCTCCATCGACTATGCGGTGATGGAGCGGACCTCGCACGCGGCGGTGATTCCCGGCCGATATCGGCTGGTCGGACGTCGGCAGCTGGAAAGCGGTGTGGGAGCTTTCCGACCGGGACGCGCTGGGCAATTCGGTGCGCGGCGACGGCTTCGTGCAGGACGGCGTCAATGTCCACGTGCGCTCGACGCACGGGCTGACCGCCGTGGTGGGCGTCAGCGACGTCATCGTCGTGACCACCGACGACGCCGTTCTGGTGCTCGGCGCCGAATATGGCGACCGGGTCAAGCAACTGGTCGATGAGCTCAAGCGGCGGAAGCGCAAGGAGGCGCAGGAGCATACCCGCGTCTACCGCCCCTGGGGCTATTACCAGTCGATCGACAATGGCGACCGCTATCAGGTCAAGCGCATCGTGGTGAAGCCGGGTCATAAATTGTCATTGCAAAAGCATTATCATCGCGCCGAGCATTGGGTGGTGGTGCGCGGTTCGGCGGAAGTGACGCGCAATGACGAGGTCAAGATGGTGCATGAAAACGAGTTCGATCTATCTGCCGATCGGCTCGGTGCATCGCCTCATCAATCCGGGCAAGATCGATCTGGAGTTGATCGAGGTCCAGACCGGCTCCTATCTCGGCGAGGACGACATCGTGCGGATCGAGGATGTCTACCAGCGCGTCCTGATCGCGTCGTCCGCTTCCGGCCGTCCTGCGACATTTTCTGGCGATGACGCGCCGTTCCGCAAGCGAGAGCCCCATGTTTCCCAAACCCGTCGCCGCCCTCACGCCCAATACCTTCGAATACGAGCGCCTGCCGCTGGTAAAGCCGACCGGCTTTCGCGAATATGACGCGCGCTGGCAGTTCGGCCCGAACTCAACCTGATGGGCGTGCAGGCGCTGGGCCTCGGCCTCGCGACCCTGCTGCACGAAATGGGCGTCAAGCCGCGGCTGGCCACCGGCCATGACTACCGCTCCTATTCGACGTCGATCAAACAGGCCCTGATCTGCGGCCTGATGGAGGGCGGCGTCGAAGTGGTCGACATTGGCCTCGCGCTGTCGCCCATGGCCTATTTCGCGCAATTCGCGCTGGATTGTCCTGCCGTGGCCATGGTCACGGCCTCGCATAACGACAATGGCTGGACCGGCGTCAAAATGGGAGCGCAACGTCCGGTGACCTTTGGCCCGGAGGAAATGGGCCGGCTGCGCGACATCGTGCTGGAAGGGCGTTTTCAAAGCCGCTCGGGCGGCTCCTACGTCTATGTCGAGAATTTCGGCCAGACCTATCTCGACGATCTCGGCCAGCCACACCAAGCTGACGCGGAAAATGAAGGTCGTGGCGGCCTGCGGCAATGGCACGGCGGGCGCCTTCGCGCCGGCGCTGCTGGAGCGGCTCGGCTGCGAGGTGATCCCGCTCGACGTGACGCCGGATTACACCTTTCCGCGCTATAACCCCAATCCCGAAGACCTCGAAATGCTGCACGCCATGGCCGACAAGGTGCGCGAGACGGGCGCCGATGTCGGGCTCGGCTTCGACGGCGACGGCGACCGCTGCGGCGTGGTGGACAATACCGGCGAAGAAATTTTCGCCGACAAGATCGGCGTCATGCTGGCGCGCGACCTGTCGAAGCTCTATCCCGGCGCGACCTTTGTCGTCGATGTCAAATCGACCGGCCTGTTCGCCAGCGATCCCGTGCTCAAGGCGCAGGGCGTCAAGGCCGATTACTGGAAGACCGGCCATTCCTACATCAAGCGCCGGGTCAACGATCTGAACGCCTTGGCCGGTTTCGAGAAATCCGGCCATTTCTTCTTCAACGCGCCGGTCGGGCGCGGCTATGACGACGGTTTGCTGACGGCGGTTCATATTCTGGAAATGCTCGATCGCAATCCGGGCAAGTCGATGGCCGATCTCTACAAGGCCCTGCCGAAGACCTGGGGCTCGCCGACCATGTCGCCGCATTGCGCCGACGAGGTCAAATATGGCGTGGTGGACAAGGTCATCGCGCGATTCAAGGCGATGGAGGCGGCGGGCGAAAAAATCATCGGCCAGAAGATCGCCAGCCTCGTCACCGTCAATGGCGTGCGCGTGACGGTCGAGGACGGCACCTGGGGCCTGGTGCGCGCCTCCTCCAACAAGCCGGAGCTGGTGGTGGTGGTGGAAAGCCCGGCGTCGGAAGAAAATCTCCACGCCATGTTCAAGGCAGTGGACGCGATCCTGCGCGAAAATCCGGAAGTCGGCGCCTATAACCAGAGCATTTGAGGATACAAGGTTCCAGCAGCGGCGAGCATGAGCGCTTTGGCTGAACCTTGCTTTTATTGAAACACATGGCTTGTTCGAGAACGATCTTTTTCGTCGCCCTGGCCGGCGCTGTGGTTTTGCCCAGCGTGTCTTCCCTCGCCGCGAAAGTCGGGGAAGACCGCTGGCAATGGGGCTATTGCGCCCCGCCCTACCCACCCGCCTGCGTGGGAGCGCCCGCCAAGGAGGCCAAGGCGCGAAAGTCCTGCGAGCAGGCCACCGAAACCTATGTCGCCGAGGTCTTCAAATATCGCGATTGCCTGTCCAAGGAAATGCAACGCGCCGTTCTCGAAGTGAATAAAGTCATCCAGACCCTGAAATGTCCGAAGGACGCCCGCTTTTGCTTTGATGCGTCGCGGGGTCGCCCCCCGACTGAATAATCATTGAGGCTCGAGCATTCTTTGCCTGACCCGAACCAGGGTCGTCATTGCGAGCGAAGCGAAGCAATCCACGCTGGCCACAACCGCAAGCCATGGATTGCTTCGCTTCGCTCGCAATGTACGGGGCCAGGTCAATACAGGCGAAAAAGCTTGAGCACTCCCGCACAGCCTGACTCGGATTTTTGTTAGGTTTCAGGATTCCGCGCGCAGGACGGCGGCGATCGGCGCTTCGGAGACTGCGGCAAAACCCTGGAAGGGATTGCCGTGGATCAGCACGATCACCGCGGTGGGGGCGGCGGCGAGCGCGAACAGGCTGACGGACAGGATCATGGCGCGCGGCGCGCCAATGTGAATGGCGGCGACCGATATCATGGTGAGAAAGCCGAGAAAGGCCATCCCGAGCCATTTCAACGGATTCACATGGGTCTGGCTCAGCGCGATCCGTTCGTCCCGGCTTTGCCGGATCTGCATCGCCAGACCCAGCGCCGAATTCGCGGCGGGCTGGGGCAGGGCGGACACCAGCGCAGGGCCGGTCAACGATCCCAAAAGGTCATCGGCGGCCTGGCTTGTCGCCGCGCTCACTTCGCGTCGCCCGAGATCCGACCATTCGGCGACGGCGGCGCCGACATAGGCTTGCAGCGCAGCCTGAGCGCCGTTCCGCGTTTGCGGCGGAAGCTGGCGGAGGATGACGGCAAGGCCCCGCAGGCTGTCGGCTTCGGCATTCACCGCCCTCACCGCGCGGTCATGCGCGGTCCAGGTGTCATTGCCGATGAAGGCCAGGGTCAGCGCAAACAGCACGCCGAGAATATTCATGAAGGGCGGAGCGACGCCCGCGAAAGGTTTTGTGAAACCCTGTCCCGCCGGCCGGAGCATAAGCCACAGCAAAAGCCAGCAGCCCAGAAAAGTGCCAAGCAAGGCGGCGGCCGCGAAAATATATTGATCGTAAACATAAAAGCTGTTGGGCATTTTGGCCTGCTGTCCGTTTCGCGGACAGCAGTTAAGCCGATCCGTCCTTCCGTTCAAATTCAACGTGGGTTTAACGTCAGGTCTTTAATTTGATCAGCATGTCCAGGATTCTGCCGGGGAGTCCGGCATAAGGCGGCTGGAACATCATCTGGACCGCCGAAACCGGCCCCTGAGTGAAGACCGGCCGCAATTTCGAGAAGGTCATAAAACCGTCGCGCCCGTGATAATGGCCCATGCCGCTGGCCCCGACGCCGCCGAAAGGCAAATCCTCCTGGCTGACATGCAGCATGGCCTCGTTGACCGAAACGCCACCCGACATGACGTGCGAGATGTAGAAATCGCTCAAGTCCCGATCATGGGTGAAGGGATAGATCGCCAGCGGCCGGTCGCGACTGTTGATCGTGTCGGCGACTTCCTGCCGGGCGACGTAGCTGACGATCGGCAAGATCGGCCCAAAAATTTCACGCTGCATGAGCTGCATGTCGTCGGTCGGATTCAGCACGAGGTGCGGCGGGAATTTGCGTTTGGTCGCGTCCGGCTGCTGGCCCTCGGCCAGATTGATCAGGGTCGCGCCTTTTTCGCGCGCATCGTCGAGGGCGCCTTGCAACCGCGCGAAGGATTTGTCGTCAATGATCGAGGTGTAGTCGGGGCCGTTGATGTCCGGGTAGCGTTTGGCGAATAGTTTTTTGCAATGGGCTGCGAACTCGGCCTCGGTCCCCTTTGGCAGGAAGACGTAATCGACATTGGTGCAGATCTGGCCGGCGTTCAACATCTTGGCCCACAGGATGCGCTCCGCCGCCGTCTTGATCGGGAAGTCGGGCCCCACGATGGCGGGGGATTTGCCGCCCAGTTCGAGCGTCACCGGCGTCAGGTTGCGCGCGGCGTTGGCCATCACCGCCCGGCCCGTCGCTCCCGAACCGGTGAACAGCAGATGGTCGAAGGGCAGCGAGGAAAACGCCGGTCCGCGACCGCCGCCGTCATCGAAAAAGGCGAGTTTTTCCGGCGGAAAATACTTTGGGCAGATCTCGATCAGCAGCGCCGCGAGATGTCGCGAATTTTCCGACATCTTGACCATGGCCCGGTTGCCGGCCGCGAAAATGGCGGCCAGCGGCCCGAAGCTCAGGAAAAGCGGAAAATTCCACGGCACGATCACGCCCACCACGCCCAGCGGCTGCGGAATGACGCGATTCTTCGCGCCGGGATAAATCATGACATCGATGTGGCGCCGCTGCGGCTTCATCCATTTCTTGACGTGTTTGGCGCTGTTCAGGATGCCTTCGAGGACGATGAAATATTCGACGAACAGGGTCTCGAAACTTGAGCGATGGCCATAATCGGCGTTGATCGCGGCGACCAGCGCCTCGCGATTGTCCTTGAGCAGCGCCGCCAGGCTTTGCAGGTCGGCGATCCGCTCGGCGGCGGCCGGGGCCGGCGCATCGAGATAGGCGGCGCGCTGGCGGTTGAAACAGGATTGGAATTCTTCAGGGATCTCCGCGCGATCCGGCGCAACGATGGGTGCGTTCATGGCGTTCCTCCTCGTTCAATAGCCCGTCATTTCAAGATAGCCGCTGCCGCTTTGCGAACCGGCAAAGCTGATCGGCCCTTCCCAATAGGGAATCGTCGTTCCCATCCAGCTCTGGACGTTGAGCGGCGTCGTCTCGACGTCGAAGCCGTGGCTTTTTACGCGCACGCGCCAGCGGGTCGGAATTTTTCGCGCGCCAATTGTTGTCTGCGCCAATGGCTCGAGCGAAATGTCGTTCCCCGCGAGTGGCTGCGTTGCGCCATCGGGCGAGATCCAGTTGCCGAGCAGATAGGGAGCGGCGCCCCGGATGCGATAGAGCATGAGCTTCTCGCCGCTGGCGAGATGCATCGAAAACCAGTCCCAGCCCGTCTGGTCGGGCGCGAGCGACTGGCTGCTCCATTCGCGATCCATCCACGCCCGGCCCGTGACCTTGGTTTCGCGGCCATGAAGGGTCAGCGTTCCTTCGACCGTGAAAAAGGGCTGGCTGTAATAATAGGAAGCTTGTCCCTGCTCCGACTTGCGGCTGTAGCCGTTTTCGCCCTGAAGCACCACGGGCCGGTCGCTCGATAGATCGAGGTCATAGGAGAAATCCGCGTCGCGGGCGATGATACGGGCCTTGGTGAGCGTGTCGTTGGCCTCAAAACGCCAGTCGTCGATAAAGGCTTGAAAAGGCGTCGGCTTCGACGCCTGCCTGTCCGACCCCGCCGCGCGCCATCGTCTGGGCGAACAGATGCTCCGTGGCGCTGGTGACGGCGGCGTGCCCCATCCAGATGGTGCGGTCGTCCCAGCCTTTTGCCGCGCCGGGCTCCAGCGCATGACGGAACAGCGTCCACTGCGCGCCATAGGAGGCGCCGTCCGCGCCTGTGAGATTGGCGGTGACATACCACCACTCGGTGCGAAAATTTTTATGCGCGCCGTGATCGGCCGGGAAAGGTGAGCGCGCCGCCGGGCTTTGGCGTCTCGAATCCCTGAACATCGGCGCCGAGACCGCCAAACCCCTGCGCCAGCGCGGCGGCGGGCCACAGACACGCCAGCAAGAAGATGAGTTTAGCGTTCATTGGCGAACACCCTGAGAAGGTCGGCCGGCGCGCTGCGCGCCAGCCTCGTCACCGGCATGACGCCAGCGACCAGCGCGGCGGCGAGCGCCAACAGAAAGACCTGCGCCCATTGGACGGGAAAGACATGCATGGGCAGGCGCCAGCCAAAGGCGGCGACATTGACGATATCGACGAGCCCCCAGGTCATGAAGACCCCGAGCGGTATCGCCAGCAGGGCCGCGCCCGCCGAAAACAGCAGGATGCGCAACAGCTCCAGCGCCGCCAGCCGCCACCGCTCGACGCCGACCGCCCAGACCGGCGCGACCTGCGCCAGACGCAGATTGCTGAGCGCGAGCAGGCTGGTGAACAAGGCGATGGCCGAGACCCCGAGCATGAGCGTATTGAGGGCCGCCGTGACCATGAAAGTGCGCTCAAAAACGCTCGGTCGAGAGCTTTTTCAACTCGCCTTGATCGATCATGCGGACGATCGCCGGGCCGAAACGCGTCCGCATCTCCTCCATGACCCGCGCCACGGCGCCGGGCGCGACGCGCAGGGAATAATTGACGCCCGACACATCGGTGAAATGCCGCGCCAGCCTCTCGTGATCGACGCGCAATTGTCCCTTGGCGTTGCCGTAATCGGGATAGATGCCGACGATCCTCACCGGCCAGTTTGCGCCGGATGCGGGAATATCGAGCGTCGCCCCGAGCCGGGTCTTCAGGCGCCGCGCAAGCTGTTCGCTGATCAGGACGGCGTCCTCGTCATGCAGCGCCCGGAAAGCGTCGGCGCCGCCTTCGAGCAGCGTAAAATGCTGGAATAGGTCGCGTGCGGCGCCATGCCGATCAGGTCGACCGGCCAGCCGCCAAGCCGCGTCCGGGCGCGCCAGATCGGGAGGACCGCCGTGATGTCCGGCTGCTTCCGCGCCCATGATCTCGATGTCGCGCGCGTCTGCGGGCGTCGCGGCTTCATAATAGATTTCGGCGGCAAGGCGTTCGTCGAGCCAGCCGGCGAAGGTTTGCCGAAAACCTTCCACCATGCCGCCGACGCCGATATTGGTGGCGAGCGCGAGCAGCAGCGCCATCATCGCCAGAGACAGGCCCGAAATCTCCTGGCGCCCGTCGGCGAAGAACCAGCGCGCGAGCGGGCGCCGCGCAAACTCTCCGCGACGCGCAGCACGGCCGCGAGCGCCACCGGCAGGAGCAGCGCGGCGCCCAGCAGCGCAAAGGCGATGACGACAAAGCCCATCGCCAGCCCGTCGGCCGCTCGATAAGCAAGGGCCGAGGCGGCGAGCGACAGCGTGGCAAGGACCGCCTGACGGCGCAAATAACGATGATGCGCCTCGCGCCAGGCGATGGGCCGGGCGACGGACAGCACGGGCAGGCGCAGCGTCTTGGCGAGGCCGCCGCCCGCCGAGATCAAGGCGCCGGCGCCGGCCATCGCCAGCCCCGACAACCACCATGAGGGATCGAGCGCCAACCGCGCCGAAACCTGCGCGCCATAAAGCCCTTCAAGGCTCCCTGCGACATTGGGCAACAGGGCCGCGGCGATCAGATAGCCGCCAACCAGCCCCAGGCCGCCCGCAAAAAACGTGAAGACGAGAAGTTCGCAAAAAAGCGCGGCGGTGAGCGCGACTGCCGAGACGCCGAGCGCCCGCAGCGTCCGCAGCGTCGGCAACCGCTGCTCGAAGGCCAAGCCGAAAGACGCGTGGACAATGAAGAAGCCGACGAGAAAGGCGAGGAAGCCAAATGCCGTCAGATTGAGATGGAAACTGTCGGTGAGGCGCGCCAGCTCGCTTTCGTCCTCGGGCTTCGACGATGCGCAGCGCATCACCCGCGAGCAGACGCCAGCGTCGCGGCGTCGACACGCGCCTCGTTCGAGACGATGAGGCGCGACAGGCGCTCCGGCTTGTCCAGCGCCTTCTGCGCCACGCCGATATCGACGATGACGGCGCCCGGCGGCGCCTGCTTTATGACGACGAGCGGCGGCAGCACAAAACCGCGTTCGGTTTTCGGCCGCGCGCCTTCGGAGAGGCCAAGGTCGGACAAGGTCTGCGCCGAGGCGAAGCTGCGGCCCTCGCCCGTCAGAATGTTCGACGCCTCTTTGGTCTCGCGCAGCGGCGCCAGCATCGAGTCGCGCGGCAGCGTCACCGGCTCGACGCCGATGAGGCGGATGTTTTTGTCGCCAACGCGCGCGCTTCCCTCAAGCGCGGGCGAGACCTTCAGCCCCGCGCGCCGCAGCGTCACAAAAAGCTCCTGGGGGAAGAGCCCGCCCCGCGTCGCGACGATATTTTGCAAATTGCCGCCGGAGAATACCGCGACCGCGCTGTCGTAGCTTTTACGCGCCTGTTCGTTTAGAGCCTGCACGCCGCTCCACAAGGCCGTGGCGATGGCGAGGCCGAGGAGGAGCGTCGCCAGATTGGTGGGGTGGCGGCGCCAATGGCTGACCAGAGCGGCGAGCGTCCAGAAAATTGGCTTCATGATATGGCGAGCGCTCCCGCCTCGATGCGCACGCGGCGCCCCAGCCGCGCCGCGAGTCGCGCGCTATGGGTCGCCATCAGAAAGGCGCAACCGGTTTCCGCCACCAGTTCTAGCGACAGCGCCAGCACCGCGTCGCCCGCCGTTTCGTCGAGATTGCCGGTGGGTTCATCGGCCAGCAGAAGTTTCGGCCGCGCCGCCAGCGCCCGGCCGACGGCGACGCGCTGCTGCTGGCCGCCGGAAAGCTGTTCGGGATAGCGTGAGCCGAGCCCCTCCAACCCCAGACGCCGGGTCAGCGTGAGCTGCCACTGCGGATCGAGCCGGCCCGCGAGCCGCGCCTGAAAGGCGAGATTTTCCTCGACGGTCAGGCTCGCGATGAGGTTGAACTGCTGGAAAACGACGCCGATCATCTGGCGCCGCGCCGTCGCGCGCGCGCTTTCCGACAGGCGCGTGATGTCGACGCCATCCAGCAGGATTTCGCCGCCGTCGGCGTGATCGAGGGCGCCGACGAGATGCAGCAGCGTGCTTTTACCGCTGCCGGACTCGCCCATCACCGCCAGCGTTTCGCCGGCGCAAGCGACAGATCGACGCCGCGCAAAACGGCGATGGGACCTTGCGGCGTGGCGTAGGATTTGCGCAAATTTTTTACGCGCAACATCGGCGACTGGGACATGGCGTCGATGGGCGCCGCTTCGCTGCGGACCGAGGGTGCGTTCAAGCGAGGGCCTCCGGAGGGTCTCACGCCGGGAAACATAGGGCTTCCATCAGCCAAGTGAAAGCCTTGTCGTCATTGCGCGAGCGACGCGACGAAGCAATCCACTTCGCCTTGCACGAAGATGGATTGCTTCGCTGCGCTCGCAATGACGGGCGAAATCACCAAAACCTTTCCAGCGCCGCGCCGATCCACATCACGCCGGCCATGCACAAGGCGCAAAAAGGGCGGCCGAGCCCATGTCCTTCACGATCTTGCGGTCGTCATTGCGAGGAGCGACGCGACGAAGCAATCCACCTCGCCGCTTGCACGAAGATGGATTGCTTCGCTCCGCTCGCAATGACGGGCGAAATCACCAAAATCTTTCCAGCGCGGCGCCGATCCACATCACGCCGGCCATGCACAAGGCGCAAAAAAGGCGGCCGAACCCATGTCTTCACGATCTGGCGGTCCTCATTGCGAGGAGGACGCGACGAAGCAATCCACCTCGCCACTGCGCGTAGATGGTTTGCTTCGCCCCGCTCGCAATGACGGGCGAAATCACCAATTTTTTCCAGCGCCGCGCCGATGACATCACGCCGGCCATGCACAAGGCGCAAAAAACGGCGGCTGAGCCCATGTCCTTCACGATCTTGCGGTCGTCATTGCGAGCGAAGCGAAGCAATCCACCCTTGCGGCTCGCCAGCAAGATGGATTGTACGTCTTGCATCCCCGGCTTTGGTTGACGGCGTCGCCGTGCGAAGCTGGGGGCAGGATGACGAGATCGCTTTTGGATAGAGCGCAAGCTCGCAAGCAATCTTGATCCGTCATCCTGCCCTGACGGTCTTGAGCACGAACGGTAGGATGGGCCGGAGCCCGAGTTTACAATCCCGTGCCAGAGGACCCTTTTCCCTTCTTGCGAAAGGTGAGGCCATGGTAACGCGTTTTTCTTCTTCTGCAATTTCTAACCAGACAATTTCCGCCGGTCGCCCGGCCTTGATGGTCGCTGGCGCGCTCGTCCCCGCCGAGCCCTTGTTTATCGGCGTCGACATCTCGAAAAGTTGGATCGACATCGCTGACACGCAGGGCCGCAAGCGCCGCGTCGCCAATGAACCCGCTGCCATCACCGAGGCTTTCTCCGGGCCCTGGTCGCATTGCGCCAATCTCGTCTGCGAGGCGACGGGCGGCTATGAACGCGCGCTGATGCGCGTCGCCATGCAACTCGGCTTGCCGTTGCGCCGGATTCACCCCAATCGCGCCCGCGCCTTCGGCTGCGCCTGTCCCGGGCTGGCCAAGACCGACGCGCTCGACGCGCAAATGCTGGCCGAATTTGCCGCCTTTACCGTCAACGAGCCATGTCCGGCCCTGCCCGACCCTCAGACCCAGCAACTCGCCGACATGGTCCGCCGCCTGACCCAGCTTGGCGATCTGCGCCAGAGCGAATGCTGTCGGGTCAGAACCGCTGAAGCCGAGAACATCAAGGCGTCGATCCAGGCCGTGCTGGCGATCCTCGACGCGCAAATCATCGCGATTTCAGCAGGCGATCGACGATCTGATCGCCACAAGCCCGTTCTTGAGCGAGAATGTCAAAATTTTACGTTCCTGCAAGGGCATCGGGCCAAAATCCGCCCAAGCCATTCTCGCCATGCTGCCGGAAATCGGTCGGACCAACCGCCGCCAAATTGCCGCCCTCGTCGGCGTCGCGCCCATCACCAAAGCGAGCGGCTCGTCGCTCAACCATGCCGGCATCACCGGCGGACGCAAAGCGTTGCGCGACATCCTCTTCATGGCTGCGCTTACCGCAAGCAAACACAATCCGGTGTTCAAAGCCTTCTACGAGCGGCTCAAAGCCAATGGCAAGCCGCACAAACTCGCCCTCGTCGCCGTTTTGCGCAAACTCATCATAACTCTCAACGCCATGATAAAATCACGCCAATCATTCAAATCGGCCTTGACCTGAGACACGGTAGATTGCTTCGCTCCGCTCGCAATGACGGACGAAATCACCAAAATCTTTCCAGCGCCGCGCCGATCCACATCACGCCGGCCATGCACAAGGCGCAAAAAACGGCGGCTGAGCCCATGTCCTTGACGATCTTGATGGCGGGGTCGATTCGGGGCGTCGTGTGGTCGCAGAGTTTCTCGATGCTGGTGTTCAACAATTCCACCGCCAGCACCGCCAGCAGGCAGGCGATCAATTCGGCGCGACGGAAAAAATCCGGCGTCAGGGCGAAGGCGGCGGGAAAGGCCGCGGCGAGCACGAAGACTTCCTGCCGGAAGGAGCGCTCCGAGCGAAAGGCGACGGCAAGGCCGGAGCACGTGGCCATAAAGGCCCGCAAGAGTGGAGATTGGCTCAAGGATCAGACCTGACGAATCGCGTTCCCGGAAGGATCGCAAACAATCGTTTCGGCTCTCTCTACGCAACCGTATCCGCCGCAAAAATTTTCCGCGCGCGCATCATGAACACCGGCAGTTCGGCGGAGGCGAGCACATCCCGCGTCACGCCGCCAAGAATAAGCTCCCACAGCGAACCATGCCGGAAGGCGCCGATCACCAGGCTGTCGCCGCCCCGACGCGCGGTCTCGGCAAGCAAAAGCCGTCCCACGCTTTGATGATCGCGCGGCAAGCCGACGATCTCGGCATCGATCCCAAGATGTGCGAAGAAGTCGCGGGCGCTCTGATGATAGGGCTCGGTCCCGTCCTTCTCCACCCACAGGACGGTGACCTTTTCGGCGCGCTTGAGCCAGGGCAGAGCCGCCTCCACCGCCTTCCGGGCCGCGTCACCCGGCTTCCAGCCGACCACCATGTGGCGTCCGATGGTCCGGTTCATCGCCAGCGCATTGCGCGGCGCAACGAGCACGAGGCGGCGGGCGTCGAACAGCGCGCCGTGCAAGGCGTCGGCGGCGTCCCGGTGAATGGGATGGCTGACGACGAGAAGATCGGCGTTGCACGCCTCGACGACGATGTTGGCGCAGATGTCGCCTTCGTCGTGCCTCCATAAAATCGGCGGCGCGCCGGGCGCGGAGGCGACAAAAGAGTCGAACACCGCTTTGACCCGCGCCTGCCGCGCCTCGGGAGAGCCTTCGTAGATATCCCGCAATTGCTGGATGTCCTCCTCCTCCGGCGAAACATAGGCCTGCGAGCGGTCATGCCCGACATGAACGGCGCAGATCGACGCGGCAAAGCCCTGCGCGGCGGCGACGGCGCATTGCAGGGTCGAAACTTCGGTTTCGATTTCCGGCAGCAGGGCGCAGACTTTCAAGGTCAGCGACGGGTCGGAGATTTCGCAAGCGCGGAAATCGTGTCTTTCAGACGAGGACGCTGCGGGTTCGATCATGGCCTCACCTCCTGAGGCGATGTAGTTTACACCCGATTGGCCGAGGGGCGGAAGGGAATCCTATTTCGCGCCGCCCTGGGTTGCCGTCGAGGCCATGCTGCGCAAAGGTGAGCCGGAACATGAACGGGAGAAGCGCGGGTGACGAACAAGAGACAGGCGGCGGCAGGGGCCTTGGTTGCCCTGACCTTGGCGCTGGGCACGGCGACGCCCGCGGCGGCGGTCGAGACGATCATATTTATCCGGCATGGCGAAAAGCCGGAGGCTGGCCTCGGCCAGCTTTCATGCCGGGGCCTCAACCGGGCGCTGGCCCTGCCGCGTGTCATCGCGGCCGCTATCGGCAAACCGGACGCGATTTTCGCGCCCAACCCGGCCGACCGCAAGCTCGATCATGGCGTCCCCTATGATTACATCCGGCCGCTGGCGACGATCGAGCCGACCGCAATTTCCCTCGGCATGCCGGTCGATACCCGTTTCGGCGTCAACGGCCTCAATGGGCTGGTCACCTCCTTGACGCGAAAAGCCTATCGCGACGCGACCGTTCTCGTCGCATGGGAGCACCATCAAATCGTGACGCTCGCCCGCCGCTTGCTCGCCAAGCATGGCGGCGACGAAGCGTCGGTTCCGCCCTGGGCGCAGGATGACTTCGATTCCATCTACACCGTCACCATTGACAAAAGTGGGCCGGGCGCAAAATCCTCGATCAAGGTTTCGCATCAAGGACTGAACGAACTTGCCGACGCCTGTCCCGCGAATTAAAGCATTCTTCGCCTGACCTGAACCAGGGTCGTCATTGCGAGCGAAGCGAAGCAATCCACCCTGGCCACAACCGCAAGCCATGGATTGCTTCGCTTCGCTCGCAATGACGGGGCCCGTCAATAAGGCCAGAAAGCTTTACTCAAAAGGCGCGGGCCAGAAATTCGGCAATTTGCGGCGTCGCGTCGGCGATCTGCAGGATGCCATTATAGTGGCCGTAGGGACCAAATAACTTCGCGATCTCCACCAAAACCCCATTGTCGCGCAGAATGTCCGCCGCTTCCTCGATCCATTCGGCGGCGAAAATCTGATCCTGCGGCGCGTAAATCACCAGCGCGGGCGCCTTGATCCGCTCCAGTCCCTCCCTTGCGCCGGTCGCTCCGGCGCCGGCGCCGGGGATATAGGTCTGGTTGGCGCGCGCCAGATAGAGCAGGGAATTGGCGTCGGAATTGTCCAGCCGCAGACTGGCGGCGGCGGCGAGTGTCTGTTCGATGGCGAAGGGAGTTGCGGTCAGGTCGCCGGCGTCGCCGCCCTCGGCGAGCGCCCGGCCGCCGGCGGTGTCGGCCCAATCGCTGTCCAGGGCGTGCAAGGTCATCAGGCGCAGGGCGGCTTCGAGGCCGGCGCGCGGAGGCGGGCCGCCATAATAATCGCCGCCCTTCCAGGCGGGATCGAGCTTTATGGGCTGAGTCCACATCGACAGCCAGCCGGTCAGCCAGCCGCGGAAATTGGGGGCGGCGATCACCGGAATGATGCGCCCGACACAGTCGGGATAAGAGGCGGCCCACTCGAAAGTCTGCAAGCCGCCCATCGAAGGCCCCATGACCGCGTGCAGGCGTTTGATGCCAAAACTGTCGATCAGGGCTTTCTGCACCCGCACGAAATCGGCGATGGCGACGGCGGGAAATGTGAGGCCGTAGGGCTTTTGCGTCGCCGGATCGAGGCTGGCCGGACCAGTGGTGATGACATTCTTGTCGTGGACATTGAGATTGACCAGCGTATCGGAGGAAATCACGAAATAACGATTGGTGTCCACCGCCTTGCCCGGCCCGACGATGGCGTCCCAATAGCCGGGCAGGGGGTCGTCGGGCGCATATTTACCCGCCGCATGGCTGGAGCCGGAGAAAAAATGCGCGATCAGGATGGCGTTGTCGCGCGCTGCATTGAGTTCGCCATAAGTCTCGTAGCCGATTGCGACGTTTCTGATTGTCGCGCCGCTCAAGCATTGCAATTCGCCAAGGTCGAAGCGGCGCTTGACAGCCAATAAATCCATAACTTGATTTCCTTTTTCTATCGGCGCACTTTGGCGTTGCGGCCGCCGCGCACTATATATAGCCGATCATGGACGCGGAACCGTCCCTTCGCGAAGGGCTAGGGAGTGGGCGCAGCCCTCGGCTGAGCTGAGCGCAATCAAGGTCTTGCATCATTTGCTTGCTATCCGAAAACGAAACGGTAAACAGGAACGTGATGCCAGAAAGTACAATAGCCTGAAGAATGCCTATGCTGCATTGCAGTATACGGAGTGAGGGAAGTTTTGTCGCGACGACCCGATCGCGTCGTAAAATAAGGCTTCTGAAAATGACACCGGTCAAGAACCTCAAGAGCCAGCCCCTGCCAAACCATTCGCAGCCACCCGTTGCCGCCCTGTCCGGGACCAACGGGCACAAACCGCTCGTCGTCGCGTCGCTCGCTGCAGGAGAGTCTCCGTCGCTCTTTGCCCGACAGGTGCGCATGGCTTATGGCCTATTGCAGAGCGCGATAGAAGAAGCCGCCGATACGGTCGAAACCCAGAATGTGAAAATCGCCTCCGAACTCGAGAATTTGCAGGCGCGGGCGCTGCGCTCGATCCAGGACAGCGCGCTCGCCACCATCGAGCTGATCGAGGCGATCGGCGCGGCGCAGAGTCCGGGCGAACTCGCCAGCCGACAGATCGCGCTGGCGCGGCGGCAGGGCGAGACGGTCAATGACCGGCTGGTCGATTTCTTCGCCTCGGCGCGGAGCATGGCGGCGGTGATGACCGACCCGCTCAACCGGCAGATGGGCGTGCTTTCCAGCGCGATCGCCACGGAGCGCGGCCCGGCCGAAGCGGGCGACAGCATATTGGCGCGGCTGAACAAACTTACGGCGCGGCAGAAAAACGTGCTGGAGTTTTTGGCCGAAGGGTTGCCCAACAAGGTGATCGCCCATGAACTCGGCATCAGCGAAACCACGGTCAAGGCGCATGTCGGCGAGATCCTGCGCAAGCTGAAGGTCTATAATCGGGCGCGGGCGATTGTCATGCTGGCGCAATATGACATGCGGCAAATCCGCGATCTGCCCGCCACCGATGGCGCCGACGGCGAATAGATTTTCGGTTAGCCCCGGTTGAGGGCTTTGGTCGCGGCCTCGATCTGCTCCGCCGCCGCCTCCAGCGTCACTGCGGCCTGGTCGGCCGCTTCCTGCCGGCGGATTTCGAACCGCGCCGCTTCTTCCCGCGCGCTCGCAAGCGCCGCATCCTTTTCCGCCAGTTTTTTCTTGATCGCGAAAAGCTCGTCGGCGAGCGTCAGCGCGGCCATGACGACGATGCGCTGGTCGCCGATTTCGCCGAAGGCGCCGCGCAACTCGGCGATCTTGGCGTCGACCTGAAGCGCCAGACTGTTCGATATGCGGCTCCTCGCCCTCGTCGCAATTCATGCGATAAGTGCGTCCGGCAATGGTGACGACGGCCTGCGCCATATCAATTCTCCTGCGAGGAATTGGCGCAGGCGTCGGCGGCGAGCACCGCGCGGACAGCGGCGCTGGCGCGCTCCACCCGGGCCAGGGCTTCGCCATTCGCCGCCTCGAAGGCGCGCAGCCGGGCGGTCGCCGCGTCGAGTTCCTGCGCCAGCCGGGAGCGGTCCTCCTGCATGGCGGAAAATTCGGCGGACTTGTCGGCCGTCTCCAGCGCCCGCTCGGCTTGGAGGCTGAGCGCCGCGTCCAGCCCCTCCAGCGCCGCGCGCAATCTTTTTTGGGCTTCGGCCAGCCGTTTTTCCGGCGCGCGGAGTCCTTCCGCAGGCGCAGCGATGCTGTTGCAGTCGGACTGGCTTCGGACGAAGGAAAGGACAAGGGCAAAGGCTTTCGAATGGCGGAAGCGCGTTCGAGTCGAACGATGGCCCACTGTAGCAAAGTGACAGCCCACGCCAAGGGGCCAAGGGGCAAAGGCGCCAAGCGCAAGAGGCGTGTTTGCGCGCGTCGCGTTGACTCGCGGTCGCGACCTGTTATCAACCCGCGCATGTCGGAAATTCGCTGAAAACGGGGCCCGGAGCCGAATGATGAATGAAGTCAGCCACGCCGAAATGGCCAACGCCATCAGGGCGCTCGCCATGGATGCGGTCGAAAGGGCCAAGTCCGGCCATCCCGGCCTGCCGCTCGGCGCCGCCGATGTCGCGACCGTGCTTTTCACCCGGATGCTGAAGTATAACGCCGCCGATCCTTTGCTGGCCCGACCGCGACCGTTTCGTGCTTTCCGCCGGCCACGGCTCGATGCTGCTCTACGCCTTGCTGCATTTGTCCGGCGAAAAGAGCATGACGCTCGATGAAATCCGCAATTTCCGCCAGTTCGGCTCGAAAACGCCGGGCCATCCCGAATTCGGCCATACGCGCGGGCGTCGAAGTCACCACCGGCCCGCTCGGACAGGGGCTGGCGACTTCGGTCGGCATGGCGCTGGCCGAACGCATGCTGGCGGCGGAATTCGGCGACATCGTCGATCACCGCACCTATGTGCTGGCCTCCGACGGCGACCTGATGGAAGGCGTGTCGCAGGAAGCCATCGCCATCGCCGGCCATTTGAAGCTCAACCGGCTGATCGTGCTGTGGGACGATAACGGCATTTCCATCGACGGCCCTTTGTCGGTGTCCGATTCGGTCGATCAGCTCAAGCGTTTCGACGCCTGCGGCTGGAACGCCACCGCATCGACGGCCATGATCCGGCCGCCATCCTCGCCGCGCTGGAGGCGGCGCAAAAATCGGACAAGCCCAGCCTGATCGCCTGCCGCACGGTGATCGGCTTTGGCGCTCCCAAGCGCGCGGGCACGGCCAAGGCGCATGGCGAACCGCTCGGCGCCGAAGAATTGGCAGGAACGCGCGCCGCGCTCAACTGGCCGCACGCGCCGTTTGAAATTCCCGAAAACATCCGGGCCGCCTGGCGTCAGGCGGGGGCGCGCGGCGAAAAGGCGCAAGGCGAATGGCAGGCGCAGGCTCGACGCCCTGCCTGCTGCGACGCGCAAGGAATTTTTGCGCCGTCTGGCCGGCGACATGCCCGCCGCGCTCAACGCGGCGGTGGCCGCGGAAAAGCAGCGGCTGGCGGGTTCGGATGTCGCGGTCGCGACGCGCAAGGCTTCGGAAGCGGCGCTGAAACTCATCGCCCCGGCGGTTCCGGAACTGATCACCGGCTCGGCCGACCTGACCGGCTCCAACAACACCAAGGTCGAGGCGACTCCGGCCATTTCGCCGGGCAATTACGCCGGCCGCTACGTGCATTGGGGCATCCGCGAACATGGCATGGCCGCCGCCGTCAACGGCATGGCCCTGCATGGCGGCTATATCGCCTCGGGCGCGACCTTCCTGACCTTCGCCGATTATTGCCGCCCGGCCCTGCGTCTGGCGGCGCTGATGAATCTCGGCTCGATCGAAGTTTTCACCCATGATTCCATCGGTCTCGGCGAGGACGGCCCGACCCATCAGCCGGTCGAGCATCTGGCCTCGCTGCGCGCCATCCCCGGCCTGCTGGTTTTTCGCCCGGCCGACGCGACGGAAACGCTGGAATGCTGGCAAGCCGCGATCGAGGCGCGAAAAAACCCCTCGGTGCTGGCGCTGACGCGGCAAAATCTTGTCGCCCGTTCGTCATACCTATGTCGAAGACAATCTTTGCGCTCGCGGCGCCTATGAACTGTCCCCGGCCTCAGCGCCGGCCAAGGTCAGCCTGTTCGCTTCCGGTTCAGAAGTCGAAATCGCTCTCGCCGCGCAGAAAATTCTTGAGGCGGAAGGAACGCCGACCCGGGTGGTGTCGGTTCCCTGTTTCGAGCTTTTCGCCCGTCAAAGCGAGGACATGCGGAAAAGCGTGATCGGCGACGCGCCGGTTCGCGTGGCGGTCGAGGCCGGGCTGGCCATGGGCTGGGACCTGTTCCTTGGAAGTCACGGCGCCTTTGTCGGCATGACCGGCTTCGGCGCCAGCGCGCCCTACAAGGAGCTTTATCAACATTTCGGGATCGACGCCGACGCCGTTGCGCAAGCGGCGCGAAAAAGATTAAACCCGCTTTGACCAAAATCAGGGCGTAAAGCCATATTGGGCCTTATAGAGCGGGTGGGAACGGGCAACATGACCCACAAAAATACCCCCAAGGAGCGAAAAATATGACGGTGAAAGTTTTCATCAACGGCTTTGGTCGCATCGGACGCAACGTCTTGCGCGCCATCATCGAATCCGGACGGACCGACATTCAGGTGGTCGGCATCAACGATCTCGGACCGGTCGAGACCAACGCCCACCTGCTGCGCTATGATTCGGTGCATGGCCGTTTCCCCGGCGTGGTCACGGTGGTCGGCGACACCATCGACGCCGGAACCGGCCCGATCAAGGTCACCGCGATCAAGGATCCGGCCGGCCTGCCGCTCGCCGCGCTCGGCGTCGACATCGCCATGGAATGCACCGGCATTTTCACCTCCCGCGACAAGGCGGCCCTGCTTTTGACCGCCGGCGCCAAGCGCGTGCTGGTTTCCGCTCCGTCCGACGGCGCGGACCTGACGGTGGTTTATGGCGTCAACCATGGCAAGCTGACCAAGGAACATCTGGTCGTCTCCAACGCCTCCTGCACCACCAACTGCCTCGCCCCGGTCGCCAAGGCGCTCAATGACGCCATCGGCATCGACAAGGGCATCATGACGACCATCCACTCCTATACCGGCGACCAGCCGACGCTCGACACCGATGCACAAGGATCTCTATCGCGGCCGCGCGGCGGCCCTGTCGATGATCCCGACCTCGACCGGCGCCGCCAAGGCGGTGGGCCTCGTCCTGCCGGAACTCAACGGCAAGCTCGACGGCTTCGCCCTGCGCGTGCCGACCCCGAATGTCTCGGTCGTCGATCTGAAGTTCGTCGCCAAGCGCGCCACGACCAAGGATGAGGTCAACGCCGTGATCAAGGCGGCGGCAGACGGTCCGCTCAAGGGCGTTCTCGGCTACACCGACCGAAAAGAATGTCTCGATCGACTTCAACCACGACCCCCATTCCTCGATCTTCCACATGGACCAGACCAAGGTGCTGGACGGAACGCTGGTTTCGGTGCTGTCCTGGTATGACAATGAATGGGGCTTCTCCAACCGCATGGCCGACACGGCCGTGGCGCTGGCCAAGCTGATCTGAAATCTGGCGCGCTCCCACGGAGCGCGCCTTTTTCTTTCCCATCCCTTTTTCAGAGGCCGCCATGTCCGCCTTTCACACGCTCGACTCCGCCGTCTTGAAGGACAAGCGGGTGCTGGTCCGCGTCGATCTCAATGTGCCGATGGAAAACGGCAAGGTCAGCGACGCCACCCGCATCGACCGCATCCTGCCGACCCTGCGCGAAATCACCGCCAAGGGCGGCAAGGCCATTCTGCTCGCCCATTTCGGCCGGCCGAAAAACGGCCCCGACGCCGCCAATTCGCTAAAACCCGTCGCGGCGGCCCTGTCCGAGCATCTCGGCACGCCCGGTCGCCTTCGCCTCCGATTGCGTCGGCGAACCGGCGCAGACCGCCATTTCCCACATGGTGGATGGCGACGTGCTGCTGCTCGAAAACACCCGCTTCCACAAGGGCGAGGAAAAGAACGATCCGGCGCTGGTGGCGCAAATGGCGGCGCTCGGCGACGTTTACGTCAATGACGCCTTTTCCGCCGCCCATCGCGCCCATGCCTCGACCGAAGGCCTGGCGAAAAAGCTCCCGGCCTATGCCGGCCGCACCATGCAGGCCGAAATCGAGGCCCTGTCCAAGGCGCTGGAAAAGCCCGCCCGCCCGCTCGGCGCGGTGGTCGGCGGCGCCAAGGTCTCGTCCAAGCTGGAATTGCTCGGAAACCTGACCAAAAAAGTCGATTTCCTGATCATCGGCGGCGGCATGGCCAATACCTTTCTCGCCGCTCAGGGCAAGAAGGTTGGCAAGTCGCTGTGCGAGCATGATATGCTCGACACCGCGCGCGAAATCCTGAAAAACGCCGCCGCGAATAAATGCCAGATCGTGCTGCCCACCGATGCGGTGGTGGCGACCGAGTTCAAGGCCCATGCGCCGTCGCATGTCGTCAGCGTCGATCATGTTGGCGACGACGAGATGATTCTCGACGCCGGCCCGCGCTCGGTGGCCGAGGTCGAGGCCGTGCTCGGCAGTGCTCAAGACCCTGGTGTGGAACGGGCCTTTCGGCGCTTTCGAACTGGAGCCTTTCGACGCGGCGACCAATGCGGTGGCGAATGTCGCGGCGCGGCTGACCGAGGAAGGCAAGCTGCTGTCGGTGGCCGGCGGCGGCGACACGGTTTCGGCGCTGAACCACGCCGGCGTGGCCGACAAGTTCACCTATGTCTCGACGGCGGGCGGCGCCTTCCTCGAATGGCTCGAAGGCAAAGTCCTGCCAGGCGTCGAAGCGCTTCGCGCCTGAATCGAATATTTTTCGAGGGAGTAATCCATGGCCCGCATCACACTTCGCCAGCTTCTCGACCACGCCGCCGAACACGACTACGGCGTGCCCGCCTTCAACATCAACAACATGGAGCAGGCGCTCGCCATCATGGTCGCCGCCTCCGCCGTCGATGCGCCGGTGATCATCCAGGCGTCGCGCGGCGCCCGCCAATACGCCAATGACATCATGCTCAAGCACATGATGGACGCGTTGGTGGAAATCCATCCGCAAATTCCCATCTGCGTGCATCTCGACCACGGCAATTCCCCGGCCACCTGCTTCACCGCCATGCAGAACGGTTTCACCTCGGTGATGATGGACGGCTCGCTTGAAGGAAGACGGCAAAAGCCCGGCCGACTGGAACTACAACGTCAACACCACCAAATATGTCGCCGACATGGCGCATCTCGGCGGCATTTCGGTCGAAGGCGAGTTCGGCGTGCTCGGCTCGCTCGAAACCGGCGAGGGCGAGAAGGAAGACGGCCACGGTTTTGAGGGCAAGCTGTCCCATGACCAGTTGCTGACCAATCCCGACGAAGCCGTGAAATTCGTGCGCGCCACCAAGGTTGACGCTCTGGCCATCGCCATGGGCACCTCCCACGGCGCGTATAAATTCTCGCGCAAGCCGGACGGCGCCATCCTCGCCATGAATGTGATCGAGGAAATCCACCGCAAGATGCCCGGCCTGCACATGGTCATGCACGGCTCCTCCTCGGTGCCGCAGGACCTGCAGGACATCATCAACGCCTACGGCGGCAAGATGCCCCAGACCTGGGGCGTGCCGGTCGAGGAAATCCAGCGCGGCATCAAGAATGGCGTGCGGAAAATCAACATCGACACCGACAACCGCATGGCGATCACCGGCCAGATCCGCAAAGTTTTCACGGAAAGCCCCGGCGAATTCGATCCGCGCAAATATCTCAAGCCCGCGCAGGAGGCCATGACCAAGCTCTGCCGCCAGCGGCTGGAGGAATTCAACACGGCCGGCCAAGCGTCGAAGTTCAAGCACATCTTCACGCTGGCCGAGATGGCCAAGAGCTACGCGTCCGGCAAGCTCGATCCCGCAGCAGCCTGAGTTTTCGCGCGGCGTTCATCGAATGGGGTCGCGGCTTGCCGTGGCCCCATTTTTGCCGTTCATTGCCGTCATTGCCTAAATTTCTCCGTCATTGCGAGCGGAGCGAAGCAATCCACCTTTTCAACAGTCGCGGCACTGGATTGCTTCGCTTCGCTCGCAATGACACGCGTATTTTGAAAAAACGAGCCATGACCGATTTCATCAAACCGCGCCTTTACCTGATCACCCCGCCGGTCGCCGATGCCGAAAGCTTCGCGCCGGCGCTCGAAGCCGCGCTCGACGCGGGCGATGTCGCCTGCGTGCTGCTGCGCTTCGCGCCGCCCGACGAGGGATCGCGCAAAAAAATCTGCCGCCTTCTCGCGCCGCTGGCGCAGGATCGCGGCGCGGCTTTGCTGCTGGCCGATGACGTCCAGCTTGTGGCGCGGGCCGGGGCCGATGGCGCGCATATGACCGGGCCGGGCGAAAATTTCGACGCCGCGATGCGAAAGCCTGAAGCCCGAGCGCATCGTCGGGCTGGGCGGCCTCGCCACCCGCGACGAGGCGATGGAGGCCGGCGAAAAGGACATAGACTACATCATGTTCGGCGATCTCGAACCGGGCGGCGAAAGCGCCGAATTCGGTGCTGGAGCGCGCCGCCTGGTGGGCCGAAATCTTCAACGTGCCCTGCATTGGCGTGGCGCATGATCTGGCCGAAGTCGCCAGCCTCGCCAAAACGGGCGTGGAATTTGTCGCGCTCGGCCCGATGGCGTTCAGCGATCCGCGCGGCCCCGCCGCCGCCGTGGCGCAGGCTCAAGCTGCGCTCGATCAGGCGGAGGCGGAAGCTTGAGTTTTCGCGCAAAAAACCGCGGCGCTGGCCTTGGCGCTGCTGATGGCGCAACCGGCTTGCGCCGGCCTTGCCGCAAACCAGCCCGATCTCGCTTTCGGCGCCTATCAGCGCGGCCTTTACCAGACGGCGTTTCAGGAGGCGATGAAGCGCATCGACGCCGACAAGCATGACGCCGCCGCGATGACGCTGGTCGCCGCCTTGCTGGAGCAGGGCGCTGGCGCGCCGCAAAATACGACCGAGGCCATGCGCTGGTACCGGCTCGCGGCCAATGAGGGCGACAAAAACGCGCAATTCGCCCTTGGCCTCGCCTATCTGACTGGCAATGGCGAGGAAAAAAATGTCGCCACGGCCTCCGCGCTGTTCCAGAAGGCGGCGGCGCAGGATCACTCCGGCGCCTGGTATAATCTCGGCGTGATCGCGCTGGAGGGCAACGGCGTCGCCTCGGACTTCAAGCAGGCGGCGGTGGATTTCCGCCGCGCCGCCGACCTCGGCTTCGCCGACGCCGCCTATTCGCTCGGCCTGCTCTATCGCGAGGGGCGCGGCGTCGACAAGGACCCGAAACAGGCGGCCGACTGGCTTCTTCGCGCGGCGCAGGGGGATAGTCTGGCGGCGCAGGTCGAATATGGCATCATGCTGTTCAATGGCCAGGGAATTGTCGCGGATGAACCCGGCGGCGCCAAATGGCTTTTACGCGCTGCCAATCGTGATAATCCGGTGGCGCAAAACCGCTTGGCGCGGCTGTTGTTTGCCGGGCGCGGGTTGAAACAGGACCGTGTCGAAGCGGCGAAGTGGAACATCCTCGCCACGACGGCGGGCCTCAAAGATCCGTGGCTCGATGGCGAATTCAACAAGCTCACGCCCGAAGAACGGGTCAAGGTCCAGAAGGCGTTGCGCGTCTATCTGGGAAAATGAGCCCGGCTTGACGCCCGCGCCGGGGCAGGGCACACCACCCCCACCTCTTTCAACGCCAACGGCCAGACGTCCCCTCGGGATGCGGCCCGGGACCACGCCATGATCAATTCCGCCCTGATGAATGTGATGACAGCCGCCGCGCTCAAGGCGGGGCGCGGATTGAAGCGCGATTTCGGCGAGGTCGAGAATTTGCAGGTTTCCGTCAAGGGACCGGGCGATTTCGTCACCATCGCCGACAAGAAGTCGGAAAAAACCATTTTTGAGGAATTGTCCAAGGCGCGGCCCGGCTATGGCTTTATTCTCGAAGAGGGCGGCGTGGTCGAAGGCGCCGACAAGAGCCACACCTGGCATGTCGATCCGCTCGACGGCACCACCAATTTCCTGCATGGCCTGCCGATCTTCGCCGTGTCGATCGGGCTGGAGCGCGAAGGCCAGATGGTGGCCGGCGTGATCTACAATCCCGCCAATGACGATATTTTCATCGCCGAAAAGGGACAGGGCGCCTATTACAACAACCGCCGCCTGCGCGTCGCCGCGCGCCGCGACATGGCGGAAGGGCTGATCGCCACCGGCATTCCGCCGCTGGCCAACGCCAGAATCCATCCCCAGTTCAAGGCCGAACTCTCCTCGGTGATGACGCGGGCCGGCGGCGTGCGCCGCCTCGGCGCCGCCTCGCTCGACCTCGCCTTTCTCGCCGCCGGCCGCTTCGACGGCTTCTGGGAGCGCGGCCTCAAAAGCTGGGACATGGCGGCGGGTCTGGTGATGATTTGCGAGGCTGGCGGCTACGTCAGCGACGCCGATGGCGGAACCGACATGCTCGCCAAGGGTTCGGTCTGCGCCGGCAATGAATATATCCAGAGACAATTGCTGGATTTATTGAAAAAAGCGTGAGCCGCACCTTGAAACGTCACGGGCTTGTACTCATCCTCAACAAGCCTGCGATTTTTCGGGAAAGCGCCCATCATGCCTTCCACCGACGCCTATCGCCTGTCATCGCCCGCCATTTTTCTGGTGCGCATGGCGGTCTTCCTCATTCTGATCGCCTTCGTCGCGCTGATTCTCTATAGCCGGATCGAAACCGCCTTCATGGCCAATCCGGGCCTCAACGCCCTGATCCTGCTGGTCGAGCTGTTCGGGATCGTGCTGGCGGTCACTCAGGTGACGCGGCTGTTTCGCGAAATCGCCTGGGTCAATGCGCGCGGCGCCGGACCGGAGGACAGGGCGTTGGTTCAGCCGCCGGTCCTGCTCGCGCCCATGGCGAGGCTGCTTGGCGGCGAAAAACGCGCGATGTCGCCGCAAATGCTGCGGCTGGTGATGGATTTGGTGGGAACGCGGCTCGACGAATTGCGCGAGACGGCGCGCTATCTGACCGGGCTGATGGTGTTCCTCGGCCTGCTCGGAACCTTTTGGGGCCTGCTTGAGACGGTGGGTTCGATTGGCGGCGTCATCGCTTCGCTGCAGGGCGGCACCGAAACCGCCTCGCTGTTCAACGATCTGAAAACAGGGCTGGCGCGCCCGCTGGCCGGCATGAGCCTCGCCTTCACTTCCTCGCTGTTCGGCCTTGCCGGTTCGCTGGTCCTCGGCTTTCTCGACCTTCAGGCTGGGCAGGCGCAGAACCGCTTTTACACCGAACTGGAAGACCGGCTATCGGCCGATGTCGGAGGTGAAAAGGCGACCGGAGCGCCGGCCAATTCAATCGACCATCTCGCCGCCGGCGTGCAGTCGCTGGTGCGCAACATGCGCCATGAACAGCAATTGATCCGCGATTGGGTCGAGGCCCAGTCCGAAAGGCAGGAACGCCTGCAGTCGGCGCTGGAACACCGGCTGGCCGCGAAAAACGTGGAGCGGCACTGATGGCTCTGGCGCGCGGGCGGCGACGGCCGGAGGCGATGAATTACTGGCCGGGATTCGTCGACGCGCTGTCGACCCTGCTGCTGGTGTTCATCTTTTTGCTGTCGGTTTTCGTGATGGCGCAATATTTTCTGGCGCGCGACGTGGGCGGCAAGGATGCGGCGCTGGCGCGACTTAACAAGGAAATCGAGGAATTGACCTCGCTGTTGTCGCTGGAGAAAGGCGGCAAGGCCGCGACGCAACAATCGCTCGCCTCATTGAGCGCGACACTCGAACAGACGCGGCGCGAGCGCGACGCCCTGCGGCAGGACAGGGACGCCGGCGCCGGCGCTGCGGCGGCCAGTCTTGACGCGGAAAAGCAGCTCTCTGCCAAGGCCCTGTCAAGGGTCGATCTTCTCAACCAGCAGATCGCCGCCTTGCGCAGCCAGTTGGCGGCGATCCAGGAGGCGCTGTCGATCGGAGGAGGCCAAGGACAAGGAGAATCAGGCGCGCATCGCCGATCTTGGCTCGCGCCTCAATGTCGCCCTGGCGCAGAAGGTGCAGGAACTCGCCCGCTACCGCTCCGACTTCTTCGGCCGCCTGCGCGAGATCCTTGGCGACCGACGCGATGTCAAAGTGGTGGGCGACCGTTTCGTCTTGCCCGCCGAAGTGCTGTTTGAATTCGGGTCAGGCCACTCTGACGCCGGAGGGCCGCTCCGAGATCGACAAGATTTTCGTGGCGCTGACTGAAGTGTCGAAGGAGATCCCGCCCGAACTTCCCTGGGTTTTGCGCATCGACGGCCATACCGACAAGCGGCCGATCACGTCTTCGCCATTCCGCTCGAACTGGGATCTTTCCGCAGCGAGAAGTATCGCCGTCACGCAATATCTGGTCGCCAAGGGCTTCCCGCCGCAGCATCTGCTGGCCGGCGCCTTCGGCGAGTTCCAGCCCATCGACGATGGCGCCGGCGAAGACGCCTTGCGCCGCAACCGCCGCATCGAATTGAAAATCACGGAAAGATGAGTTTTGTGCTGCGTCCCTATGAGGACGCCGACTGGCCGGCGCTGCTGGCGCTGTGGATCGAAAGCTGGACGGCGACCCGGCCCGGAATCGATTTTTCCGCCCGCGCGCCGTGGCTGGCCGAGCTTTTCCAACGCTCCGGCAATGAGGGCGCTCAAATCGTTGTCGCCGAGGATCAACGTGGGTTGTCGGTTTCGTGCTGTTCGATCCGGCGAAAAACTGGCTGGAGCAGATCGCCGTGAGCCCGCGCGCCATCGGGTCCGGCGCGGCGCAGGCTTTGATCGGCAAGGCCAAGCAGGCATGCCCGGAGGGCTTCGGCCTCGACGTCAACGCCGACAATGAACGGGCGCTGGCCTTTTATCGCGGCGAGGGTTTTTTACGCACGGGCGAGGGCAAAAACCCGCTGTCGGGATTGCCCGTTGTCGCGCTGCGCTGGACGCCGGAAGGCTTGGAAAGCTAAGAACTGTATCGCCTAACGCCGTCATTGCGAGCGAAGCGAAGCAATCCATACTGCGATCGCCCGGTTTGGCTGCTTCGCTCCGCTCGCAATGTACGAAGCTCAAACCAACTCCAAACCCCTGGCTCCCGCGTTAAACTGCAACCGCGCCAGTCTCGCATAGAGCCCGTCGCGCGCCATGAGTTCGGTGTGGGCGCCCTGTTCGACTATGTGGCCGTTCCCCATCGGGGCGACAATGAACGAGCGCTGGGTTTCTATCGCGGCGAGGGTTTTTTCCGGGCGAAGGGAAAAACCCGGTATCGGGATTACCCATTGTCGCGCTGCGTTGGGCGCCGGATTGACCTGTCACAAAACTGTTATCGGGGCGCCGTTTATCCCGGCGGCGGATCACGCGTGACCGCTTCCGGAGCCGTGAATGTTTCCCTTTGACCAGCATTTCTTCGACGACGCCATTCGCCTGCTGTCGGCGGTCGGCTTCGGCGCGATCATCGGTTTCGAGCGGCAATGGCGCCAGCGCCTCGCGGGCCTGCGCACCAATACGCTGGTCTCGCTTGGCGCGGCGCTTTTCGTGGTTTTCGCCTCCCAATTCTCGGAAGAGAGCCCGACCCGCGTCGCGGCGCAGGTGGTCACCGGCATCGGCTTCCTCGGCGCGGGCGTCATCTCCAAAGAGGGCGCCAATGTGCGGGGCCTCAACACCGCCGCAACCCTCTGGTGCGCTGGCGCGGTCGGCCTGCTCTCGGGCGCCGGCTATTGGCGCCACGCCCTTCTGGCGGTGGTTTTGATCACTTCGATCAATCTCTTCATGCCGAAGCTGATCAAGCTCATCAATCGCCAGCCCATCGATACGGCCGAGGTCGAGACTTATTACGTCGTCACCATGGTCTGCCGCGCGCATGAGGAAGAAAAATACCGCGCTCTGCTGATGCAGAATTTCTCCGCGACCGACCTGCATCTGCGCGAATTGGACAGCGCCAATATCGAGGGCAGCGACCGCGTCGAAATCTCCGCGCAGGTGACGTCCGAGAAGCCGAGGGAACTCGCCCTTGAAAACATCGTCGGCCGTCTCAGCCTCGAATCAGCCGTCACCGCCGCGCGCTGGAGACGCGTCACCGACGTGGTTTGACTTCAAACCATCTCCAGCCCCTTGGCCCCCGCATTAAACTGCAACCGCGCCAGCCTCGCATAAAGCCCGTCGCGTGACACGAGTTCGTTGTGGGTTCCCTGTTCGACGATGCGGCCGTCTTCCATCACCAGAATACGATCCGCCGCCAGCACCGTGGCGAGGCGGTGGGCGATGATCAGCGTGGTGCGCCCCTGCATCACATGGTCGAGCGCCTCTTGCACCAACACCTCGTTCTCGGCGTCGAGCGCCGAAGTCGCCTCGTCGAGCAGCAGGATGGGCGCATCCTTCAGGATGGCGCGGGCGATGGCGAGGCGCTGGCGCTGACCGCCGGAAAGGGTCACGCCGCGCTCGCCGAGTCTCGGTCGAAAATCCCTCGGGCAGGGCTCGGATGAAGCCCAGCGCGGCGGCGCGCTCCGCCGCCGCTTCGATGCGCGCTTCGCTGGCCCCCGGCGCCCCATAGGCGATATTCTCGGAGGCGGAGGCGGCAAAGATCACCGGGTCTTGCGGCACCAGCGCGATGCGGCGGCGCAGGCTAGCGGGATCGGTCTTGGCGGCGTCGACGCCGTCGATCAGCACCCGTCCCGACGTCGGGTCGTAAAAGCGCATCAGCAGCTGGAACAAGGTCGATTTGCCGGCGCCGGACGGCCCGACGATGGCGACTTTTTCGCCGGGGGAAATGGTGAAGGACAGGCCGTCGAACACTTTTTTGTCGCGCCGGCCCGGATAGGCGAAGCCGACGCGGTCGAAGGCGATTTCGCCGCGCGGCGGCTCCGGCATTGGCAAGGGCGACGCCGGGGCGGCGATCTGCGGCTGGGTGTCGCAGGATTTCAGAGAGGCGGCCGGCGGCGCCGGCGGCAGCGGAAATTTCGCTCCAGACTTCCGACAATTGCCCCAGCGAACTCGCGCCGAGCACGGCGTAGAGCACGAATTGCGACAATTGCCCGGCGGTCATGACCCCGGCCAGCACGTCGCGCGCGCCCAGCCACAACACCCCGACCACGCTGGCGAAGGAGAGAAAGACCGCGAAAGCGGTGAGAATCGACCGCGCCTTGGTGGCGGCGCGGGCGGCCAGATAGGCGCCCTCCGCCGCATGGGTAAACCGTTCGCGGGTGATTTTTTCGGCGCCGAAGGCCTGCATGGTCCGCACGGCGCCAAGGTTTTCGGCGGCGAAGGCGCTGGCTTCGGCGAGCGTGTCCTGTGCGTCGCGCGAGCGGGCGCGCACCGAGCGGCCGGACGCCATCAGCGGCAGCACGATGATCGGAATGGCGATCAGCACCAGGCCCGAAAGCTTGGGGCTGGTATAAATCATCAGGCCGATGGACCCGAAGAACATGAACAGACTGCGCAGGGCGATGGAGGCGGAAGAGCCGAAGGTCGATTTGATCTGGGTGGTGTCGGCGGTCAGGCGCGACAGCAATTCCCCGGTCTGGGCCGAATCATAGAAGGCGGGGTCGAGCTTGGTCAGATGGGTGAAAACGTCGCCGCGCAGGTCGGCGACGATGCGCTCGCCCAGCGTCATGACGAGGAAATAACGCGTGGCCGAGGCCATGGCCAGCAGGCCGACGACGCGCGATCAAGGCGAGGAAATAGGAATTGACCACGCCGGCGTGGTCGGCGGCAAAGCCGCGGTCGATCATTCCGCGCACCGCCAGCGGCACGACCAGGGTGGCGGCGGCGGCGACCGTCAGCGCCGCCACCGCCGACAGCACCCAGCGGAGATGACGGCGCGCATAGGGCAGAATGGGCGCCAGCGAACGAAGGGAGTTCGCGCGGCGAGCGGGATTTGGAGCTTGAGGTGTCTGTCATGGCGCCAATATAGGGACGCCGCGCGGAAAAGGCGCGCGGAAAAGGCGGGGAATAGGCGTGGAAAAGGAATTTGTTTTTCGCGGCCGACGCCTTGCCGCGGCGGCTCTGTCTGGTCTATAGACGCCGCTTCCACTTTCCCGGCGCCGCGCAGCGCCGCTCTTCTGGTTCCAAGGCGGCGTTCCGTCACGGGCCGCCCAGCCGCAAGGTCGAAGCCATGAAGTCCGATATCCACCCCGATTACCACATCATCAAGGTCGTCATGACCGACGGGACCGAGTTCCAGACCCGCTCCACCTATCAGGCGGAGGGCGCCACGCTCAATCTCGACATCGACCCCAACACGCACCCGGCCTGGACCGGCGGCTCGCAGCAATTGCTCGACCGCGGCGGCCGTCTGTCGCGTTTCAATTCCCGCTTCGGCGGGCTGTCCTTCGGCAAGAAATAAGCCTGAGGAATTGACTTTGAGGGCGGCTCTCGGGCCGCCCTTTTTTTGTTGCTAAATGGCCCAGCGGCTTTCCGTGGCGCATAAAAGCTGCCGCAGATGCCGGATTTCATCTCTGAACTGTAAGGTCAGCAAGGCGTAACCGTCCCGCGGCGGCGCGTTGGGCGCGTCAATTTCGGCCGGGTCGGCGGTCTCGCTCTGCTGAAGCCCCTGTCCCTTGCCAAGTTTCAGGGCGTGGGCCATGCCAAGCAACATAAGGTCAATCTGGCGATCGACAGGGGCGAGCGACGCGTGATCGCCCGTGCGATGCTCGTTTTCGCTCCGCCGCCTTATGCCGGCCATCAAGTCGAGCGTACTCACGCAGAGGCGGAGGCTTCGCTGGATTTCTTCCATCTTCGCCATCTCGATATGGGTTTCTTTGGAGACCCAAGGCATCAGGGACCGCAGTTCAACCATCGCCGCGCTTTGCGCCGCCAGCGCCTTCACTTCCTCGTCGCTGGCAATGTCGGCGGCCGGCGAGTCCGGCGTGAAGCGCGGCGCAACCGCGCAGCGCGTCGGCAAGCTTGTACCTCCAGGACCACGTGGCATAGAGGGGAAGAGCAAAGGAGAAGGCCAGGGCAATAGCGATTCCAATCACGATGTCGACGGTGCGCCATAGGCCGGCCGCCATCGAATTGTCGCCATGGCCGGCGACAATCATGATGGTGATCGCCGACAGGAGCGCGATATACCCGGCCTTGCCGATGGCATGATAGGCGCATAGTCCGCAACAGGCTGCGATCATCAGTTCGGTGGCTATCCAGACGCCGAAGATGTTTTGCTGCACGATGAGGGCGAGCCCCACGCCCGCGCCGATCAGGGTGCCCAGACCGCGTTCGAAGGCCTTTCGACGAATATTGCCTTGATGTTGCAGCCCACCGATGACAACCAGCACCGTGATCGACGCCCACTCGCCATAGGGCAGGCCCAGGCCGTCGTCAGCAGGATCGACACCAGAATGGCCACCCCAACCCGCGTTGCGTGAATGAGCCTCGCGTGCCGATAACGGTAGTCAGGCTCGGCAAGGTGACGAAGGGCGTTGCGCGACATGGACGACTCGCGGGACAATGTGCGCGGCGCGCCGGTGAGAAGTGACACGCCGCTTTTGCCGGGTCAACGAAATCGCCATCTTGATCTGGGGGTTGCTGAGACGCCTCACGTCCCGCGCGGCTTTACACGGGTGGTGGGAGCGGCGGAGGCGGGATCGTCCGGCCAGAGGTGACGCGGATAGCGTCCCTTCATGTCCGCCTTGGCCGAAGCCCAGGAGCCTTTCCAGAAGCCGGGCAGGTCCCGCGTGATCTGGATCGGCCGATGCGCCGGCGACAATAGATGCAGGGTGATCGGCGCGAGGCCGTTGGCCAGACTCGGATGAGTCGAAAGCCCATAGAACTCCTGCACCCGCGCCGCGAGGACCGGCCCTTCGGCGCTCGAATAATCCAGCGCGATGCTTGAGCCCGCCGGTGTGACGAAATGGGTCGGCGCCTGCTCGTCCAGCTTGCGCGACAACTCCCAGGGCAAAAGCGCCGCGAGCGCCGCGTCGAATTGTTCCGGCCCGATCTCGTCGAGGCGCTGACAGCCTTCAATAAAAGGCGCGAGCCAAGTTTCGGCGCCGCTCAGGCCAGCTTCGCTCAGGTCCGGCCACGGATTTTCCTCGCCCTCGCGGGCATTGCGCGCAAAAATCGCGCGCAAAAACCCACCCTTTCGCGCGTCTGCCTTTGCGCCTTGCTCCAGTTCAGCCGGTCGATGCCGAAAGCGGCGGCGCCGCGCGCCAGCAGGCAGCGTTTTCCGGCGAGGCGGCAACGGCCAGTTCTGCTCGCCCAGCGTCAGGGCGCCAAAGCGACGAGAAAAACGCCGCCGCAGGGCGCCGCTCGCCGCATCGAAGCGCGTTTCGTCGCGGCTCTCGATTTGATCGGCGAACAGGGCCTCGAAACTTGCCTCGTCGAGTTCGGCGGCGGCGAGGATGCGGCTGGCGCCGGCGCGCCCGGCGACTTCGGCCACCGCCAGCAATTTGGCGCGCGCCAGCGGCGAATGCGGCTCGACGCTGGCGGCGCGGCCATTGGCCATCAGAAACTCCCCCGCGCTTTCCGCGCGCGCGGGCGATGCGGTCGGGGTAGGCCAGCGCGACCAGCGCGCCGGGCGAAAGCGCGATCGGCGCCGCCTTTTCACCAAGTTCCCGCGCGGAAACGCGCAATTGCCGCGATAAAACCTTGCGCCAGCCGGCGCGCATCTTTTCCGCGCGGCGAAGCATCCCGCTCGAAGCGGTCGAGCCGGTCGCCGAGGTCGGGCGAATCGCCGCCAAGGCCGCGTTCGGTGATGACGACGGCGAGGTCGCAAGCCAGCGCGCCGGCGCCATGGAGTTCGGCCAGCAAGACCATGCGGGCGAGGCGTGGCGGCAGCGGCAGGCCGCGCATGGCTTTTCCGCGCGGCGTGATCGCGCCTGCCGCGTCGAGCGCGCCCAGATCGCGGAGAAGGGCGCGCGCCTCGGTCACGGCGGGGGCGGGCGGCGGATCGAGCCAGGCCAGTTCCCCCGGATCGCGCGCGCCCCAGGCGGCGAGATCGAGCAGGAGGCCGGACAGATCGGCGGAAACAATTTCCGGCTGGGCGAAGGCGGGCAGGGACCCCGTCGCCGCCTCCTCCCACAGGCGGTAGCAGACGCCCGGCGCGGTGCGGCCCGCGCGCCCCCGGCGCTGATCCGCCGCCGGCGCGCGACACGCGCAGGGTTTCGAGCCGCGTCAGGCCCAGATCGGGTTCATAGCGCGGCGCGCGGACGAGACCGCAGTCGATCACCACCCGCACGCCGTCAATGGTGAGCGACGTTTCGGCGATGGAGGTCGCCAGCACGATCTTGCGCCGTCCCGCCGCCGCCGGTTTTATGGCCCGGTCCTGCGCCGCCCGGTCCATGGCGCCGTAAAGCGGGCAGATATCGACGGCCGGATCGCGGATTTTTTCGCCCAGCAGCGCGGCCGACCGGGTGATTTCCGCCTGTCCGGGCAGAAACACGAGGATCGAGCCGCTCTCTTCAGCCAAAGCGCGGAAATCGCGCGAAAAACAGCGTCTTCGATCCTTTCGCGCGGATCGCGGCCGAGATAGCGCGTTTCAACCGGAAAGGCGCGGCCCTGCGACTTCGATGACGGCCGCTCCGTCCATCAGCGCCGCGACGCGCGCCCCGTCGAGGGTCGCCGACATCACCAGAATCCGCAGGTCCGGCCGCAGGGCGGCCTGCGCGTCGAGGGCCAGCGCCAGGCCGAGATCGGCGTCGAGCGAACGCTCGTGGAATTCGTCGAACAGCACGGCGGCACGCCCTCCAGCGAGGGATCGTCGAGGATCATGCGGGCGAAAACGCCCTCCGTCACCACTTCGACGCGGGTTTTCGGCCCGATCGACGATTGCAGGCGCACGCGGAGGCCAATCGGTTTCCCCAAGATTTTGGTCGAGCAGGCCCGCCATGCGTTCGGCGGCGGCGCGGGCGGCGAGGCGGCGCGGCTCCAGCACGATGATCTTGCCGTCGCCGCGCCAGCCGGCGTCGAGCAAGGCCAGCGGAACGCGGGTGGTCTTGCCCGCGCCAGGCGGCGCAACCAACACGGCGCGCGAAAAGGCCGCCAGCGCCTCGGTCAGGCGCGGCAGGGCCTCGTCGATGGGCAAGGCGCCCTTGCTTTGGGCGAAAGTCGAAAAATCCATCCCGTTTCCTGCCAGCAATTTTTCGTCGCCGCAATCGGAGACGCATTGCGACTGGCGGGCATCGCCAAACGAACCCCTTCTCGGCTCAGGGGAAAAGGTTATAGGTCTCCTAAGGTAGAGCCTTTTCGGCTTCAGCCAGGAATCATTCATGTCGGAAGACGCACCCATTTCGCCCGCCGCCCTCACGTCCGGGCCGGAAACGCCCCTTACGCCCCCCGCAGCCCCCGAACATCAACAGCATGAAGGTTTCTGGGTCATGCTGCTCGGGTCGATGGGCGTCGTTTTCGGCGACATCGGCACCAGCCCGCTTTACGCGCTCAAGACCGCGCTCGAGCACATGAAGGCCGACGGCGTCGTCGAATCCGAGGTGATCGGCATTGTTTCGCTGCTGATCTGGGCCCTCTTCATGACCGTCACGTTTAAATACGTGTTCTTTCTGATGCGCGCCGACAACAAGGGCGAGGGCGGCACCCTGTCGCTGATGGCGCTTGCGCAGAATGCGATCGGCCGACGCTCCAAGACTATTTTCCTGCTCGGCGTCGCCGGCGCGGCGCTGTTTTCCGGCGACGCGATCATCACGCCGGCCATTTCGGTTCTGTCGGCGGTCGAAGGCCTCAATACCGCCTCCAGCTTCTTCCAGCCTTATGTGCTGCCGATCGCCGTGGTGATTCTCATCACGCTCTTCCTCTTCCAGAGCAGCGGCACGGCGAAGGTCGCCCAGTTTTTCGGCCCGATCATGGTGGTTTTCTTTGGCCTGATCGGCTTTCTGGGCGTGTACCATATCGCCGATGCGCCGCGCATCCTGCATGCCTTCAACCCGTTCAACGGCCTGATCTTCCTGTTCAGCCACGGCTCGACGGGTTTTGTGACGCTTGGCCTGGTGTTCCTGGCTGTCACCGGCGCCGAGGCGCTTTACGCCGACATGGGCCATTTTGGCCGCAAGCCGATCCAGATCGCCTGGCTGTTTTTCGTCCTGCCGTCGCTGGTCTGCAATTATCTCGGCCAGGGCGCGCTGGTGCTCAAGGACCCGGCCGCCGTGAAAGACCCCTTCTATCTGATGGTCCCCGAATGGTCGCTGATTCCCTTCGTCATTCTGGCGACGGTGGCGACGGTCATCGCCAGCCAGGCGGTGATCACCGGCGCCTTTTCGCTGTCGCGTCAGGCGATCCAGCTTGGCCTGCTGCCGCGTCTCGAAATCCAGCACACGTCGGCTATGACGGAAGGCCAGATCTTCGTGCCGCGCGTCAATCGGACCCTTCTGATCGGCGTGCTGATGCTGGTCTTCCTGTTCCGCTCCTCGGATAATCTCGCCAACGCCTATGGCATCGCCGTCACCGGCACCATGGTGGTGACGACCGCGCTATCGTTTTTCGTGGTGCATAAATTGTGGCATTGGCCGCTTTGGATAGCGATCCCCTTCACCGGCTTCTTCCTGTCCGTCGATCTGGCCTTCATGGCGGCGAATATGGTCAAGGTGTTCGAAGGCGGCTGGGTTCCGCTCAGCCTCGGCGCATTATCGATGATCGTGATGTGGACCTGGGTGCGCGGCACCGATCTGCTGGCGAAAAAGACCCATCGCGATTCGATCCCGACCACCGATCTCATCCGCATGCTGGAAAAATCCAAGCCGACGCGCGTGGCCGGCACAGCGGTGTTCCTGACCGGCGACCCCAAAGTGGCCCCTTCGGCGCTGATGCATAATCTGAAGCACAACAAGGTGCTGCACGAGCGGGTGGTGATCATGAACGTGATCAACATGTCAACGCCGCGCGTGTCCGAGCGAACCGTTTCGAGATGAGAAGCTTCCCAATGAATTCATGCGGGTGACGCTGTATTTTGGCTATATGGAAAATCCGCGCGTGCCCGCCGCCATGGCGCTGATGCGCAAGAGCGGCGTGAAATTGACATCATGACGACGTCCTTCTTCCTCGGCAAACGGACGCTCAAATGCTCGCCGACCTCCGGCATGCCGCATTGGCAGGACAAGCTCTATGTGGGACTGGCCAAGCAGGCGACGAACGCCACGGATTTTTTCTCCATCCCCTCCGACCGCGTGGTGGAGCTTGGCGCGCAGGTAACCATTTGATCGCTGCTTATATTTTTATGTTTGGGCGTCGCTCGCTCAAGCCCGGTGTCAAAGCTCGTTGACATGGGCTCTTCCACGCTGCGAATCGTTGCCCTAAGTTTACTCTGCATGAGCGACGCACGGGGTAGAATACGATGTTCGGCGGCCGGGACGTGAAGATGAGCGTGCGACAGTCCGCTAAGGCGCCGACGCGGGACAGACGATCCCACGGCGTTGCTCTGGCCCTCGCCATCGTATTCATTGCCACCCTTCTGCGCTGATCTTCCTGCA
>CAWFBN010000176.1:0-9870 GCA_963813955.1 uncultured Alphaproteobacteria bacterium | reverse complement strand
TTGCAAGCTCGCGCGATTGACGCAGTTCTTCAACTTTTTCGCCAAGACCGTCGCCGCCAGCGCTTTGAATTTGTCCTTCCAAATTCGCAATTTCCTTTTCAAGCCCGCCAAATCGCAGTTTATGCGCTTCCAGGGCGGCCGAAATCCGTTTGACTTGATTTTTTCGGCGTTCGACTTCGTCGGTCGATGGTGATTTTTGCCGCTGTTCCTCAAGCGCCGCCGCTTTCAGCCGATAATCGTCCAACGCTGCTGACTTTTCTTTTCGAGCGTTCCTGATCACCTCCTCACGCTCATCGTCCGGCAGCAACGCCAGGTCGCCATCGAGAGCGCTTTTGATTTCGTTGCGTGCTCCGACAATGGCGCCCCGTGACCCTGCGAGCCGCGACAGAACGGCATTCTGCGCTTCAACCATGCCGGCCAGCGTCTTCCGATTTAGCCGCGCCGCGTCACGTGTTTTTTGCAGCGACTCCTTTCGGCTTACGATCTCTTGCGCGGAAGGCAGGCTTTCCGCCTTGAGACGCCGCAAAGCTTCCGCAACGAGTCCATCAATGGTTTCGATCTCGGTTTTCAACCGTTCCACCGCCACGACAGACGATGCGTCAAGAATCCCGAATGCGTTGAACTCCGCCTGCAGACCGCGCTTCTCTGTTTCCAACTCGTCACGCCACGCCCGCGCCGCATGAAATTCGGCAACAGAGGTCACGCCAGCCTCTTCAAGCAACTTGCCAAGGCGGCTTTGCGCCGTTTGCAGCTTGTTGTGATCCGCCGCGCCTGCGCCCTGCGGGGGCGTCACCGTTATATCCGCGAGATCGCCAATCCTTATTGTCACCGAATGAATTGCCGAGACAATTCGATCGTGCGTCAACGGCGCATCATCGATTGATACGCGCCCCGCAGCGGCAAGACCCAATTTGATCGCCACCGTCGGCGCTGCCGCTTCGAGCCGCGCGGAAATGCCAAGGATTTCGCGTTCGGCTGCGTCGACCGCCTTCGACGTCTCCGCTGTCACCCAATTATTCGCAAGGCTCGCGGCGTTTTTCAGCTGACGTTCGCCCAGCCCCTTAAGCGCCTCCATATGGCGAACGACGACATCGCGATGACCAAGGCGGTCAATGACTCCATCAATATAATTCAGGAGACGGCCGTTTTCGTCGTCCTCTATGTCCTGCGCGTCAAGTTTGGAAATATCGTGTTGCGCATGCGCAAGAAGTTCTCGCGCCCCTGCCTCCCCAGCCAGAATCGGCGTCAACTCGTCGTACAGCTGTTTATCGCGCTTGCGTGCAGTATCGATTCGGTTCGCCCGCTGGTCATGGCCAGCGCGCAGATCGACCAAGCGATCGAGCACCGCTTTGCTCTTCTGCTCAGCAGTTTCAAACTGCGCCAGTGTCGCCGCCGATTGCTCGGCCGCCTTGGCGCTTTTCTGTGCCTTGTCCAGATCGTCGGCCATACCGCTCAGCAAAGCTGGATCAGCGAGTTCTCCGCGCTCTTTACGCTTGGTCGCCAACTGCGTCAGTTGGCCGTCAAGAAGCACAAGTCGCGCTTCCCCTTCTTCAAGCTGAGTCTGCAATTCCTTGAAACGTCCATTCGCTTCGGCTAGCGGACCGCCCGCTTTCGGACGGTCCGTCGCCGTAATGACGACTGCGAGTTCTTCTTCGAGCGCTCTGGAGACCACGCGAGCCCGCTCGCCGCCGACGAGTCCGCCGACTTCCGCCTGGATGACCGAATTAAGCGCGCTTGTCGCGGCCTCCGATGGCTTGGGCACGAGAAACGACTCTTTTTGCCCGACCCAAAGCAGTCCGAACGCGGCTTCATCGACCGACCGGCCTCCTCCAGGGGAAATGCCAAGAATTTCCCAAAGCATTTCGTCGGCCTCGTTATTGCGGGCGATCTCGGCGCCGCCACGCGTCAGTCTCGCGGACGCGCTCCGGATGAACGATTTGGTGATGCAATAGTCCTGACCGGCATGCTCAAATCCTATTGAAACCGTGACGGGCAGCGCCTTGCCGTCACTCGCGAGCTTCATGACTTCCTTGTTTCTGGTGTTGTGGCGTTCGAAAACGCAAGCGCGCACCGCTTTGAAAAATGTCGATTTTCCAGCCTCATTGCCCGCCGAGAGGATGTTGACGCCACTGTCCAGGCCTGAAATCTCAAACTTCGCGTCGAATTTGCCGACGCCATCGACGGTGATGCTGATGATTTTCATGGCGTCACGCCCCCGCGTCCGCTTGCATAAGATAAAGACGAACGAGTGCGTCCTCTGCCTGTCGTCGCTGTGATGACGAGAGCGCCGCGTTGTCGGCCATCGCCTTGAGACGATCGGCGGCATGTCGCAAAACGCCGCCGAAATCGATCGCTTCGAGATCGGCGGTGGTCGGCCGCGCGGATAACTCCTCGATATCGACGTCGAGATGGAACAGCGCCGCTGACAGACCTTCAAGCTTCCGTTCAAGCTCAGCGCGTCCAGCCAGCGGCAAAACGCCCTTGAGCCGCAGCCGAAGAACAGTGCTGGATTGATTGGGCAGCGCTCGCAGCCGGGCGTCGAGATCTGCAACGTCTGCAACATCCGCCAAATTTTCGTCGCGCGTCAGCCACCGATAGGCGCCGACCTTTTGCGCGACAACCTGAGCCGGCGCGCCCGGACCGGGGATGTCAACGATAAGGACCTGACCGTCCTCCTGACTCGCAGCGCGGTCCGGCTCAGGCGTACCCGCGTACCAGACCGCCGGATTGACGCACATCGTCCGATGCCAATCGCCAAGAGCCAGATAATCGAGGCGGGCTGACCGAACACGGCGAAGATCGATAAGATTGCTCGCGTCCCCGCCTGCCTCGAAGCCGTGGATCGCCCCATGGGCCAGGCCGATCCGAATCAGGCCGGGCGCCGTTTCAGCGTTGTCCATCCATTCCGTGAGGTCGCCGAACTCAGCCTTTCGCGTCAAGGGAGCCGGCAAGATCACTGCTTCGGAACCGATCTGCATTGGTTCCGGTGAAAGCTGCAGCCGAACGTTTGGCGGCGGACCGCACTCGCGAACGCGATCCCAAACGCCTTTTGGCCGATGCGGGTCATGATTGCCCGGCAAAAGATGCCATTCAACATTTGGGAATTGGCGCATCCGTTCGAGCGGCTCGCGCAAACTCCGAGGATTGGGCGCTTCACTATCGTAAACATCGCCAGCGACAACCACGTGCGCGACGCCTTCCTTTATTGCCAATTTCCCGATCGTTTCTATGACATTGAGCCGCGCCAGGCGAAGAACGCTCTCCTTGTCGCCGAATTGCTTATATGGTTTGCCTATCTGCCAATCGGCCGAATGAATGAAGCGCATTACAAAACGTCCTGAATCCAAACTCAATGAAATATCGCCACCAATTCGGGATCATGCTCCAACCTTGCCCTACGCATCAATAGCCAACCGTCACTCCAATAATGTCGGCCGCCAAGGGGCGACGGGCAAAGGCGTGAGGCGCCTTTATTTTCTTCTTTCATGTCGCGGGATTTGGACTACATTTGATTTTGATCAATTTACTGAGAGAGGCCGTTCGATGAGTCAGATGCGCGCGATGAAAAATTCCGGCCGCCTTGTCCGGCTGATGATCATCAATTGGGCCTTTGGCTGGGCTATTGGATTTGTCGGGGCCGGGGCCGTGCTGGCGTCGAACATGGCCAGCATTCGAGATATCATGTTCAGGTCCGATGTCATGTGGCAGGCGCTGGCTTTGCTGTTCGGCGGTTTTGGCTTCACCTTTGGCGGGGTCGTCTGCGCCACCGCCGTCATGCTGCTGCCGATCGACGAACCCGACGCCGGTGGTGGCGGCGGCCATGCGGCGCCGGTTTTTCTCCCCGCCTACGCCCTGGCGCGGGCCCGCAAAACGCGCGCCTGAAGCGGCGCCGCAATCGACTTTTTGCGCCTTTCGTTTTACATGACGAAAACGCCCTCTGAGGGCGCGGCCGTTGTGGAATTCGTTCATGTCCGTGAAGCAGAAATATCCGGAAGACCCTGACGAGACCAGAACCCTGTCGCTACGTGGCGGACAGGTTTATTTCCTGCTTTTGTCCTGCCAGAATTGTCGCGGGATCGTGGCGCGCGTCGCCAACCACATTTACGAGGCGGGTTTCAATATCGCCGACTTCGCGCCAGTTCGACGAAGTCGAAACCAACCAGTTCTTCATGCGCATCGAGATCAATCCGGCTCACCCGGAAGTCGATGTCGAGGAATGGCGCGCGAGTTTTGCCGAACTGGCGCAAGAATTCAACATGAAGTGGACGCTGCGCGCCGAATGGCGCCGCATGCGCGTGATGATTCTGGCGTCGAAATTCGACCATTGCCTGGCCGACCTGCTCTATCGCTGGCGGATCGGCGAATTGCCGATCGATATCGTCGCCGTGGTCGCCAATTATCCGCGCGAATCCTATCCGCATCTGGATTTCTCCGGCATCCCTTTCCATTATTTGCCCGTCAAGCGCGAAACCAAGATGGAGCAGGAGGCGCAAATCTGGTCGCTGGTGCAATCGACCGGGACCGAACTGGTGGTGCTCGCCCGCTACATGCAGATCCTGTCGGACGGACTGGTGGCGAAACTCACGGGTCGCTGCATCAACATCCACCATTCCTTCCTGCCCGGTTTCAAAGGCGCCCGGCCCTACCATCAGGCCCATGCGCGCGGCGTGAAGGTCATCGGGGCCACCGCCCATTACGTGACCCCCGATCTCGACGAGGGTCCGATCATCGAGCAGGATGTCGAGCGCATTTCGCATCACCACACGCCGGACGACCTCGTCCGCAAGGGCCGCGACATCGAGCGCCGCGTGCTCGCGCGCGCCGTGCGTTATCATGCGGAAAGCCGCGTGGTGATCAACGGCTCCAAGACGATTGTCTTCACCGAGTGACTTTCAGGGGGCTGCGTCGGCCCGCAGCCCTTGCGCAAGTCCTTGTTGCGCAAGCCCTTGTTGCGCAAGTCCTTGCGCCAGCCGCCTCCGTAAATCGGCAGCCTCCACCGGCTTGTGCAGCATGGCGAAACCGCTGGCGTGAATTTCGGCGATCCGCTTACTCGCGGTGTCGCCGGTAACGATCAGGGTTGGAAAATCGCGACCGGCGCGACATGCGATTTCCGCCGCCGCCTCGGCCCCGGTCAGACCCGGGCCTAGCCGATGGTCGGCGACAATGGCGTCGAGACGCCATTTTTCCTGCTCCGCGCGGGCAATCGCCTCCTCGCCGGTGGCGGCGGCGAAGGTTGTATAGCCCCACTCGTTCAGCATCATTTCATAGGCCTGGCGCAGGCCGGAATTGTCTTCAATCACCAGAATGCGGCCGCCGCAGTCGTCGAGCGCCGATTTGACCGGCATCGCCGCCGGGCCGTCGCGATCACGCGGCAGAACCAGCGAAAAGCGCGAGCCACGCCCAGGCTGCGAAGCGACCTCCACCCCGGCTCCCAACAGACGGGCGAGTTCGGGCGACGATGGCGAGGCCAAGGCCCAGACCTTGGCTCGCATCGCGGGCAGGATTGTTCAACTGTCGAAATTCCTCGAAAATTTCCGTCTGCTTGTTGGCGGCGATGCCGATGCCCGTGTCGATCACGTCAAGCCGGACATTTTCACCGCGTCGGCGCACGCCAAGGAGAATGTCGCCCTGCGGCGTGTAACGCAGCGCATTTTCAAGCAGGTTGCGCAGGATCCGCTCCACCATCTCGCGGTCGGCGCGCGCGCGCAGCGAGCAGGGCGCAAGGCGCAAGCTGAAGTCCGCTCTCGGCCGCTCTCGGCCGATATTCGGCCGCAAGCCTTTCAATCAATTGGCCAACATCAACGCTCTCCACGCAGGGCTCGACCACTCCGGCTTCGAGTTTGGAAATGTCGAGAATGCCGGTCAGCAGGCCGCTCAGGCCTTTCAGCGCCGCTTCCGCCAGCTTCACCCCTTCCGCGGCCTTGGGCTTGTCCGCGACCTGGCGCTTGATCATGGAAAGCAGCAGCGTCAACGATTGCACCGGTTGACGCAAATCATGGCTCGCGGCGGCCAGGAATTTTGATTTCGCCAGGCTGGCGCGTTCGGCTTCCGCCTTGGCCAATTGCAACTCGGCCTCGGCGGTTTTGGCTTGGGTTATGTCGAAGGACACGCACAAAATACCGCCGAGCGATCCGTCATCAAGCACCAGAGGCGACTTGGCCGAGCGGAAGGTCCGCATGCCCTGGCCCGCGGCGTCAAAGCTTTCCTCAACCACTTCGGGAACGCCGCCCCGCATGACGCGCTGATCATTCGCCATGACGGCGGCAGCCTGCTGTGGATCGGCATGCCAATCGGCGTCGGTGTGGCCGAGCACGGCCTTCGCGCTTTTTCCAATCACAGCGAGGACGGCGGGATTGGCGTAGAGGAAACGGCCGTCAACGTCTTTCGCGTAGATCGGATCGGGCGAATTTTGACCAATGCCACGCAGGATCGCCGTCGCTTGCAACAGATTGGCGTCGGCCTGCCGCCGTTCGGCGATTTCCGCGGCCAAGGTGGCGGTGCGTTCAACGACCTCTCGTTCCAGTTGATCGGCGCGCTGAGTCTCCGCCCACCGCAGGCGACTCTGGGAGAGAAGCAACTGATCGGCGACCCATGACACCAGAATCCCGCTGCCGATAAAAAGTGACATGGCCACCGCATCGATCGATCGGACCAGGATCAGCGAGCCCACCGGCATCATCAAGAAATAATCGGCTATGACCGCAGACGCCAGCGTCGCCGCCACGCCCCCGCGCAAACCACCATACAAGGCTGCAATCATCACCGCGGGATAGAAGGTGATGAAAGCGAGTTCTGTCCCCAAGGCTTGCAGGAAGAACAGGCGCACAAGAGTGGCAATGAGCACGATGGCGAGGGCCACGGCAACGCCATGGGATCGTCTGTCCCGCGCCGGCGCCTCCTTAAAGGGCGGCGCGCTCAACTTTCCTGCCCCGAGCGGCCCGAACATCGTTCAAGTCCCCATGCGCCACACATGCAGACCTAAACTTAGGGCAGCGATCAGCGGTGGGGAAGAGGCATGTCAACGAGCTTTGACACCGGGATTAAGCGAGCGACGGCCAAACATGAAAACTTTTACAAGCGATCAAATGGTTACCTGCGCGCCAAGCTCCACCACGCGGTCGGAGGGGATGGAGAAAAAATCCGTCGCGTTGGTCGCCTGCTTGGCGAGTCCGACGTAAAGCTTGTCCTGCCAATGCGGCATGCCGGAGGTCGGCGAGCATTTGAGCGTCCGTTTGCCGAGGAAGAAGGACGTCGTCATGATGTCGAATTTCACGCCGCTCTTGCGCATCAGCGCCATGGCGGCGGGCACGCGCGGATTTTCCATATAGCCGAAAAACAGCGTCACCCGCATGAATTCATTGGGAAGCTTCTCGATTTCGAAGCGGTTCGCTTCCGCCACGCGCGGCGTCGCTGTGTTGATCACGTTCATGATCACCACCCGCTCGTGCAACACCTTGTTGTGCTTCAGATTATGCATCAGCGCCGAGGGAGCGACCTTGGGGTCGCCGGTCAGAAACACCGCCGTGCCGGCCACGCGGGTCGGCTTGGATTTTTCCAGCATGCGGATGAGATCGGTGGTCGGGATCGAATTGCGATGGGTCTTTTTCGCCAGCAAATCGGTGCCGCGCACCCAGGTCCACATCACGATCATCGACAATGCGCCGAGGCTGAGCGGAACCCAGCCGCCTTCGAGCACCTTGACCATATTCGCCGCCATGAAGGCCAGATCGACGGAGAGGAAGAAGCCGGTGAAGGGGATCGCCATCCAAAGCGGCCAATGCCACAATTTATGCACCACGAAAAACGATAGCGCGGTCGTCACCACCATGGTGCCGGTGACGGCGATGCCATAGGCGTTGGCGAGGTTATCCGAGGAGCGGAACAGGAAGACCAGCATCAGCACGCCGATCAGAAGAGTCCGATTGACGCGCGGCACAAAGATCTGGCCTTCCGTCATCGCCGACGTGTGCTGGATTTCGAGACGCGGCAGCAGGCCAAGCTGGATCGCCTGACGCGACAGCGAAAAGGCGCCGGTGATCACCGCCTGGCTGGCGATGACCGTCGCCACCGTCGCCAGAATGACGAAGGGGATCAGCGACCATTCGGGGCCATCAGAAAGAAGGGGTCTTTCACGGCGGCCGGGTCCTTGAGCACCAGCGCGCCCTGGCCGAGATAATTGCAGACCAGCGACGGCAGGACGAAAAACAGCCAGGCGATCTGGATCGGCTTGCGGCCAAAATGGCCCATGTCGGCGTAAAGCGCCTCGGCGCCGGTCACCGCCAGGAAAACCAGGCCAAGGGTCACAAAACCCGTCGAGCCGTGGCTGAACAGGAAGATCAGGCCGTTGAACGGGTTGAAGGCATGCAGGATGCGCGGCGCGTCGGCGATATGGTAACGCCGAGAAAGCCGATCAGGCCAAAGAAAACCACCATGATCGGGCCAAAAAACTGGGCGACCTTCGCCGTGCCGCTGCTCTGGAAGAGAAAGAGCGTGATGAGAATCACCACGGCGATCGGCAGCACATAAGGCTGGAAGAAGCTGGGAGGCGGTATTGAGGCCTTCGACCGCCGAAAGAACCGAAATGGCCGGCGTGATGATCGCGTCGCCGGAAAACAGCGCCGCGCCGGCGACGCCGAGCAGAAAAATCGTCTTGGAGCGTCGGCCGATCGCCTTCTGCGCGAGCGCCATCAGCGACAGGGTGCCGCCCTCGCCCTTGTTGTCGGCGCGCATCAGAAAGAACACGTATTTGAACGTGACCGTCATGAACAGGGCCCAGATCAGCAGCGAAACGATGCCGACCACCTCGATTCGACGACGCCGTCGCCTTCATGTGCTCGAGCGCGGTCTTAGCGCGTAAAGCGGGCTGGTGCCGATGTCGCCGAAAACGACGCCCATCGACCCGAGCAGCATGACCCAGAAACCTTCCTGCTGATGATGTTCGGGGGTGCGGGAGGCGTGAGGGGCGTTTCCAGCCCGGACGTGAGGGCGGCGGGCGAAATGGCGGCGTCTTCCGACATGAATGATTCCTGGCTGAAGCCGAAAAGGCTCTACCTTAGGAGACCTATAACCTTTTCCCCTAAGCCGAGAAGGGGTTCGTTTGGCGATGCCCGCCGGACGCGATGCGTCTCAGATTGCGGCGACGAAAAATTGCTGGCAGGAACAGGCATGGATTTTTCGACTTTCGCCCGAAGCAAGGGCGCCTTGCCCATCGACGAGGCCCTGCCGCGCCTGACCGAGGCGCTGGCGGCCTTCCCGCGCGCCGTGATGGTCGCGCCGCCTGGCGCGGGCAAGACACTCGCGTTCCGCTGGCCCTGCTCGACGCCGGCTGGCGCGGCGACGGCAAGATCATCGTGCTGGAGCCGCGCCGCCTCGCCGCCCGCGCCGCCGCCGAACGCATGGCGAGCCTTCTCGACCAAAGTCTGGGGGAAAACATTGGCCTCCGCGTGCGCCTGCAATCGTCGATAGGGCCGAACCCGCGTCGAGGTGGTGACGGAGGGCGTTTTCGTCCGCATGATCCTCGACGATCCCTCGCTGGAGGGCACGCCGCCGTGCTGTTCGACGAATTCCACGAGCGTTCGCTCGACGCCGATCTCGGCCTGGCGCTGGCCCTCGACGCGCAAGCCGCCTTGCGGCCGGATCTGCGGATTTTGGTGATGTCGGCGCCCTCGACGGGGCGCGCGTCGCGGCGCTGATGGACGAGGCGCCCGTCATCGAATCGCAGGGCCGGGCCTTTCCGGTCGAAACCCGTCTACCTCGGCCGCGATCCGCGCGAAAGGATCGAAGACGCTGTTTTGCGCGCGATCTTGCGAGCTTTGGCCGAAGAGAAGGGCTCGATCCTGGCGTTTTTGCCGGGACAGGCGGAAATTACCC
>CAWFBN010000175.1:0-6436 GCA_963813955.1 uncultured Alphaproteobacteria bacterium | reverse complement strand
GTTGGCGCGAATGCGGTCGCGCGCGACGATGAGCGGTTCGCTCGTCACCATCATGAAATGGGCGTTGGCGTGGAGCAGCATGGTCCTCGCTCTGCATGATGCCGACATGCCCGCGCCAAAACACCAGATCGCCGCGCCGCAACCCGCGCAATGTTTCATCGACATCGACGGGGCGGCCGAGCGCCGCCTCCATCATGTCGGTGTCGCGCGGCGCCGCCACGCCCGCCGCCGCCAGCGCGACCTGCACCAGCCCCGAACAGTCGATGCCCATGTCGGTCTTGCCGCCCCACAGATAGGGCGTGTGCAGAAACATTTCGGCCAGACCGACAAACTCGCCGAGCGGCAGGTTGTTGGGCGCGAGGTGGCGCGAAAAAATATAGCCGCGAGCCGGTTTGCGAAAAAGGCGCCCTCGGCCGCGACGACGTGGACCTCCGCCCCGAACGGCAGCGCGTCGAGGGGCGGCGATTTGATGTCCGGCGCCGCATAAATCATGGTGTGGCGGGCGCTCACGCGATGGTTCGGCTTTTACGATGTTTTCGGTGAGGGCCTCCGCGCAAATGTAGCCGACATAGCGGTCGCGATCGAGTTGCACCCAGCACCAGCCGCCCTTTCCTCATAGGCGATCAAGGTTTCGCCATGCAGGGCCTGGGTTTCGGTGGGCGCGTCGTCGGAAGGCTTTCGTTGCACATTGACGTGGGAGACGCGGACCTGCATCCGGCGACCGGGCGCATAGGCTTCCGCCTCGATCTGCTCGCGTAAATGTTCGGCGGCGAGATCCGGCCGGGCGGGCGTCAATCGCTTGTCGAAATTCAATTTTCCTCCTGTCTGTTCCTTCTTTACCGCCTACGAAAATTTGCCGTCCCGAATTTTTCGCGCGCCAGACTGAACACCAGCCGCGCCGCCTGCGCCTCGCCGCCTTCCGGCCGTCCCGGTTTGGCGCCGGGGTCCAGCCGTAAATGTCGAAATGCGCCCAGGCGGCGCCCTGGACACAAAACGCCGCAGAAACAGCGCCGCCATGATCGACCCCGCCATGCCGCCGGGAGGGGCGTTGTTGAGATCGGCGATTTTTCCTTCGAGTTTCGACTCATAGGCCCCCCACAGGGGCAGCCGCCACACCGGATCATTGGCCTCGGCGCCGTGCCGCGCGATGTCTGCCGCGAGCGCCTCGTCGTCGGTGAAAAAGGGCGGCAGGTCCGGTCCCAGCGCGACGCGCGCGGCGCCGGTCAGGGTGGCGAAATCGATCAACAGCTCCGGCTTTTCCTCGTCGGCCAGCGCCAGCGCGTCGGCCAGAATCAGTCGCCCTTCCGCGTCGGTGTTGCCGATCTCGACCGAAAGTCCTTTGCGGCTCGGATAGACGTCGCCGGGCCGGAAGGCCTCGCCGGACACCGAATTTTCGACGATGGGCACGAGCAGGCGCAAGGAAACATCCACATCCGCCGCCATGATCATCGCCGCCGCCGCCAGAGACGCCGCCGCGCCGCCCATGTCCTTTTTCATCAGGCCCATGGCGCTTTCCGGCTTGATGTCGAGGCCGCCCGAATCGAAACAGACGCCCTTGCCGACCAAAGTCATCTTCCGCGCTTCGCTCGGGTCGCCAGCGCAAGTCCACCAGACGCGGCGCGCGCGGAGACCCCTTGCCGACCGCATAAATCAGCGGAAATTCGCGGAAAAGCTCCTCGCCGCGAACAACCCGCGCCTCGGCGCCGAAAAGCGCGGCGACGCCGACGAATGGCGGCTTCCAATTCGTCCGGCCCGAGGTCATTGGCCGGGGTGTCGATGAGGCTGCGAGCCAGCGCCACGCAACTCGCCATGCTCTCCACCGCGCCGGCGTCGATTTCTTGTGGCGCGACCAGACGTGCACCGGGTCGCGGGCTCTTGTAGCGGGTGAATTTATAAGCGCCGAGCAAAAAGCTCAGGGCGGCGAGTTCGGGTTTTTCCGGGGCGTTGATCCAGCGATAGACGCCGGGCGGCAGCAGCGTCGCCAGCGCGCCGGGCTGGAAGGGATCGGCGGCCGGATCGTCATCGAGACAGAAAACCACGCCCGGAGCGCCGTCCGCCTGAGTGAAGAAAAAATGCCGGCCCGGCCTGGCGTCGAACAGGCTGGCGGCGGCGAATGTCACGGCCTCGGCGGGCAATTTCTGCGCGGCTTCGGGCGCCTTGAGGGCGGCGGCGGCGACGAGCCAGATCGGGATGGTTTTTTCGGAGGGATCGGCGAAGCGCAATTTGGGCATTTCGAACATTTTGCCAATTTCCTTCCTGCTGCGTCGGGCCAGTCTAACAACAGGAGTGGCGACAAAACAGGCGCGGGCGGGAAAAATCCCGCCCGCCCGACTGCTGACAAACCCATGAACCGCCCTCGTCCTTCGAGACGCGCCTTTCAGGCCTCCTCAGGATGAGGGCTACTTCATTGTTTTACAAAGATAACGACCTCATGGTGAGGAGGCTCCGAAGGAGCCGTCTCGAACCATGGCAGCATCAACGCTGCTATTCCGCAGCCACGGCCGGCAGGCCGGCGAGCGCCATGGCGAGGTCGGCTTCGTCATAATTCTGGTCGACCAGCTTGCCGCTGAAATAATTGATATAGGCGCCCATGTCGAAATGGCCGTGGCCGGACAGGTTGAAAACAATCGTCTCCGCCTTGCCCTCGGCCTTGCAGCGCAGGGCCTCGTCGATGGCGCAGCGCACGGCGTGGGTCGATTCCGGCGCCGGCACGATGCCTTCGGCCCTCGCGAACATCACGCCCGCCTCGAAACAGGCGATCTGCTGGTAGGCGCGGGCCTCGATCAGGCCGAGTTCGTAGACGTGGGACACCAGCGGCCCCATGCCATGATAGCGCAACCCGCCGGCATGAAAGCCCGGCGGCATGAAGGTCGAGCCGAGCGTGTGCATCTTGACCAGCGGCGTCAGATGCGCGGTGTCGCCGAAGTCATAGGCATATTTTCCGCGCGTAAGAGTGGGGCAGGCGGCCGGCTCGACGGCGATGAAGCGGCGCTGGCGTCCGCCGCGCAATTGCAGGCCGAGGAAGGGGAAGGCCAGACCGGCGAAATTCGAGCCGCCGCCGGCGCAGGCGATGATCACGTCGGGATCGTCGCCGGCCATTTCGAATTGTTTTATCGCTTCCTCGCCGATGATGGTCTGGTGCAGCATGACGTGGTTGAGCACCGAGCCGAGCGCATATTTGACATCGGGATTTTTCGCCGCGATTTCCACCGCTTCCGAAATGGCGATGCCGAGCGAGCCGGGGCTGTCGGGATGCTCCTTGAGCACGGCGCGGCCGGACTCGGTCTCGGTCGACGGCGAGGCGACGCAACGCGCGCCATAGGTTTCCATCAGGGCGCGGCGATAGGGTTTCTGGTCGTAGGAGCACGCGGACCTGAAACACGGTCACGTCGATGTCGAACAGCGAACCGGCGAAGGCGAGCGAAGAGCCCCACTGGCCGGCGCCCGTCTCGGTCGAGAGCTTCTTGATGCCGGCCTGCTTGTTGTACCAGGCCTGAGGCACGGCGGTATTGGGCTTGTGCGAGCCGGCGGGCGACACGCCCTCGTATTTGAAATAGATTTTTGCCGGCGTGCCGAGCTTCTTTTCGAGCCTGCGCGCGCGGATCAGCGGCGACGGCCGCCACATGCGGAAAATGTCGCGCACGGGTTCGGGAATGTCGATCTGCCGCTCGGTCGAAACCTCCTGGAGGATCAGCTCCATCGGAAACAGCGGTTCGAGATCGGAGGGACCGATCGGCTGCTTGCGTGCCCGGATGCAGCACGGTCGGCGGCGGCGTCGGCAGGTCGGCGACGATATTATACCAGCTTTTCGGCATCTGGCTTTCGTCGAGCGTGTATTTGACTTGTTCAGACATGGCGCCCTCTTGGTTCATCCCCGCGGGGAGACAAGAACAAAGGGGGTGTCACGTCCTTGATCTGGATCACCCGCCAACGCCCAGGCGGCGATTTGTCGCGTGACCCTGCCGCTGATTTATCTGCTGGCGCGTTCGCGTTTCTCTTCGAGGGCAAGGATCGGTCCGCCTTTGCGCGCGTCCTGCGCGGAATGCGGCGTCAGCGACAACGGTCCGTTGCGCTGCGCGAGAATGACCGTCTCCGCCTGTTGCGAATCGAGGTCCAGTGTCGCTATCGAACCGCGTTTGTCCGGCCCGTTAGGCGACATCGCGAGCACGCGAATATTGGCGACCAGGCGTTGCGGACGGAAGCATCGCGCAAACCGGATCAGCAGCCCGAGCTTTTCGCGGGTGGCGTAAATTACGTCGACGCGATCATTGGGCAGAATGGAGGGGCCATCGGCCATAGCGCCGCCGCCCTCGACGGCGATGGCGACGGCGCTATGGCCGGGCGCGAGAAGGACCGACAGGTCGCCGGGAGTCCCGCCCCTGGCGAGCTTTTCGCGGCGGATGGGCTCGCCCGCGACAAGGGCGGCGCGCACGACTGAATCCTTGATTTCGTTGATGGCTGCGGGAGAATCGGACCTGCGGATGACACCCTTCAGGGCCGTGTTCCTGGGCCACCCCTGCCAGGCGAGGTCGCTGGCCTGAACCACCGAGCCCGCCGACAGTTGATGCGTCGCCACCAAGACCAATTCGAGTTGCGGAGGAAGTGGCTGAAGCACGGCGACCGCCACCGCCGGATCGTCCTTGGCGAACGCCAGCCATGTCGCGCCGCCGCCGCAGCCGACCGCAAAACCTAACAGGATGAGCAGGGTTTTTTTGATGGTTTTGATCCGAAGAAAGTCCAAATGATCCATCGATCAGAATTCAAACAGCCAATCGTCAAACCCACGCTAATGAATTATGATGCATTTAAACTATTGGATATGAACTCACCTGCGTAAACCAGTTGTTAATGTTAACCTTAACAGCGCTGCTTTGCTGCAGCCGGATCATCAGCCAATAACGGCAAGGAAAATGCGCGTATCGGGATAGATGAGCAGGCCGGCGGGGCGGCCAGCGCCAACCCGTAAGGCGCGCCATTGTCGCTGGCGTGCAGGCGCATGATCCAGGCGCGGGCCATCGCCCATCCGGGCATGGGCCAGCGGCGGAATTGCAGCAGCGCCGCGCATAACGCGCCGCCGAGCAGCGCCGAGCCCATGCCGAATTCCGCCAGATGCTCGAAACCCATCCACACCGCGATGGTCGCCGCAGCTTGGCGTCCCCGCCGCCGATCAGCCACGGGCGAATAAGGTGAAGGTGAGGACCAGAACCGCAAGACCGCAGGCCAGATGTTGCCCGATGGTCAGGGCCGGAACGCCGAGCGCCGCCGCCGTGACGACAAAACCCGCCACGAGCAGGATCGAAATCCAGTTGGAAATCGTCATGGTCAACAGGTCGGAAATTGCGGCATAGGCCATGAGGCCGGGGAAGGCGACGAGCGTCAGGGCGTCCAGCATGGGTCAATCCAGATGGGTCAACCTGTTGTTCAGCTTGGCGCCGACGAGTTGCAGGGTGGTGATGCAGACCACGCGACGAGCGCGGCGAGGAAGCCATATTCAATGGCGGTCGCGCCGGATTGATCCTTGGCGAATTGGGCGAAAAGCGACGTCATGGGTTGCTCCGATTGATAAACGGTTTCGACGACGTTCAAGAATTCGGCGACGATGGTTCAAAATTATGAGCCGAGGCTTGAATTCGTATTAAATTTTATCGGCAAATAAAAATTTGATATTTGCTGGTTAAAGCGTAAACAATATTACGCAAGGTAAAGCATAGCGCAGATCAGCTGGCCCAGACATGGACGTCATTGCGAGCGAAGCGAAGCAATCCATGGCTCGCGGTTGGTGGCAAAGTGCAGCGCATTTGGTTCATGTTGGGGGCGAAAACGGGCGAACGGGTGTTCAACTTCGCCGCCGCGCGCAAAAAAAAGCCAGCGCCAAGACGCCGGTGACAAAAATCGGATGTCGGGCAGGGCGACGCCAATGCCGGGCGTCGGCTCCCGTTCAGGCGCCGCGGGTCTCGTCCTCGATTTTTTCGAATTGATCGTCAGGCGCGCCCCAGACCACGAGATGGGGGCCGAACTGGACATCGAGCTTTTCGCCCGCCCCGCCGCGCAGCAAGCGATAGCGGCAGATCACGGCGCCTTGCGCATCGCGCGGAATTTTGAGTTGGCGGCTGAGCGGCGAGGCCGCTTTGAACCGGACTTTCTCTAACAGCACGACCACCTCATCGCGCTAGGGGCCCGTTCTTCGTGTGCTGTGCGGCTCTCTCGGATGGGTCATGGACAGGTCCGTCAAGCGAGGAGTTGATTTATATCACCATTATTTCCCGCGATTGCAGCATGGCAAGCGAAATCGTCATTTTTTGGCGTTTTTTCCTCCTTTAGTAGGAAGAGGCGCGCGGCGACTTGCGGTCCGCGCTACTCAGGCGGCGGCGCTGGGCCGCGTCGCGACTTCCGCGCGCCAGCGCGCCAGATGAACGAGATCTTCTGGAAATTTGAC
>CAWFBN010000174.1:0-5424 GCA_963813955.1 uncultured Alphaproteobacteria bacterium | reverse complement strand
AGGGGGCGACACTTTCATCTACACCAGCGGCGCGAACTCATTATATCCGGCCTATGACACGATCACCGATTTCAGCGTGAGCGGAACAGATTATTTCAAGATCGGGCACACGCTCACGTCGTCGAATTTCCAATCTTTGACGCGCCGCGCCCGCGGCAACCTATCCAGTGACCTCTCGGCGGTGCTGACGTCTTCCAATTTTGCAGCGCAAGGAGCGGATCTTGTCACGCTCACAGGATCGGCGTCGGATGCCGGAAGCTATGTCGTCATCAACAATGCCGGAATCGAGGCTATAATAGCGGCGTCGACGCCGTCATCAAGCTCACCGCTGGCGCGGCGAACGTGCACGCTTCAAGCTTCATTGTGTGAGGTGACGCAGGGCGAGAGTTTCGCCTGACGCAGCGCCCATCAATAGCGGCGTTTTGATCAATTCCGCTCGGCGCCGCGCTTCGAGCCAGCGACCCTGCGCTCGGGCCATGGGGCTGGCCCCTTCGATCACCCCCCAAAACTCTCCCGCCCGTTTTTCCGGCCACCGTGGCGATTTTTTGAGCATTGCGCGGGCTGGCTCACTATATAAGTTGACTATATAGCTCGCCGAGATCCCTCACGGCGAGCACTTGCCAGCCGCTCTGGAGCAAATGATGAATTTCAAAATTTTTACCGTTGCTTTTTCCGCGCTGGCCGCTGCTTTCGTGACGCCGGCTCTGGCCGGCCAGACCCATGTCGCCGTCGCCGCCAATTTCACCGAACCGTCGAAAGAAATCGCCGAACTGTTCAAGGCCAAGACCGGCCATGAAGCCGTGCTGATTTTCGGCGCTTCCGGCGCTTTCTATACCCAGATCACCCATGAGGCCCCGTTCGAGGTTTTCCTGTCGGCCGATCCGAAGCGGCCCAAACTGGCCGTCGACAATGGCTATGCGGTTCCCGACAGCCTGTTCACCTATGCCATCGGCAAGCTGGCGCTGTGGAGCAGGGTCGTCGATGTGACCAAGGGCGAAGAAGCCCTGAAGGCCGCCGCCTTCTCGAAACTGGCCATCGCCAATCCGAATTCCGCGCCCTATGGAACCGCCGCGATCGAAACCCTGAAGGCGTTGAACCTTTACGATTTACTCCAGGGCAAGATCGTGCAGGGCAACAGCATCGCCCAGACCTTCCAGTTCGTCGACACCAAGAATGCCGAAGTCGGCTTCGTCGCGCTGTCGCAGATCATCAACACGACGGAGGGCACGCGCTGGCTGGTCCCGGCCAAGCTTTACACGCCGATCCGTCAGGACGCCGTTCTGCTCAAGCGCGGCGCCAACGACGAGGCGTCCAAGGCTTTCGTCGCCTTTCTGAAGGGACCGGAAGCGCGCGCGATCATCACGAAATTCGGCTACGGACTCGATTAAGACCGTGTTTGACGATCTTCCCCCCGACATCTGGACTTCGGTTTGGCTGACGATCAAACTCGCCGACCATCACCACGCTCGCCGTGCTGGTGGTGGCGACGCCGCTCGCCTGGTGGCTCGCCCATTCGAAAGCCTGGTACAAGGAGACGATTTCCACCATCGTCGCCCTGCCCATGGTGTTGCCGCCGACCGTGCTCGGCTTTTATCTGCTGGTCATGCTCGGTCCCTCCGGTCCGGGCGGCGCCATCGCCGGCCTGTGGGGCGCGCGCACGCTGGCCTTCACTTTCACCGGCCTTGTCATCGCCTCGATCTTCGCCTCCATGCCCTTCGTCGTCCAGCCGATCCGCAACGCCTTCGTCGCGGTGGGCGACCGGCCGATGGAGGTCGCCGCCACCTTGCGCGTTTCGCCGTGGCGCGCCTTCTGGACCGTCGCCCTGCCCCTCGCCAGCCCCGGCCTGCTGACCGGCGCGGTGCTAGGCTTCGCCCATACGGTCGGCGAGTTCGGCGTCATCCTGATGATCGGCGGCAATATTCCCGGCAAGACCCGCGTCATGTCGACCGCCATTTTCGATTATGTCGAAACCATGCAATGGCGCGAGGCCAATATCCTCGCGGGCGGCATGGTGGTCTTTGCTTTCGTGGTGATCCTGTCCATGACCCTGCTTGAAAAGCGCTTCGCGGGGACGCGCGCATGACGGCGGCGCACACGATCCACGCCGAGTTTCGCGGAACCATCGGCAATTTTGCCCTCGACGCCGGCTTCACGGCGCCGGCCAAAGGCGTGACCGCCCTGTTCGGTCCGTCGGGCTGCGGCAAGACCACGGTTTTGCGCTGCCTCGCGGGCTTGCGGCGCTTGCCCGACGGGCTATGCGACATCGACGGCGATATCTGGCAGGCGCCGGACGGAACCTTCCTGCCGACGCACAAACGCCCGCTCGGCTATGTCTTTCAGGAGGCGAGCCTGTTTCCACACCTGTCGGTGCGGAAAAACCTGTTGTTCGGTGCGCCGCGCGGCCCCGCCGTCCCAGGCCGCGAGGCCATCGACTTCGACGAAGTAACCGACTTGCTCGGCGTGACGCCCTTGCTCGACCGCTCGCCCAAAAATCTGTCCGGCGGCGAACGCCAGCGCGTGGCGATCGGCCGGGCGCTGTTGTCGCAGCCCAAACTTCTGCTCATGGACGAGCCCTTGTCGGCGCTCGACCGGGGGACCAAAGCCGAGATCCTGCCCTTCCTCGAACGCCTGCGCGACCGCCTGTCCCTGCCGGTGGTCTATATCACCCACGACATCACCGAAGTTGAGCGGCTGGCCAGCCAGATCGTGCTGATGGACAAGGGCCGGGTGATCGCGTCCGGACCGCTGGCCGAATTGCAGGCCGATCCGTCCCTGCCGCTGGCGAAGGCGAGCGACGCGGCGGTGAGTTTCGACGGCGTGATCGAAGCCTATGACGCTGCCTATGGCCTCCTGACCATTGGCATTCGCGGAGGCCATCTTTTCGTCGCCCTCGCCGCCCGAGCCGATTGGCGCCCATCACCGCATTCGCATTCTCGCCGCCGATGTCAGCCTCGCGACCGAGGCGCCGGGACCGAGTTCGATTCTCAATGTCCTGCCGGCGCGGATCGTTTCGGGCCAGCCGGTCGATGCGCAAGAAGTTCTGGTCGTGGTCGCTCTCGGGGCCGATGGCGGCGGCGCGCGCCTGCTGTCGCGCATCACCCGCAAGTCATGGGACGTGCTCGGCCTGCATGAAGGCCTCAACGTTTTTGCGCGCGTAAAAGCGGTCAAGCTGCGGTGAACCGCTATCGCCGCATTAGCCATAGATCAAACCCGCCAGCAGCCCGGCGCTGATCGCCTGCCAGAACAGCACCGGATTGCGTGATAGAGGCCTTCCGCCGGCCGGCCGGACGCGCGCGCCGGGATCGGTTCTCGATCTCGAAGGCAAATTCAAGCACATCGGCATAGCGATCCCCCGGATCGAGCGCGAAAGCGCTGGCGAGAACATGATCCAGCCAGCCCGGCAAATCGGGCCGGCGCCCGGCGAGGGACGCCGGCTTCTGAAACTTGGCTCGGGGGAAGTTCGCCGTCGCCATAAGGATAGTCGCCGCATAAGCTGCGATAGATCGTGACGCCCAGAGCATAAAGATCGGTGCTTTCGTTTCCGCTCTCGCCCGCCAAAAACTCAGGCGCGGCATAGCCGCGCTCGGCGATTGTTTCGGGTCCGCAAAAATCCTCAAGCTGTGGCGCGCGGGCCCGCCCAAGTCCGACGAGGCGCACGCCCCCGTCGTGAAGCAGGATGACATTCTCCGGCCGGATGTCGCGATGCACGATGCCGCAGCGATGCAGATGCGCGACGGTGCGAGCGAGGCGTCGTGAGATCCGCAAGCCCTCGGCCAGCCCCATTTTCGTCTCGCGGCGCAACCGGCGCTCGAGCGTTTCGCCATCGTAGATGGGCATTGCCGAATAGAGGCGCGTCTGCCGCTCGGGATCGAGATCGATGATTTCGGCGATCCAGGAGCAGCGCGCCTTGGCCGCGACCCAAGCCTCGTTGACGAAAGCTGCGCGAGACGCCGCTTCCCCGCCAGGGTCGCGATGCGGAAACGCCAAGATGAGTTCGTCCCCGCTCGCCTGGTCCACGGCGATGAAAACGCGGCGTTCCGGCCCGTCGGCGACAATCCGCTCGAGACGGTAATCGTCGACGATCATTCCCGGTTGCGGCGCATCGGAAATGGGCAGCAGCGCGATGCGCCGGAAAATCTCGCGTTCGTCGGCCGGAGGCAGGTCCAGAACATCGACGACGATCGCCGAAACATTATCGGTGCTGCCAGCCTTCAGCGCCGCCGCAATCACGAGATTGGCTGTCTCCTGCGCCCCGGCGCCGGAAGCCAGCAGGCGCTCCAACTGCTGCGGATTCAAGACGCCATGCACGCCGTCGCTGCAAATGAGAAAGCGGTCCTGCGCGCGGAGAGCGAAGGCGCTGTGATCGACGCGCACAGCCGCCTCGAAACCCACCGCGCGGCTCAAGGCGAGCGCGACCTCTCCGGTGTCGATGGTGTGGTCGGTGGTCAATTGCTGAAGGCGGCCCTGGCTGAACCGATAGGCGCGCGTGTCCCCGACATGGGCGACATGGCCGCTGCGGCCTTGCAGAATCAGCGCGGTGAAGGTGGTCGCCATGCCGGCAAGGTTTGGGTCGACGCGGCGTTGCGTTGCGATCCAGCCATTGACCGCATCCAGGGCGCGGCCCGCCGCAAGCGCCACGTTCAGTGATTTCGACAGACCGAAAAAACCGTCGATGAAGGCGCGGACCGTGGTTTCCGACGCTTCGCGGCCACCCTTGTAGCCGCCGAGACCATCCGCCACCGCCGCGACAATCGCTTGCCGCGAAAACTCCGGTCGTGGCAGGCAGGAGGCGACGTAATCCTCGTTGCTTGCCCGTCTGCCCTTGTCGCTGGCGATTCCGATCTCGACCCGCAAGACGTGAGGCGTGCGTGGCGAGACGACGTTCATTTTATCGGCCCTTCAACAGCAGGGTCAGGAAAGCGACGGCGAAAAAGGCGGTCAGAAATTGCCAGAGCAACAAGCTGTCGGGTCGCCGAACCCGCAGCGGCGCCGGCGCCGCGCCATGCAGCAGCCCCTGTTCAATCGCCTCGCGGAAAGCTGCGGGGCCGGCGAAACGCCGCTCGGGGTCAGTGTCGATCGCTTGCGCCAGAGCGCGTCCAAACCACTGCGGAACGTCCGGACGAAACCGCGCCAGCGGCCACGCCTCGCGGCGGCCGAATGGAAATTCGCCGCCGCTGAACAGGCGATACAGGGTCACTCCAAGCGAAAACACTTCCGAACGCGGGCCGGCCGGCGCGCCTTTGAACAACTCCGGCGCCATATAGCGGGTGGTGCCGCCGAGTTGATCGCTCTCCTCGCTGTCAATTCCGGGCAGAAAGGCGAGGCCGAGATCGAGCAGACGCAAATCGCCGTCGTTGAGCAGAATGACATTCTCCGGCTTGATGTCGCGGTGAACGACCTGCAACCGCAGCAAATCCTCTACCG
>CAWFBN010000173.1:0-13259 GCA_963813955.1 uncultured Alphaproteobacteria bacterium | reverse complement strand
AATATCGGGCGCATCGATTATCCGCGCTTCTATAATGACGATTTCGAAGCGGACGTCTGTTATGGGCGGCCGAAAACCGAAGGATTAATTCGACGCCCAAAACCTGGCCAACTCATCGGTTTATCCGCTAGACTTACAACGGTTTACAGTTTCGGATCGAAAGCGAATGGATGGGCGCTGACAATTTTAGCGTTGGCCGCTTCGGGATGGGTCGGGTTCAGCAGCAGATTGCTGGCTTCGGGCACAATGAACGAAGGCGCGCGCAGAATTGGGCTGCGGCTTTGTTCGAGCCATCGATCGCCGAAGACGCGGGGATCGGCGGGCAAGTCGGTGAGATGTTCTACCGTAAGGCCGGACAAATCCAGTTTGATCAAAACGTAATCGTCTGGGATGAGATCGGGCGGAAGGTCGAGATGCACCCGCACTTCGAGCACAGCGAGAGCGGCGTCGCTGGCGGCGTAAACCAAGGCGCGGCCGGACGAATTCCAGCGGCCGGCGTAAAGCCTCGCTCCTTCGCCCGACAGATCGGCGAAGGGCGCCCGGCACAAGCGCCAAGCCAGCAGCGAGGCCTGCCTCACGCGGCGATGCCGTGATTGATGCGGCCCAGCAGGATTTCGACCTCGCGGGCTCCTTCTTCGGTGTCAAGGAGATCGAGGGGTTGTTCGCCGCCTAACGCCTTGGTCGGACGGCGCAGCCAGAGTCCGGCCTTTTCCCTGGATCCGAAAGTTTCCTCGGCGTTTGCGAGCAGCCGCGCCGCGCGAATCAGCCGGTCGGATTGCTCCGCGGTCAGGGTGCCAATCTTGCGCCGATTGGCCAGAGTTTTGGGCAGCACAACTTTGTCCATTTCGGCGGCGGTCAACCTGCCGCTGTCCAGCACGTGCTGAGCGGCGCCGACCGGCAATCCACGGCGAACGGCCCGCGCCAAATCCATGCCGCTGCGGATTTCGCCGCCGACCATGGACGTGCCTCCGACGATGGCAGCGGTTTTTTCGGGCGCGATCATGAAGCCTCCTTGGCCAATTGCCGATACTATACAGGCATATGGCCAACTGTTCAACAATAAGCCGATCCGCCAAGCCGCGTCACGACATCATTGTTATAGCGGGCCGCCTGCTGAGCCGAGCGGCGCCGCGACTAGCGCATCGCTTTGGGCATGGGTGCGACAGCAGACGCGTCCGGCAGCGCAAGCTGTGCCGCCTTAAGGCCGAAGGGCCGGGGCATCGGCCTGCGCCAGTCCCAGCGGCGCCGGCGCCTGATCCAGCAGGGCCTTCACCGAGGAGTCGCCGCCGGACGCGGCCGCCGCGCGGCGTGCGCTCGCGCATCCGGTCGATTGTGCCGCAATCTCGCGCAGGCTGAGATCGGGATCGGCGATGGCGATACCGGCGACGAGGGTCATAAGCCGGTTCTCCGGAGGCCGCCGAGGCGACCGCTGTATCAGCTCGGGCGCCGCCATTTTCTCGCGCACCAGCCGATGTACCGCCCGTCGAAGCTTTTCAATGGTCCAAGGCTGGCCTTTATTGGCGAGCACACGCACGACGTCGTCCCAGCTATGCTGGGCCTCATGCGCTGCACGGTCGGCAGCCAGTTGGACGCCGAAGCGATTAGGTCGCCGATATAGACGTTCTGTCGTGCCGCGGAAGCGGCGCGGATCGCCTCCGGTCGTCGCTCGCGCAGGCCCGGATTGCCGGCCAGGCAGCCCCGCGCCTTTGCGGCCTTCATGCCGGCCTTGGTGCGCTCGGCGATCAGGGCCCGCTCGAGCTGACCAGCCGGGCGACATGCTTGTCGGTCAGCCGGGCGGCGCTGACGCCTTTGTTGGCGCTGGCGACGCGCCGAAACAGCGGGCCATGGCAGATGCGCGCGAATTTGAGTTAAGTCTGCAGCGCGGCGACAGGGCAGGTGGCCTCGCTCGAACCGCGACCGATCTCGACGTCGCGCCAGCCGGTCTTGCCGCGCAAGGTCACGACCAGGCCTTTGTCGTAGATCTCGATCCAGCCGGAGCCGTCTTCGGTTTGTTTGGCCCCGCAATCGAGCCCGACGATTTCCGAGCGGCGCAACCCGCCGGCGAAGCCGATGAAGAGGAGGGCGCGGTCGCGCAGGCCGCGCAGATCGCCAACCTCAAGGGTCGCCAGCATCGCCAGCAGATCTTCGGGCAGCACCGCTTCCTTTTGCACCGGCGGCCGCGCGTGGGTGCGCTTGATCCCGGCGAGGACGGTGAAGACGTGTTTGTCCTTGCGGTCAAAACTTTCGCCGAGTTGGCGGAAACCCCAGCTCAGCGCGGATAGCCGCCGCTCGATGGTCGCAACCGAGTTGGCCTTGCGGTCGGCGCTCGCGGCCCCAGAGGCGCAGGCGGTGATGTAGAGGCCGACGATCCGCGGCTCGTTGGCGGGGAAGTTGCTCAGGCCCTGGCGGCGGCGCCAGGCGTTAATATGGATTGATCACCGAAGCGCGGGTGTCGTCGAAATCGTCGACATTGCGGGTGACGATGATCAGGTCGTGGACAATCGCGGTCGCGGCGATCAGGCCGTCGGCCTCGCCGCGCGGCCGCAGGGCGGCGATCCGCCCCCATTCGAGGGCGATTTGATTGGTGACGGCCAGAATGCGGTCAGCATGTTCGTGGCGGAGTTTTTGCAGCCATTCCGCCAGATGCGCGGCGGCGCGGGGATCGGCTTTCTGCTTCAAGGCGATGCCGCGCATGATTTCGCCGAGGGTGATGACGCTAAGATGAACGGCGAGGGGATCGACCGAGCGCAGCCAGCGGACCGCTTCGGGCGCGCCGCGCCGCGCTTCGGAGACAACGTTGGTGTCGACGAGATACATCAGAAGGCGATGTCCCGACCGGGGGTTTTTTCCCGTTGCGAAACGGCGTCGACGAGCTCTTGGTCCCAAGTTGGGCCGGACAACAGGTGATCGACGAGCGTTGGCCGGTTGGCGCGCAGCGCGTCATAATCGTTGGCCGAGAGCACGACCGCCGCGCGTTCGCCACGCACGGTGACGATTTGCGGGCCTTGGGTGCGGGCGCTCTGGACGAGTTTCGAGAATTGGTTCTTGGCGTCTTGCAGTTGCCAGTCCATGATGCGCTCCAATCAATCTAGCCTGTCTAGCTATTTAGCGACGCGCGCCGGTCGCGTCAATGGGGCTTTGCCATATCCTGCGCCGCCGCGCGACCGGGGGCAGATTTCCCCGTGGTTCGCAAAAACGTGGCTTTGTGGGTGATTTGCTCATTGGACGCGGCGCAGTCCTTCCCGTAATCTCGAAAATATTTTACCGACGACGATTATCATTTAAAATGCCTTGGAGGGCAGGAGAGCCAAATCAAATTGGCGGCATGACTGCATGGTCTCATCAAGAAGTGCGCGCGAACGCCGCTTGAGAGCCGTGAAATAATTTGTCTGCAGTTGGGAAACAAACGATTTAGCGCCAATTGTGCTAAATGTTCATTGGGCGTCGTTGTTCTCATCGGCGCTTTTATCGGCGTCAGTGCAACGTGAGGTCAGACATTTCATGCGCTCAGTTCGCAAACGGAAGGGCGAAGTCGTCGCAAACGCTGCAGTCGCCGCCGTCGGCGAAGTCGCCTTCAAGCGGCAGGCGCTCGACGATCTGACCGAATTTGCCAAGGTTCCGATCGAGCAAAAGATCGGCGCAGTCATTCGGCGGCAACGGATCGCCAATCGCCTGACCCTGAGCAACCTCGCGTCGGGCGCCGACATTTCGAGCGCGATGTTGAGCCGCATCGAGACCGGACATGCGACGGCCAGTCTTGAAGCTCTCGAACGCGTTTGCCATGCCTTGGGCATGAACATGTCGAGCTTGTTTCAGGAAATCGAAGCCGGCGCCGGTTTTGCGCAACTGATCAAGCAGTCGATGCAAATGGAGGTCGTGCGAACCGGCACCAAGCACGGCCATTCCTATAAATTGCTGTCTTACGAGCGCGGGCCGAAAAAGACTTTTGAGCCCTTCCTCATCGAAATGGGCCAGAACAGCGAAGGCTATCCCCGCTTCGCCCATCCGGGCACCGAGTTCATCTACATGTTATCGGGCCGGATGGATTATCGGTTTGGCGACAAGACCTATCTGATCGAGCCCGGCGATGCCTTCACCTTTTCCGGCGCGGTCGAACATGGGCCGGAAAAATTGATCGACGAGCAGATCAAATTTATTTCGATCATTATCTATGGCGATTGATTCAGGCGCGCGCCTTGCGACACGAGCCTGAATCGCGATGATTTGGGTCAGAAGTTTTGCCCGGGAATCCATTCTGTGCCCGCCAGGGGCAGACGCGCCATGGCCGCCGCCTCGATAGTGAGCGCGCAAAGATCTTCCGGCTCCAGATTGAGCAAATGGCTCTTGCCGCAAGCCCGCGCGATCGTTTGCGCCTCCAGCGTCAGGACCTTCAGGTAGTTGGAGAGCCGATGGCCCGCAAGAACCGGATCGAGGCGGCTGAACAATGCAGGGTCCTGCGTCGTGATGCCCGCCGGATCGCGTCCTTCATGCCAGTCGTCATAGGCGCCGGCGGTCGTGCCGAGCGCATTATATTCCGCCTCCCATTTCGGATCATTGTCGCCAATGGCGACGAGCGCGGCCGTGCCGATCGCGACAGCATCGGCGCCCAGCGCCAAAGCCTTGGCGACGTCGGCGCCGCTGCGGATGCCGCCCGACACGATGAGCTGAACTTTCCGGTGCATGCCGAGATCCTGCAGCGCCTGCACGGCGGGGCGGATCGCCGCGAGAATCGGAATGCCGACATGTTCGATGAACACGTCTTGGCTCGCCGCCGTCCCGCCCTGCATGCCGTCGAGGACGATCACATCGGCGCCCGCCTTGACGCAAAGAGCAACGTCGAAATAGGGGCGGCTGGCGCCGATCTTGAGATAGATCGGCTTTTCCCAATTCGTCAGTTCGCGAAGCTCGTTGATCTTGATCTCCAGATCGTCAGCGCCCGACCAGTCGGGATGGCGACAGGCCGAGCGCTGGTCGATTCCCTTGGGCAACGAACGCATCTCGGCGACGCGATCGGAAATCTTCTGGCCCAGCAGCATGCCGCCGCCACCCGGCTTGGCGCCCTGTCCGACCACGATTTCGATGGCGTCGGCCCGGCGCAGATCGTCCGGGTTCATGCCATAGCGCGACGGCAAATATTGATAGATCAGCGTTTGCGAATGTCCGCGTTCTTCGGGAGTCATGCCGCCGTCGCCCGTTGTCGTCGAGGTGCCCGCCATGGTCGCTCCACGTCCGAGCGCTTCCTTGGCGTTGGCGGAAAGCGACCCAAAGCTCATTCCGGCGATGGTAATCGGAATTTCGAGATGAATTGGCTTGGTGGCGAAGCGATTGCCGAGAATGACGTCGGTCGAACATTTCTCCCGGTAGCCTTCGAGCGGGTATCGCGACATTGACGCGCCGAGGAAAAGCAGATCGTCGAAATTCGGCAGCTTGCGCTTGGCGCCTCCGCCCCGAATGTCGTAAATTCCGGTCGTCGCGGCGCGGCGAATTTCAGCGAGCGAGGCGTCGTCGAAAGTGGCCGACTTGCGGGGCGGGGTGTGGACCCATCTCGTGTCGTGTCCGGTCATCAATAAGCTCCCGCGTTGTCGATATTGAAGGTGTAAAGCTGGCGCGCCGAGCCGTATCGGCGGAACGCGGAAACATCCACAGCGCCGGCTTCGCCGGCCTGGGTCAGCAGTTCGAAAAGTTCGGCGCGATGTTCGTCGCGCATGTCCTTCTCGATACAGTCGGCGCCAAGACTGGCGACGGCGCCGCGAACATAAAGGCGGGCTTCATAGAGCGAATCGCCGAGGGCTTCCCCGGCGTCGCCGAAGGCGACGAGGCGTCCCGTCTGGCCCATGAAAGCCGACATATGGCCGATGTCGCCCTTTACGATAATGTCGGCGCCCTTCATCGAAATGCCGCATCGCGCCGAGGCGTTGCCGTCGATCACCAGTAGGCCGCCGCGCGCCGTGGCGCCGGCTGATTGGCTGGCGTCGCCTTTCACATGAATAGAGCCGGACATCATGTTTTCGCCGACACCTTGCCCGGCGTTACCCGAAATCGAAAGACGCGCGAGCTTGTTCATGCCGCCGCAGAAATAGCCGACGTGCCCCTCGATATCGATATCGATTGGCGCGTCCGCGCCGACCGCAAGGGAATGTTCGCCGGACGAATTGACGATCCGCCAATGTGTTTCGTTCGTGTCGGGCCTCAGGTCATGCAGCGCGCGATTGACGTCGCGGACGGATTGTTTGGCGATGTCGAATATTTTCATCACTCAACGCTCCCAAAAATAGACGGTCGCGGGCTTGGGCTCCCAGACGCGCGCGTTGTCGATTCCGGGCAGGCCGGTCAGGCTCTTGTATTCCGAGGCGAAGGCGACATAACGATCGGTTTCCGCCATCACCGCCGGCTTGCAGGCGATCGGATCGCGCAGAACGCCGAAGCCGGATTCGTGCCGACGACGAAGGTATAAAAGCCGTCGAGATCCGAAAGACCGGATTCGAGGGCTTCGCCCAGCGACCTGCCGGCGCGCATTTCGCGCGACAAATATCCAGCGGCAACTTCGCTGTCGTTCAAGGTGCGAACCGGAATGCCATCCTGCAGCAGCGAGCGACGCAGTGACGCATGATTGGAAATGGACCCATTATGCACCAGGCATTGATCCGCGCCCGTTGTGAAGGGGTGGGCGCCGTCGATGGTGATCGCGGATTCTGTGGCCATGCGCGTGTGGCAGATGCCGTGCGTGCCGCCCATGGTGGCCAAGCCGAAGCGCTTGGCGACATCAGTCGGATAGCCGACGCCCTTGTAAACCTCCATCCGCGTACCCTCGCTGACGATGGTGACGTCCGGCGCGTTCTGATCCAGCCATGCGCGAACCTTGGGCATCACGCCGGTCGGCGCCATGAGCACAAGATGGGTGTCGCGGCGAGTCACATCGACATCAATGCCGAGAGCCGAAACCATTCGACCGATGATTGCTTCGCAATCGACGGCGGCGTCAGGGATGCGAACGGTCAATTTCGACTGGCCGGAAGAGCCCTCGCCATAGATCGCAAATCCGGCCGAATCCGGACCACGCGAACAGAGGGTGGCCGTCATGGCCTCGAGCATGCCGCCGAGGTCTGGTTCAAGTTGACGGTCTTTGAAAAAGACCTGCGATGCCGCACATGGCGCGCTCCTGTTGATGAGGGATTTGAAAAAGGAAATCTCGCGCTGATCAGAAAAAAGTCAGGTAGCGCTGCAGTTCCCAATCGGAGACATGGAGGTGATAGTCCGTCCATTCGGCCTGTTTGAGATCAATGAATTCCTTAAGAAATTCCGTGCCGATCTGTTCCTTGAAGAGTTCGCTTCCCGCCAGTTCGTCAATGGCCTCCTGGAGATTGCGCGGCAGGCCTCCCACTCCCATCGCGCTGACCTCCTCGGGCTTCAGCGCGTAAAAGTTGACGTTATGCGGCGCGCCCGGATCAAGTTGGCGGTCGATGCCATCGAGGCCGGCGGCGATGATCGCGGCGGTCGCCAGATATTGGTTCATGCCGGAATTGCCGGTGCGAACTTCGAGGCGGCCATAGGGCACGCGCACCATCGCCGAGCGATTATTATCGCCATAGGCGACAAACACCGGCGCCCAGGTCGTGCCGGAAATCGTGCGGCCGGTCACCAGCCTCTTGTAGGAATTCACCGAAAGGGCGAGGAGCGCGGTCAACGGACGCGCGTGGTGAAGCAAGCCGCCGAGGAAATGATAGGCCATCTTCGACAGGCCCATGCCCGAGGGATCGGTCTTGTCCTGGAAAAGATTGCTCGGCCTTCGGCGTCGGCCATGGAGCAATGGACATGCATGCCATTGCCGGTCGTGTCGGAGCGCGGCTTTGGCATGAACGAGCAGACCGCGCCGAGCTGGTGGGCGATTTCGCCGGCCGCCATCTTGAAGAAGTGAATATTGTCGGCAGTCGCCATCGCATCGGCATAGCGGAAGTTGATTTCATACTGGCCGTTGGCGTCTTCATGGTCGATTTGGTAGACGTCGACGCCCACCGCCTGAAGCGTTTCCGTCAGACGATCGAGGAAGACGCTGTTGCGCGCCAGGCCGCGATAATCATAGGCGGGTTTCTGCAATGTGTCGGTTTCATCCATCGGGCCGATGGATCCATCCGGCCTGCGTCGGAACAGGCTGAATTCCGGCTCAAGTCCCGCGTTGAAAACCCAGCCCCGCTCAGCTAGGCGCTCGACCTGCCGAGCAAGAATGTTGCGCGGGTCGAGCGCATGCGGCTTGCCGTTTACCGTGCCCGATCCCATGACGCGGGCATAGCCCGGCGCCCAGGGCAGGATGGTCAAGGTGGTCAGGTCGCCGACCACAATATACTCGCCTTCATGCGGCCCCAGGCCGAGACCGAAGACGCCGCCAGCGGCAAAGCCGGCGCCGGTCGTCGGTATGTCCTCAAGGTGCGAAACAGGAACCGACTTGCCCTTGGCCGAGCCATGAATGTCGACGAATTGCGCGAGGACGTAGCGATTCTGTGCTTTTCGAGAAAGGCCTTGGCGACGCCGATATCGGTCGTGCCCGGCGCTTTCAAACTATCCTGGCTTAATCGCGCTCGCTCGTCGATCAATGCAGCATCTCACGCCCTCTGTTTGCGACGGCTGATCCCTCGCCGTCCATCTGCGGCATTCAATAATAGATATCTTGCATGATATGCAATTTATTTGTATTAAATGAAACATGAGAGCGGATGGATCGAGCAAGGGTGCGCCAATGGTTGCCGAGCGATTGAGTTTGGAAAACCTTGCCCAAGGCGGAAAGCCGGACAGCCGGGCTGAATTCAAGAACAGTCCCGTCTGGTGGGAAGCGGCGCCGCCATGCACGGAAATCCGCCAGCAGCCGGCCAGCGTCGATGTGGCGATTGTTGGATCCGGCTTTACGGGTCTCTCCGCAGCCTTGACCCTGCTTCGTCATGGACGAACGGTCGCGGTTTTCGACCGCGAAGCGCCGGGTTTTGGCGCGAGCACGCGAAACGGCGGTCAGATCGGCAGCGGCAATCAGAAATTCCGGGTCAAGCGGCTCATCGAATTGCGCGGCGCGGCCAAAGCGACGGCTCTCCTCAAGGAGGGAGTTGCCGATGCTCGACTACATCGCGCACCTGATCGAAAGTGAAGGGATCGACTGCCCAGCCCCGGTGTGGTCGCTTCCGCGGCGCGATGCGGCCGGAGCATTATGAAGCGATGGCGCGCGACATGGACGACTTCTTCGGCGCGTTGTCGGCGTTGAAGCCTATGCCGTCTCCCGCGGCGAACAGCACAAGGAATATCGGCAGCGACCTGTTTCATGGCGGATCGGTCTTGCCGGGCGACGCCGGGCTACACCCGGGACTTTATCATCGAGGCTTGTTGCAGCGGGTCGAGCAGCTGGGCGGTTCGGTGATCGACATGACGCCGGTTGCAGCGATCGTCCCAGAGGGAGACGGCTTCAACCTCGAAACCTCGCAAGGCCCGTGCGGGCGCGCCATGTCATCGTCGCGACGAATGGCTATACGCGTCATCTGGACCGCTATTTCGATCGCCGGATGGTTCCCGTGGGATCGGCCGTGATCGCGACGGCGCCACTGCCGGAAAGCGTTCCTTCTCAACGAGTTGATGCCAACTCGCAGAATGTACGGCAACACCAATCGCGCCTTCTCCTATTTCCGGCATGTCCCGGACGAAAATCGCATCGTCTGGGGCGGCCGGATGGCGCATCTGGTCGATCAAACTTCCCCCGCCGCCTATTCACATCTCGCGAAAGACCTGCTGCGCACGTTTCCCAAGCTCGCGCCGTTCAAGGTCACCCACGGCTGGTCCGGCCAGATCGGCTATACGTTCGACGAACTCCCGCATCTCGGCAGGACGTCGGCCGGGATTTACTTCGCGATGGGTTATTGCGGCACCGGCGTTTCGCCTCGAACCCCTACTTCGGCCACAAGATCGCCTTGCAGATCCTTGGCGAAGCGGAAGGTCGGACGGCCTTCGACGATATTTCCTTTCCCAGCCATCCCTTCCAGTTCGTCGCGCCGCAAAGTTCGGCGTTCGAAACCTGGTACCGCCTGCGCGACGCGGCCGGGCTCTAGGCCGGCCGCTCGCTGAACCACAAAACCCAGAAGGAAGCCCCATGCCATCCAGTCCATTGAAAACCAGAGTTGATGACCGCCGCATCGTCCGGCGGCGCTTTCGAAGCGGTGTTCGGCTATTCGCGCGCCGTGAGGGTGAACGACCACGTTCACGTTTCGGGAACGTGCGCTCCCGCGGGACACGAGGAGAGCGATGTCGCCACCCAGACCAGGGCGGCTTTGGCGATGATCGGAAAGGCGCTCGTTGACGCCGGCGCGGCATGGTCAGACGTCGTTCGAACCGTTGTCTATGTGAAGGATATCAACGAGGCCTGGAACGTCGCCGGCGCTCATGTCGAAATCTTCGGCGCCATTCGCCCTGCGAGCACACTTGTCCAGGTCGATGGCTTCATGCGCCCCTGGCAACAGGTTGAAATCGAAGCTTACGCCATTGTGGCGCATTGAGCGCGTCCGCCCATCTTTGCGTGTAATTACGCACTTCGCTCAAGCCGCCATCCCGTCAAGATCGATTGCGACCAGCTTTTTTGGCGTGATTTGAAACGAAAGTTAAGGAAAAACTTGATGACAGAGCTTCGCAAGGACAGTTTGTCGTTTATCGAAACCATCGGGCAGTCGGTGGCCAATGTGTCGCCGACCCTGACGCCCGCGCTCTCCATCGCGGTGGTCGCGGGCACGGCGGGAACCGGTTCGTGGTTCGTCTTCCTGCTGGCGACCATCGCCATGCTGGTCGTCGGCGTCAATGTCGGCAAGCTGGCGCAGAAAATCCCCTCCGCCGGGTCGTTCTTTCTTTACGTCTCGCGCAGCCTCGGCCCGTCCTATGGCATGCTGACCGGCTGGGCCATGCTGGCCGCCTATCTCACCACCGCCATGGCGCTGACCGTCGCCACCTCGATCTTCATCAAGACCATGCTGACCGGGCTGGGCGTGACTTTCGTTCCGCCGACGCTGGCGCTTTACGCCATCGTCTCCGCCCTGATCTGGCTGCTCTCCTCGCGCGACATGCGCATTTCCTCGCGCATCGGCCTCAGCCTCGAAGCGGTGTCGATGGCGATCATCCTCTTCGTCTGCATCAGCGTCCTGATGCAATTTGGCCTCCATATCGACGCCAAGCAGGTGTCGATGGAAGGGCTTGATCTCAAGGCCATTCCGCAAGCCATCGTCTTCGCCATCTTCGCCTTCGTCGGCTTTGAGAGCGCCGCGACGCTGGGCAAGGAAACCCGCGATCCGACCACCACCATCCCCAAGGCGATCAACTGGACGGCCATTTCCGCCGGCCTGTTCTTCATCTTCACCAGCTATGTCATCATGATGGGCTTCGACGACGATGCGACCAAGCTCGCAGCGAGCAGCGCGCCGCTGGCCGACATCCTGACCGGCAAAAGCCCCTTGTTGACCGCCTTCGTCTATTTCGGCGCGGCGATCAGTTCCTTCGCCTGCGCGCTGGCTTCGCTCAACGCCTTCGGCCGCATGCTGTTCTCGATGGGCCGCTATCAATTCGTGCACAAGTCGATGGGCATGGTGCATGGCTCCCACAAGACCCCGCATGTCGCCCTGGCGGTTGGCGCGGTCATCAACTTCGTGGTTTGCGCGGCGCTGTCCGGCGCAGGCTCCGAGACGGATGCGTTCGGCTGGTATGGCACCATCGCGTCCTTCGGCTTCATCGTGGTCTATCTGATGTGCTCGATCTGCGCGCCGGTCTATCTCAGGAAACTCGGACTTGCGACGGCGAAGGACTGGTTCTTTGGCGCGCTTGGCGTGGTGCTGATGGTCGCCTCGGTGATCGGCAGCCTTTATCCGGTCCCGGCCTATCCGATGAACCTGCTGCCCTATATCTTCCTGGCCTATATGGTCGTGGGAGCGATCTGGTTCTTCATCCTGAAATTCCGCGCCCCGCAGACCCTGCTCGGCATCGAAAAGGACATGGAGGTCAGCGGCGCCTGATCTTTGTAAAAAACAAGCATAGCGAAGGGCGCAGGCCCTTCGCTTTTCCCTTTTTCGTTTCAGGAATGGCGGTCATGATCTTTCCGGCAGCGAGATGAAATGAGCGCCAGCGCCCAGCCCCTCAGCGCCGCCGGCTGGAGCTTGACCATCGGCATGGCCGCCGCCGATCCGGCCGCCGAAAGCGCGGAATTTCACGCCATCTATCGCGGCGAAAACTTTGGCGCCCCGCGCCGGGGCGCGCTGGCCGTGATGTCGCAGGGCGTCGGCGCGGGCCGGGCGGCGATGGAAGCTGCGCAAATCGCAGCACTCGGGTTTGCCGAAGGCTATTTCGGAGCGCCGGGCACCTTGGGCGCCGGCCCGGCGGCGGGGCGTTCGTTGTCGAGCGTCAACGCCTGGCTGTGCAGTCAATCGCGTCGCGATCCTGAGCGAGCCGGGATGGCGGCTTCGCTGAGCGCCGTGATTTTCGGCGCGTCAAAAAAAATAGGGGTGATCCACATCGGAGATTGCCGCGTCTATCGCCAACGCCAAGGCGTTGTAGAGGCGCTGACCAACGATCATCTCCGGCCGAGCGCGGGCGACGCCGTGCTCACGCGCGCTTTAGGGGCTGACACCTTGGTGCAGGCCGATTTCCGGGACGTGGACGCCGAAATTTCCGATCGTTTCATCCTGATCAGTCCCGGCTTTGCCGCGCATTTGACGCCTGCGCGCCTGAACCAGTTGCTGTCGCTCGATCTCGACGCTGAAGTCTTTGGCGCAGCGCGCCGTCGCGGAGGCGGGCGTCGCGGCGACCGCTGTGGTGATCGACATCGGCGCCGTCCCCGAGCCGCAATTCGACGATGTCGGCGCCGTCTATGCGGAACTGCCCTTGCGCCCGCCGCCGCAGGATGGCGACATTCTGGACGGCTTCCTCGTCGGGCGCACCCTTTACCGCAGCCGCTACACCTTGCTGAAACTGGCGCGCGACACGACCGACAACCGTCAGGTCGTGCTCAAATTCCCTTTGCCCGCGATGGCGCAGGATCAGGTTTTTCGCGCCGGTTTTCTGCGCGAGGCGTGGATTGGCTCCACGGTGCGCAGTCGCTGGACGGTCGGCTATATCGATCTGCCGCCCGAGCGCCGCAGCAGTCTTTATCTGGTCATGCCTTATTATCGCGGACAGACGCTCGAACAACGCCTGCTGCTCCAGCCCCCGGTCGGTTTTGCCGAGGGTGTCGGCATCGGCCTCGAACTATGTCGCGC
>CAWFBN010000172.1:0-56344 GCA_963813955.1 uncultured Alphaproteobacteria bacterium | reverse complement strand
AGGGGATGGAAACCATGACGACCGAACTGACGCATTTCATCGGCGGAAAGCACGTCAAGGGGACGTCCGGCCGTTTCGTTGACGCCTATGAGCCGATGACCGGCGATGTGATTTCGCGCGTGCCGCTGGCATCAGTGGCGGAGGTGCGCGGCGCGGTGGAGAATGCGCTGGCGGCCCAACCCGCCTGGGCGGCGACCAATCCGCAGCGACGCGCCCGCGTGATGATGAAATTCGTCGAATTGCTCAACCGCGACATGAACCCGCTGGCCGAACTTTTGGCGCGTGAGCATGGCAAAACCATTCCCGACGCCAACGGCGACATCCAGCGCGGCCTGGAAGTGGCGGAATTCTGCATCGGCGTAGCGCATCTGCTCAAGGGCGAATATACCGACAGCGCCGGGCCGGGCATCGACATCTATTCGATGCGCCAGCCGCTCGGCGTCGTCGCTGGCATCACGCCGTTCAATTTTCCGGCGATGATTCCGATGTGGAAATTCGCGCCGGCCATCGCTTGCGGCAACGCTTTCATTCTAAAACCCTCCGAGCGCGACGCGGGCGTGCCTTTGCGGCTGGCGGAATTGATGATCGAGGCTGGCCTGCCCGCCGGGATTCTCAATGTCGTCAACGGCGACAAGGAGGCGGTCGACGCCATTCTCGACGACCCGGATATCAAGGCCATCGGCTTTGTTGGCTCCACCGCCATCGGCGAATATATTTATGCGCGAGGCACGGCGCATGGGAAAGCGCGTGCAGGCTTTGGCGGGGCCAAGAACCACATGGTCATCATGCCCGACGCCGATATCGACCAGACCGTCGACGCGCTGATCGGCGCCGGCTATGGCTCGGCGGGCGAAAGCTGCATGGCGATTTCCGTCGCGGTGCCGGTCGGCGAAGCCACCGCCGATGAGTTGGTCAAGCAGCCTGATCCCGCGCGTAGAGGCGCTGAAAATCGGGCCTTCGACCGATCTGGCCGCCGATTACGGCCCGATGGTGACGCGCGCCCATCTCGACAAGGTGAAGTCCTATATCGACATTGGCGTCAAGGAGGGCGCCGAGCTGCTGGTCGATGGACGCGGTTTTAAGATGCAGGGCTACGAAAACGGTTTTTACATGGGCGGCTGCCTGTTCGACAACGTCACCGCCGACATGCGCATCTACAAGGAAGAAATTTTTGGGCCGGTGCTTTCGGTTGTTCGAGCGCGAATTATGAATCGGCGCTGAAAATGTCCAATGACCATGAATATGGCAATGGCGTCGCCATTTTCACCCGCGACGGCGACGCCGCCCGCGATTTCGCCTCGCGCGTCAATGTCGGCATGGTCGGCGTGAACGTGCCGATCCCCGTGCCGATCGCCTATTACACTTTTGGCGGCTGGAAACGCTCAGCCTTCGGCGATCTCAACCAGCACGGCGCCGACGCGGTGCGCTTTTACACCAAGACCAAGACGGTGACCTCGCGCTGGCCGTCGGGCGTCAAGGATGGCGCGAGTTTTGTGATTCCGACGATGAACTGAGGGCGACGCTTCTCCTGCCCGAGGCCTCGCGAAGAGCTGAACTACGTTCGGTTCCGGCTACGGTGTTACATTCGCGACGGCTTGTCAGAGCTCGCGTCAGATTGCCACAACTGTAGGCAGTGCCATTCGAATAGCTTGAGAAAGGTTAGGTACGGTGTTGTTTTGCAATGCTCGCACGAGCCATTGCTCGAACTGAGGCTTGCTGGTGTTCTTAGCCTTGCAAGCAATACTTAAAATTCCTTTATTGTCATACCATTTTAGAAGTTCTGAGCAGTTTTTTTCAACAATCGCTTTATTAATGCTATCGGTAGCAAGCTTTGCGAGTACGAGTACGTCGAGAGCGCTGGTTTCTTTTGAGTAGTCTGACGCGAGGGTTGGTGCGTCAGCAGCCCCGCTAAGATCGATTTTCTTGAGCGTGCGATCAATTCTCCGGCGGCAATACCGCATTACGACAGGAAGCTGATTATGGGGGTTGGACGCGTGGTTAAAAAGTTCATCGAAAATTGAAGCGACTTTGGCATCGATGGCATTGCCGCTGTAGCACTCAGCCGCTGCGATCGCCTTGATCACGCCGGGCAGAAGAAATAGGTTTTCGATCTCCGACACCGGCAAAACGGCAATGCCCATGTCCTGCAATAATTGCATGTCGTTGGCGTCGTACGCGTCGGCATCGACGATGCCAGCGCAGGTCACCCGCGTTAGCGCAGCGTTAGCGCGCATGGAAACCACGGCGTGGATGACTTCTTCGCAAGAACCGCGCGGGATGATAGTCCAGCTTGGATAGCAAGCACGATAAATGGCCTGATCGAGACTTCGGCCAGTTCCTTCAACAAAAAGTACAGGCTTGCGGCTACCAAGTATGAGTGTTGCCGTGTCCTCTGTGAAGCCTGTGTTATCTGGGACCGCCTCGATAGTCCACCCGTTAGTAGGGCTAAAATCGCTCAGGACGTATTTTTCTCCTTTGCGCGACGCGACAAATTCTAAATCGTGGGAAATAAAAACCATGCCGCAATCTGGTCGGGCGGCTTCGAGCTCGTCCCAAAGGCGTGACATGATCGACCGATGAATATGCAATTCCGGTTCATCGAAGATAATGAGCGTGCTCGGTTGTGCCGCGAGGGTTTGCCCGATCAGATAGAAAATCGCACGCTCGCCATCGCTCATCTCAGCGGCGTCATATTCCGAAGTTGTACCCGTTCGCCGACCTCAGGCATCCCCTCATTTTTCAAACGACTCCAAACACGGCTTCGGCGACTTTGTGTTCCATGAATAGGGCCTGGAAACGCTCCATGAGCGCGCACAAGGTTTGTTCCGGCATGTTTGGGATGGCGTCGTAATAGAGGCATCCCTGACGAAATAAGGAATGCACGCGGCGCTTGACGGTGTTGCTTTTGAGCAACCGATCCATGCCGAGCGCTTCGCCGGCGCCGCCAAGCAGTGTCAGCAGGACGATGGCGATGGCGTTGAGCAGCAGAAGACGGTCGCGACGGTAGGGATCGCCGATGCGCACGCTGCCCAGGCCCATGCCGAAACGAAGGTCCTTCGTGTCCCGGAAGCCGGGCTCTATGGTCCAGCGCCGAGAGTACAGGTTGATGATCTCGCGCGGCGACGCCGCCCCGTCACTCGCCGCCAGATGCCAGGCGTCCTTCATGTTCTTGGCCTTGACGCAGACCACCGCGCCGACCTGCTGCTTGTCCTTCGAGACCTTGGCGTCCGCAAGCTTGCGCGCCCGACCCAAGGCGCCGACCCAGTCTTCGGCGCGGCGGGTTTCGCCGTCCGCCGCAGTCACGAAGACATCGCCGCGAAAGCGGATCACGTAGTCGAAACCCAGTTCTCCCAGAAAGCGGAACAGCTTGGCGTCGCCAAAGCCGCGATCGGCGAGGATCGTGACCTTCGTCCCCTCGGGCAACGCCTCCTTGAGGCGACTGAGGCACATGTCCTCGATATCGTTGCGCTTTCCCGCCAACTCCGCCTTGAACACGGAGAACCACAGCAAGGGCGTGGCCCGCCCGTGCGTGGTGACGAGGCTGAACACCAGCGTCGTCTGATCGTCGGCGTCGAAATCGGTCCAGTCCATGGCGACGACGAGTTCCCGGCGGCCGCCGACCGTGTCGCTGATCCAGAGCGGGAACATGGCCCAGACGTCGATCCCCCGGTTGCTCAGGAGACGATCGATCTGCTTGATCGCGTGCTTGGCCGACTTGCCGCGCGCCTGCGCCAGCGCCTGACCGATGACCGAGACCGCCAGCGACGCGCAGGTCATAATGCCGAGCACTCCGTGAGAAAGAGAGCTGACGCGCTTGGCGTGCAGGTCCGATCCGAACAGGGAATCAAGATGGTTTTCAATAAATTCAAGCCGATGAGCCGTCGCCCGCATTGTCCCGCATTCCGCAAAATCAATTCGTTAACAAACCATTTCGCGAAAACGCAGTGGCAAAATTAAGTCGCTGACAAAATGAGGGGATTCATGAGGTCGCCGACACGCGGATGTCGTCACCAGTTACATTCAGCCTCCGGTGCGGAAGGATACGATCCCAAATTTCTACGAGTTTCTCAAACTTCGTAAGCAATGCGGGCTGGGCGTTTCCCGCTCGTGCATTCTTATGTGTCGTCAGTGCAGTGTTTGACTGTTCGGCAAACAAAACCTGTAGCAAAAAGTCGTAATCGTTCAGTAGTGAGATCGCGGCTTTTTGTCCCCAGCGACCGTTGACCCGGTCGTTGATCGTCCAACCCTTCTGGGGAGAACCGATCGTAAGGCCCCTAAGTGCATCCTGTTCGCTTATTTTTGGCACCAAGGGATTGAGGTTGAGTGCGCGATGCGCTGAAATACGGTGGGCTTTGTGTTGGAGGTCGATTTCGATTTTCACAGCAAGTCTTGTCTTGCCGCCACCGTTTGCGCCCACAAACAAAAGCGATGCCCCCGGCTCAACCTGAAAATCTAATGGACCCGAGGGTGTGGGCACTGAGAAATTAAAAGTCAAAATAGCCTCCCTGCGGTGTTCACCAAGCCGCCGCGTCCAATGTCACGTCATAAATTTATATAGAAACACGAGCGATTTGTGCACGGTTATGATAAATTTCAGTTCGTCTTTTGCACCTTGATCGAGAATGGCAACGGTGTATGCAGGCTCTCCGACGATTTTGCCGTAGCCGACGTGTGATTTGTCCACTACGGCGCATCAGAAACAGCGACCGTTCCTTTTCCGCCAGCGCGTAAACATAATCGGCGACGGCGCGGACCTGCGGGAATTGTTTTCCGTCGTCATCATCAGCAGATAGAACGACCGCTGGATCATGATTTCTTCCGGCAGGATCGGCGCGAGTGCGGAAAACCCTGCGCCAGAAAACGCGGCAGCACGGCGACGCCGACTCCCGCCAGCGTCGCATTTAATTGCGCGATCAGGTTGGCGCTGCGAATTGCGGTTTCAGCGACGGCAGGATGGTAGGCAGGTAATCGAGTTCGGGCGTGAACAGCAATCGTTGATATAGCCGATCATGCGATGGCCCAGCAGATCGGATTTTTTCGCGCGATCTCGGGCTTTGACGCGAGATAATCCTTCGAGGCGTAGAGATAGAGGCGGTAATCGAGCAGCTTTCGGCCGATGATCCGGCCTTCTTGCGGCATGGACAGGCCGATGGCGATGTCGGCCTCGCGTTTCGACAGGCTGAACAGACGCGCCGTCGCGACGATCTGGATTTCGAGTTGCGGGTGCATGTCGGCCAGCGGGCCAAGGCGCGGCGCCAGAAAATAGCTGCCAAAGCCGTCGGGCGCGCCGACCCGCACCGATTCGGTCAGATGGGTGCAATCGCCATTGATCTCGGCCTGACCGTTGAGGATTGCCGATTCGATATGCTCGGACAGCGCCATGGCGCGCTGGCCGACCTCGGTCGCCTCATAGCCCGTCTTGCGCCGCACGAAGAGTTTTGCGCCGAGACCCAGTTCCAGCCGGTCGATCCGGCGGATGATGGTGGCGTGGTCCACCCCCATGCGCTTCGCCGCAGCCGAGACCGTGCCTTCGCGGGCGACGGCCAGGCAATATTGCAGATCGTTCCAGTCAAGCTCCATGCGACCGATATTAGGCGCGGTCGTCAGCTTGTGGCAAATATTCGGCGGTCATTCCCAAGGCTGAAAATAATCCTTCACCGCCGCGTCGGTCACGTCCTCGAGCCTTGCCGGCGACCATTGGGGCTTGCGGTCCTTGTCGATCACCGCCGCGCGAATGCCCTCCCTGAAATCGGCGCTGCGCGTCAGATGGGCGACGATGTTCAATTCCATGGCGAGGCAGGGCGCCAATTCCTTGTGTCGCCCTTCGCGCAAGGCGCGCAGCGCCAGTTTGAGCGAGGTCGGAGAATTGGCCTCGATCTGGGCCAGGGCCTTTTCCGCCCCCGGCCCGGTGTGTGTGCGCAAGCGGGCGCAAATTTCTTCGACGCTGTCCGCGCCATAGGCGGCGTCGATCCACGCCCGCGCTTCGGCCAGCACGCCGGGTTTTGCCGGGCTCGCCAAAATCTCCAGCCTGTCGCTGACCTCCTCCGCGTCGCTCAGTCCGCTTAGCGCGTGTTCCAGACTGCCCAGGTTTTCAGTGGCGATGTGGACATCGGCGAGACCGGTGTAAATGGCGTCGGCGGCGGCGACGCGGCCCGCGGTCAAGGCGAGATGGGTTCCGGTTTCGCCGGGCGCCCGCGACAGAAGATAGCTGCCGCCGACATCGGGCAAAAAGCCAATGCTGGTTTCCGGCATGGCGATGGAGGTGGTCTCGGTCACGATGCGGTGGGAGGCGTGCGCCGAGATGCCGATGCCGCCGCCCATGACGATGCCGTGCATGACCGCGACAATCGGCTTGTGGTAATTGGCGATCTGAAGATTGAGCGCATATTCGTCGCGCCAAAATTCAATCGGCCAGGGATCGGCGGCGACAAGCGCATCGTAAATATGGCGGATGTCGCCCCCGGCGCAAAAGGCGCGTTCGCCGACGCCGCGCAGCAGGACGAGACCGACCGAATCGTCGTCGCGCCACTGGGTCAGCGTTTCGGCGATCCTGCGCGCCATGTGGTAGGTTAACGCATTGAGGCTTTCGGGGCGATTGAGGGTGATCCGGCCGATCCCGCCGCTGCAGTCAATGAGCACATCCGGGTTTGAATTCATGCGGTCCCCCAACTTGCGGCCTGTGCGCCGAGCCTTGCCTTAAGACAAAATCGGCCGCGAAATCCAGCCTTTTCGCGCGCGGTGGTAGCCGCAATTTCGCAGATCGATCCTGCTTATTGTCGGGTTTTCTCTCTGGACAATGCTGCTAGGCTCCTCTGTCAAAAAACGGTCGCGCAAAAAAGGCCCCGAGGAAATGAACCAACCAACGCATGACGCTTTCCGCCTGTTCGCGCTCAACGACGACCACCGCGCCATCAGGCGACATGGCCAGCGATTTCGCCCAGGCGAACTGGCGCCCAAGGCGATCGAATGGGACCAGGAAAAGCATTTCCCGGTCGATGTTTTGCGCAAGGCTGCGTCGCTCGGCATGGGCGGCATCTACGATGCGCGAGGATTTCGGCGGCTCCGGCCTGACCCGGCTCGACGCGGCGCTGATTTTCGAGGCGCTGGCGACCGGCTGCCCCGCGGTCGCGGCCTATATCTCCATCCACAACATGGCGACCTGGATGATCGACCGCTTCGGCGACGACTCCCAGCGCGCAAAAATTCATTCCCAAACTCTGCACGATGGAGCATTCTCGGCGCCTATTGCCTGACCGAGCCGGCGGCGGGCTCCGACGCCGCCGCGCTGAAGATGCGCGCCGTCAGGGACGGCGACTTCTATGTGCTGAACGGCGTCAAGCAATTCATCTCCGGCGCCGGCGCGGCGGATATTTATGTGATGATGGCGCGCACCTCCGACGCGGGCGCGGGCGGCATCTCGACCTTTGTGATCGAGAAGGGGACGCCCGGCCTGTCCTTTGGCGTCAACGAGAAGAAAATGGGCTGGAACGCCCAGCCGACGCGGCAGGTGATCTGCGAGGACGTGCGCGTGCCCGCGGCCAATCGCATCGGCGCGGAGGGCATGGGCTTCAAGTTCGCCATGGCCGGCCTCGACGGCGGGCGGCTCAATATCGCCGCCTGTTCGCTCGGCGGCGCGCAGGCGGCGCTCGACAAGGCGGTCGCCTATCTGGCCGACCGTCAGGCTTTCGGGCGCAGCCTCAGCGAATTCCAGGCGCTGCAATTCCGCCTCGCCGACATGGCCATCGACATCGAGGCGTCGCGCTCCTTCCTGTGGCGGGCCGCCAGCGCGCTCGACGCCAAGGACCCCGACGCCACGAAACTCTGCGCCATGGCGAAGAAATTCACCACCGACGCCTGTTTCAAGGCGGCCAATGACGCGCTGCAATTGCACGGCGGCTATGGCTATCTCGCCGAATACGGCATCGAGAAGATCGTGCGCGACCTGCGCGTGCATCAGATTCTCGAAGGGACAAACGAGATCATGCGGGTCATCGTGGCGCGCCAGCTTTTGGCCGATGCAAAATAACAGCCGAACCAAAAACAAAACAGGGGGAAATCCATGACCAAAATTGCTTTCATCGGTCTGGGCAACATGGGCCTGCCCATGGCCGCCAATCTTGTTCGCGCCGGACATGACGTCACCGGTTTCGATCTTTTCAACGACAGCCGTTTTGCGCGCGCAAGAGCTGGGCGTCCGTGCCTGCGGAAAGCGCCGCCGACGCCGCGCGCGAGGCCGACGTCGTCATCACCATGCTGCCGATGGGCAAGCACCTGATCGAAGCCTATAGCGGCGACGGACGGCTTGCTGGCGGCGGCGCAGGCCGGGCAGCCTGTTCATCGATTGCTCGACCGTGGATATCGAGAGCGCCCGCGCCGCGCACAAGGCGGCCGGCGGCGGCGGGCATGCTTTCGGTCGATGCGCCGGTGTCGGGCGGCGTCGGCGGCGCGACCGCCGGCACGCTGACCTTCATGATCGGGGCCGAGGACGCGGCGGCCAAGGCGGCGCAGCCCATCCTGGCGGCGATGGGCAAGAAGATCGTGCATTGCGGCGGGGCCGGCGCCGGTCAGGCGGCGAAAATCTGCAACAACATGATTCTCGGCATCTCGATGATCGCGGTGTCGGAAGCCTTCGTGCTCGGCGAAAAGCTCGGCCTGTCGCATCAGGCGCTGTTCGATGTCGCCTCGACCTCGTCGGGCCAATGCTGGTCGCTGACCTCCTATTGCCCGGTTCCCGGCCCGGTTCCCGCCAGCCCCTCCAACAATGCCTATAAGCCCGGTTTCGCCGGCGCGCTGATGCTGAAGGATCTCAAACTGTCGCAGGAAGCCGCCGCCGGCGCCGGCGCCGCAGACGGCGCTCGGCCGTCATGCGGCGGAGATTTACGAAGCCTTTGTCGCTTCCGGCGGCGGCGGCTGCGGATTTCTCCGGCGTGATCAATTTCATCCGTTCCGCGAAAGGGGCCTGAACCATGACCGAACTGGCGCTTCCCCCTTATGAAACCATCCTGGTCGAGCAGCGCGGCCGCGTCGGCCTCATCACGCTCAACCGCCCCAAGGCGCTCAACGCGCTCAATGTGCAGCTGGCCAAGGACGTCACCGACGCGTTGCGCGATTTTCGACGCCAGCGAAGACATCGGCTGCATCGTCATCGCCGGATCGGAAAAGGCTTTCGCCGCCGGCGCCGACATCAAGGAAATGCAGAGCCTGTCCTATCAGGACACCCATCGGCTCGACTGGTTTCACCTGTGGGACCTGTTGCCGAAAATCCGCAAGCCGATCATCGCCGCCGTTTCCGGCTACGCGCTCGGCGGCGGCTGCGAACTGGCGATGATGTGCGATTTCATCATCGCCTCCGAGACCGCCAAATTCGGCCAGCCGGAAATCAAGCTCGGCGTCATGCCGGCGATTGGCGGCTCGCAGCGCCTGACCCGCGCCGTGGGCAAGGCCAAGGCGATGGACATGTGCCTGACCGGCCGGCATGATGGACGTGCAGGAGGCCGAACGCTCCGGCCTCGTCTCGCGCGTCGTGCCGGTGGCGCGACTGATGGACGAGGCGATGGAGGCGGCGGCGGCCATCGCCGCCATGTCCCTGCCGGTGGCGCGCATGAACAAGGAAGCCGTCAACGTGGCGTTCGAAACGCCGCTGGCGCAGGGCCTGCTGTACGAGCGGCGGGTGTTCCAGTCGCTGTTCGCCCTGAACGACCAGAAGGAAGGCATGGACGCCTTCGTCGAAAAGCGCCCGCCCAATTTCAGCAACTCCTGACGTTTTGTTCGGGGTCTGTCATTGCGAGCGGAGCGAAGCAATCCACCTTGCCGTCAACCACGCGGACCATGGATTGCTTCGCTCCGCTCGCAATGACGGCCCCCAAGGCGGCAGGCCCGCTTCCGCTTCTCGAGCCCGCGCCGAGGTCTTGCCCGTCTGCGGCGATAGTCGGGATTGCCTAACGCGGCCGGGAGCGGGAAAAGCCCTTTAACGAATTCTTATAGGATGGCGTGGCTGCTGCGCGCCTTGCCGTCAAGCTCACCGGAGACCGTCATGACCGCCTATCAAGCGCCCATTCGCGATATGCTTTTCGCCATGCGGGAAATCGGAGACCTCGCCCATGTCGCCGCCCTGCCGGGCAATGAGGAGGTGTCCGACGATCTGGTCGAGGCCATTCTCGAAGAAGCGGGCAAATTCGCCAGCGACGTGCTCGCGCCGCTCAACCAGCCCGGCGACAAGACCGGCTGCGTCTGCAAGGACGGCGTGGTGACGACGCCGCAGGGCGTCAAGGAGGCGTTCAGCCGCCTTTTGCGACAACGGCTGGCACGCCATGCCGGCGTCGCTCGAATTTGGCGGGCAGGGCCTGCCGGCGCTGGTCTCCACCCCGGTGCAGGAAATGTGGAAATCCGCCAATATGGCGTTTTCGCTGTGCCAGATGCTGACCATCGGGGCGATTTCCGCCATCGAACATCACGGTTCCGACGCGCTCAAGGCGACCTATCTGCCCAACATGGTCGCCGGAACCTGGACCGGAACGATGAACCTGACCGAGGCGGGGGCCGGCTCCGATCTCGCCGCCGTGCGCACCCGCGCGGTTCCCGACGGCGACGCCTATCGCATCGTCGGCACCAAGATTTTCATCACCTGGGGCGAGAATGACGTCGCCGAAAACATCATCCATCTCGTGCTGGCGCGCCTTCCCGACGCCCCTGCCGGCGTCAAGGGCATTTCGCTGTTCGTGGCGCCGAAATTCCTGGTCAACGCCGACGGCTCGCTCGGCGCGCGCAACGATCTGATCTGCGCCTCGATCGAGCACAAGCTCGGCATCCACGCCAGCCCGACGGCGGTCATGTCCTTCGGCGAAAAGGGCGGGGCGGTCGGCTATCTGGTCGGCGAGCCCAATCGCGGCCTCGAATATATGTTCACGATGATGAACCACGCCCGCCTCAATGTCGGACTGGAGGGCGTCGCCATTTCCGAGCGCGCCTATCAACAGGCCCGCGCCTATGCGCATGACCGCGTGCAGGGCCGCCCGCTCGGCGCCGAAGCGGGCAAACCCATCGCCTGTCATCCCGACGTCAAGCGCATGTTGCTCGACATGAAGTCGCTCATCGAGGCCATGCGCGCGCTGGCCTATTTCACCGCCGGCAAGATGGACGTGGCGCGTCAGTCGCCCGACAAGGACGAGGCGCGCGCAGCGCAAAGCCTGGTCAATCTGCTGACTCCGGTGGTCAAGGGCTGGTGCACCGAAAATTCGATCTGGGTCGCCTCGACCGGCGTGCAGGTTCATGGCGGCATGGGCTTCATTGAAGAGACCGGCGCGGCGCAGCATCTGCGCGACGCCCGCATCACCACGATCTACGAGGGCACCACGGCGATCCAGGCCAATGATCTGGTCGGCCGCAAGATCGCCCGCGACGGGGGCGCGGCGGCGAACAAACTGGTCGCCATGATCCGCGCCACGGCGGCGGAACTTGCCGCCTCCAGCGACGCCGACATTGCCCGTCTGGCGCAGGGCCTCGAAGGTCCGGCGGCGCGGCTGGAAAAGGCGGTCGCCTGGGTGCTGGAAACCCATGCCGGCCGATCCCGTCCGCACCGCCGCCGCCGCGGTTCCGCTGCTGCATCTGTTCGGCCTGACCATTGGCGGCTGGCTCATCGTCACGCAGGCGAACAAAGCGTCGCAGGCGCTGACCTCCGGCCAATATGAGGACAGCTTTTTGCGCGCGAAAATCGGTTTCGCCAGGCATTACGCCGCGCATATGCTGCCCCATGCCGAGGCCTATTTCGTGGCCGCGACGCAAGGGGCCGACGACGTCGCGCTGTTCGACGCCGCCCTGGTGTGATCGGAGGCGCCCCGTTCATTGCGGCGGCGCACCTCCCCTGCGAAAAGAGCAGGGCGCTTCTTGATCCGCATCATTGTTGACCGACCCTTTCCCCGAGGTTATATCTCTCTCCATCTCGACTCATTTTGGACGGGCCGCTGGAATGTCGGAAAAAACTCCGAAAATCATTTCCGACCGCCAGGCCGGTTCGGAGATCGCTTTTGCGCTTGGGTCGCTCCTCATTGGGCAAGGTGCTGGTCGCGCGCGGCGCCCATGGCATTTGCGCCATTCTGCTCGGCGACGAACCGCAACGCCTGATCCGCGACCTTGGCGCTCTTTTTGCCCGCGACCGGCTGATCGAGGTCGGAACCCGCGAAGACGCGGCGCTTTCATCCTCCCTCGAGGAGGCGGTTCATGCGGCCGAGCAGGCGGTGGAGGCGCCTTGGCGCAAGTTCGATCTGCCGCTCGACATCAGGGGAACAGAATTTCAGCTCCGGGTTTGGCGCGAATTGCGCGAAATCCCGGCCGGAACGACCACGACCTATACCGAAATCGCCCGGCGCATCGGCGCCCCCAAGGCTTTGCGCGCGGTAGCGGGCGCCTGCGCCGCCAATGTTCTGGCGATCGCCATTCCCTGTCATCGCGTGTTGCGCAGCAATGGCTCCCTGTCCGGCTATCGCTGGGGAATGGAGCGCAAGCGCCAGTTGATCGAGCGCGAGCAAAACCATGGAGCCTGACTCGCGACCCTGCGGCATTTTGCCCCAAAGGCCGCTGTGACCAATTTTGAGGCAGATCAACAACACCGGACGCCAATTCCGTTAAATAAGACTTGTGACTATGTCACGCGCCCAATTTTCCCTGGGCGACCTCCGAACGACTTGGACCGCACCACATTGGGCGGTCCTTTTTTTATTGCGCCGAATCCTTGCCCAGAAGGCCCTTCTCATCCCAGCCAAAAAAGATGCAGATTTCCAGCCGTGTATGGACGTCATTGCGAGCGGAGCGAAGCAATCCATGGCTCGCGGTTGGTGGTAAGGTGGATTGCTTCGCTCCGCTCGCAATGACGGTGCGCGAACACTCCTTGCCTTGACACTCCTTCTCGCCAATCGGCGCCGACTTTGCGCATAATGGCGCATGATCGAATCCATCGCTAAAAAAGCCACCCCACAAAAAGCACAATCGGCCAAGGGCAAAAAAGCCGCCGCCGAAGTCGAACGCATCCGCGCGATTTTTGCGCGCTTTGCCGCCAAGGATCCACATCCCAAGGGGGAACTCGACTATGTGAACCCCTTCACCCTGCTGGTCGCCGTCGTGCTCTCTGCCCAGGCGACCGACGTCGGCGTCAACCGCGCGACCAAAGACCTGTTCTCGGTCGCTTCGACACCGCAGCAAATGCTCGCCCTCGGCGAGGAGGGGGTGCGCGAAAAAATCCGCACCATCGGCCTGTTTCGCAACAAGGCCAAAAACGTCATCGCCTTGTCGCACAAATTGATCGAGGAGTTCGGATCCGAGGTTCCGCGCAGCCGCGAGGCGCTGGAAAGCCTGCCGGGGGTGGGCCGCAAGACCGCCAATGTCGTCCTGAACATCGCCTTCGGCGAAAAGACCATCGCGGTCGACACCCATTTGTTCCGCGTCTCCAACCGCATTCCGCTGGCGCGAGGCAAGACGCCGGAGGCGGTCGAGCGCGGGTTGCTGGCCATCGTGCCCGACGAATACCTGCTGCACGCCCACCACTGGCTGATCCTGCACGGCCGCTATATCTGCAAGGCGCGCAAGCCTTTATGCGTGGTCTGTCCCATCGCCGATCTCTGCGAGTTTCCGGAAAAGACCGCCACAGAGCCGCCGTCGCCCGCGTGAGCAATTCACTCTGTTTTTCAAGCAAGCGTCTTTCGCGCGTAAGACATTTTTAACCGTGGAGATTGAAAAGCGGCCTTGTTCACGCCAAAAGAGGCTTCTATACGTTGGATTCCCGGCTCGTTTCCGCAGCCGGGCGAAACAGATCAGGCATGCCGCAGCTTTATCACCATCCGCTTTGCCCTCATTCGCGATTCGTCCGCCTGGCGCTGGGCGAATACGGCGTCGAGGTGGAACTGATCGAAGAGCGCGTGCATGAGCGGCGGCGCGAATTCCTGCTGCTCGATCCCGCCGGGCAGACCCCGGTTCTGGTCGAGGACAATGGGCTGGTGATCCCGGGCGCGGCGGCGATTGCCGAATGGCTTGACGAAACGCTGGGCGACAGGCTGGGCGATCATCGGCTGCTGCCGCCCTCGCCGGTGGCGCGGGTGGAGACCCGCCGCCTGACCTCGTGGTTCAACGACAAGTTCTTCGCCGAAGTCACGAATTGGCTGGTGACCGAAAAGGTCTACAAGCGCTTCATCACCACCGAGATCGGCGGCGGCGCGCCGGACATGGACGCGGTGCGCGCGGCGCGCGCCAATTTGCGCTATCATCTGCGCTACGTTTCCTATCTGGAGACCACACGCAACTGGCTGGCGGGCGACCGGATGACCTATGCCGATCTCGCCGCCGCCGCGCATCTCTCCTGCGTCGATTTTCTCGGCGACGCGCCCTGGGATGAGGAAGAGCCGGCCAAGCTATGGTATCAGCGCCTGAAAAGCCGTCCGAGCTTCCGGTCGCTGCTGGCGGACCGGGCGCCGGGCGTCGCGATGAATCCGCTCTATTCGGAAGTGGATTTCTGAAGCTTTTTCGCGCCGAGGCGCAACGGCTGGGGTTTGACGCCTGCCGCATCGCGCGCCCTGACGCCATTCCTCATGCGCCGGCCGCAGCTTGCCGCCTTCCTCGGCGAGGGTCGCCAGGGCGACATGGACTGGCTATCGGAGCGCGCCGACTGGCGGGCCGATCCCCAAAAATTGTGGCCCGATGTGCGGTCGATCGTCATGCTCGGCATGAATTACGGCCCGGAGGCCGATCCGCTGGCGGCGCCGCCGAAATCGGCGGGAAACATCTCCGTCTACGCCCGTCATCGCGACTATCATGACGTCGTCAAGGGCAAGCTCAAGCAACTCGCCGCTTTTCTGCTCGCGCAGGCGAAAAAACCCGGCGCCGGGGGCGATGTCAAAGTCTTCGTCGATACCGCGCCGGTGATGGAAAAGCCGCTGGCCGCCGCCTCCGGCCTCGGCTGGCAAGGCAAACACACCAATCTCGTCTCGCGCGATTTCGGCTCCTGGCTGTTTCTCGGCAGCATTTTCACCACGCTGGAATTGCCTGCCGACCCGGCCGAGAGCGACCATTGCGGCCAGTGCCGCGCCTGTCTCGACGCCTGCCCGACGGGGGCGCTGGACGCGCCCTACCGGATCGACGCCCGCGCCTGCATCTCCTATCTGACCATCGAGGCCAAGGAGCAAATTCCGCTCGCCTATCGCGAAAAAATCGGCAATCGCATCTATGGCTGCGACGATTGCCTCGCGGTTTGCCCATGGAATAAATTCGCCCAAACCGCGCGCGAGGCCAAGTTTTACGCACGCGAAGACCTTGTTGCGCCCTTCGCTGGCGAGTCTGGTGGCGATGGATGAGGCGCAGTTTCGCGCCTTTTTCGCGGGCGGACCGGTCAAGCGCATCGGTCACGCGCGTTTTCTGCGCAATGTGGTGCTCGCCATTGGCAATTCCGGCGATGTTTCCCTTGCCCCCGCTGTTGCGGCGCGGCTCGATCATGCGTCGCCGCTGGTGCGCGGCATGGCGGTATGGGCGCTGGCCCGCTTGCTCTCGCGCGAAAAATTCTTGGCCTTTTCCGCACGGCGCCAGAAGGAAGGCGATCCTGCTGGTCTGCGCGGAATGGGATTTGGCAATGCAGGAGTTTTCAACGTGAATTTGCTGATTTTTGGCCTCGGCTACACCGCCGCGCATTACGCCGCCCATCATGCGGGCGCTTTTGACGCCGTGACCGCCACCAGACGCGCGCCGCAAGGGCAAGGTTCCGGCCCCGTCAAATTGCTGCCTTTTGACAGCGCGGCGGATCAGCTCGATCCGCGCCTGCTGGCCGCGCTGTCCGAGGCCGACGCCTTGCTCGTCAGCGCCGGGCCGGATGCGCAAGGCGATCCCGTGCTCAGGCGACTGGCGGCAGAAATCGCCGCCGCGCCCCGATTAAAAAAAATCGTCTATCTTTCCACCATTGGCGTCTATGGCGACCGGGGCGGCGGCGAGGTCGACGAAAGCGCCGAACTCGAACCGGTGTCCTCACGCAGCGCCATGCGCGTAAAGGCCGAGCGCGACTGGGTCGAAACTGGCGGCGGATCACGGCAAGACGCTTTATATCCTGCGCCTGTCGGGCATTTACGGGCCGGGCCGCAATGTCCTTGTCAATCTGCGCGACCGGCAAGGCGCGGCGGCTCATCAAACCGGGGCAGGTTTTCAACCGCATCCATGTCGAGGATATCGGGCGGGCGATCGCAGCCTGTTTTGCCGGGGAGGCGCCGGGCGGCGTCTATAATGTCACCGACAATGAACCGGCGCCGCCGCAGGATGTCATCGTCTACGCCGCCGGCCTGTTAGGCGTGGCGCCGCCGCCCGAACAGGATTTCGCCACCGCCGACCTCACGCCGATGGCGCGCAGTTTCTACGGCGAGAACAAGCGTGTCGCCAATCGCCGCATGAAACAAGCGCTCGGCGTCGAGCCGCTTTATCCGACCTATCGCGAGGGCATATCGGCGCTGTGGAAGGCCGATTTCAGCGCGCCTTCCACTTGATCGAGCAACCCATCGACGGGGTCTGATCGGGAATCTGGCCGGTCGCAGCGATGGCGCGCATGGCTTCGACCAACTCCCGGCGCGCGTTTTTCGGCGGCGCCTGGGTGCGGCCTTCGTCGAGACGGCCACGATATTTGAGCTTGCGGTCAGGGCCGAAGCCGAAAAAATCCGGCGTGCAGACCGCGCCATAGGCCCGCGCCACCGCTTGCGTTTCGTCATGCAGGTAGGGGAAGGCGAAATCATGCGCCTTGGCGAAGGCCTTCATGTTGTCGAAGGAATCGTCGGGATGGGAGATGGCGTCGTTCGAGCAGATGGCGGCGAAGCCAAACCCTTCCCCCATCAGCACTCTTGCGTCCGCGACCAGTCTGTCGATGACCGCGATGACATAGGGGCAATGGTTGCAGATGAAGACGATCACCGTCCCTTTTGGGCCCGCCACATCGTCCAGCGAATAGCTGCGGCCGTCAGTCGCCGGCAGGCGGAAATCCGCGGCCGCAACGTCGAAAGTGATATCGGTGGGACTGGCCGCCATGGCGCCTCTCCGTTTTCAGTTCACTTCTTGTTCGATCCGCTCCATGTCCTCGTCGGACAGGCCGAAATGATGACCGATCTCATGCACCAGCACATGCTTCACGAGGTCGCCAAGCGTCTCGTCGCCTTCGGCCCAGGTGTCGAGAATGGGGCGGCGAAAGAGAAAGACCATGTTGGGAAATTGTCCGGTGTGACATCTCGCCGCACCTGCGCCAGGCCCGCGCCGCGAAACAGGCCGAGCAATTCGAATTCGGTTTCGGCCTCGAATTCGAGCAGGGTATCCTCGTCGGGAAAATCCTCGATCTTGATCACCAGTCCTTCGCAGGCGTCCAAAAAACTCTGCGGCAGTCGGCGATAGGCAACCTCGGCCAAAGCCTCGAATTCGGCCAGGGTCGGCGCCTTGCGCGCGATCCAGTCGACGGCTGGCGGCTTTATGCTTGCCATCAGCGCCCCGCCTTGACGGTCAGGGCGATTTTCGGTGGTTTCGCCAGCGTCTGGAACACCACGCAATAGCGTTCCGTCAATCGGGTCAAGGCGTCGATCCGCTCCTGCGGTTCGTCGGTGTCGAGGTCGAAGACCAGACGTATATCGGTAAAGCCGACGGCGGCGTCCTTGGCCACGCCGAGCGTGCCGCGAAAATCGAGATCGCCTTCCGCCCGCACCGCGCCGCCGGACAGCTTGAAGTCCAGCGCCGTCGCCACCGCTTTGAGCGTGACGCCGGCGCAGGCGACGAGCGCCTCCAGCAGCATGTCGCCGGAACAGGCCTGCAAGCCGCTGCCGCCGGTCGCCGGATGCAACCCGGCTTCGATCAGGGCGCGCGAGGTGGAGACCTTGCAGGCGAGGCCCTCGCCGGACAGGTCGCCCTGCGCCTTGAGCGTCACCAAGGCGGAGTTTTGATCCGCCTTGTATTTTTCCTTCAGCGGCGCCTGCAGGGCGCGCAATTCGTCGCCGTCCATGAAGTTCCCGCCTGCTCAGTTGAAGGTGCGCAAATCGACGAAATGCCCCGCGATCGCCGCCGCCGCCGCCATGGCGGGGGAGACGAGATGGGTGCGGCCTTTAAAACCCTGACGGCCTTCGAAATTGCGGTTGGAGGTCGAGGCGCAACGTTCGCCCGGGGCCAGACGGTCGGGGTTCATCGCCAGGCACATCGAGCAGCCCGGTTCGCGCCATTCAAAACCGGCGGCCAGGAAAATCTTGTCGAGGCCTTCGGCTTCCGCCTGTTCCTTGACCAGACCCGAGCCCGGCACCACCATCGCGTTGACGTGGCCCGACACCTTGCGTCCCTCGGCGATCTTGGCGGCCGCGCGCAAGTCCTCTATGCGGCCATTGGTGCAGGAGCCGATGAAGACGCGGTCGATCTCGATGTCGGTCGGCTTTTCGCCGCCCTTGAGGCCCATATAGTCGAGCGCACGCTGGATTTTTGCGCGCTGGGCTTCGGTCGTGGCCGATTCGACGCGTGGGAACGACGCCGTCAATGGTCACCACGTCCTCGGGGCTGGTGCCCCAGGTCAGGAGCGGCGGCAGATCGCCGGCGTCGAGTTCGACGATGGCGTCGTAATGCGCGCCCGGATCGCTCTTGAGTTGCGACCAATAATGCAGCGCGCGCTCCCAGGCCTCGCCCTTCGGCGCCTTGGGGCGGTCCTTCAGATAGGCGAAGGTCTTCTCGTCGGGCGCGATCAGGCCCGCGCGGGCGCCGCCTTCGATCGACATGTTGCAGACCGTCATGCGCCCTTCCATCGACAGGGCTTCAATCGCTTCGCCGGCATATTCGATGACATAGCCGGTGCCGCCGGCGGTGCCGATCTTGCCGATGATCGCCAGCGTGATGTCCTTGGCGCTGACGCCGTCATGCAGGCTGCCATTGACCTTGACCAGCATGTTCTTGGCCTTGGACTGGATCAGGGTCTGGGTCGCGAGCACATGCTCGACTTCCGACGTGCCAATGCCATGCGCCAGAGCCCCGAAGGCGCCGTGGGTGGAGGTGTGGCTGTCGCCGCAGACGATCGTCGCGCCGGGAAGCGTAAAGCCCTGTTCCGGACCGATGATATGAACGACGCCCTGACGGCGGTCATGTTCGTTGAAATATTCGACGCCGAATTCGCGGGCGTTGATCGCCAGTTGGTCAACCTGCGCCTTGCTCTCCGGATCGGCGATAGGCAGCGAACGGTCGGTGGTCGGCACGTTGTGATCGACCACAGCCAGGGTCTTGTCCGGCGCGTGGACCGTGCGTCCGGCGAGGCGCAGGCCTTCAAAGGCCTGGGGGCTGGTCACTTCATGAATGAGATGGCGGTCGATATAGAGCAGGGCGGTTCCGTCCGGCTGGATGTCGACGACATGGTCGTCCCAGATCTTGTCGTAAAGGGTGCGGGCCTTGCCAGCGGTCTCAACCATGATTTTCGTCCCTGTCGCGGCGGACGCGGATGCCTGCGTCCGGGCTGATGATTATCGACATAGAGTTCGCGGGCCTTCGAACAAGGGGCGGACTGCAAGTTCCCGTCCCGTATCTTCAACTTAAACGCTTGGCTTAAGCTATTGGCCCTTAAATGGGAAAAGGCCGGCGCACGGCCGGCCCTCGCGAAAGGTTCAAAGCGAATCGAGGCCCATGCGGGGCGTTCCTCAGGCTTTGGTGGCCTTGGCCTTGGCCTTGGATTTGGTGTCGATGCGCTCGGCGATACGGGCGGATTTGCCGCGACGGTCGCGCAGGTAATAAAGCTTGGCGCGACGCACCTTGCCGCGACGCACGACCTTGATCGAATCGATCACCGGCCCATAGAGCGGGAAAACGCGCTCCACGCCTTCGCCATAGGAAATCTTGCGGACGGTGAAGCTCTGGTTGAGACCGCCGCCATTGCGGGCGATCACGACGCCTTCATAGGCTTGCACGCGCGAGCGGTCGCCTTCCTTCACCTTGACGTTGACGATAACGGTGTCGCCGGCGTCGAATTCCGGGATGGTCTTGGTTGCGGAAAGCTTCGCGATCTGCTCGGCGTCGAGCTGCTCGATGATATTGACTGCCACTTTATTCTCCGTTCCGCCTTGCGGCGAGCGTTTCGGGACGCTGTTGTGAATTGGCGACGCGGAGTTTTGTCCGGCCGCGATTTATGTATCGATCCGCCCAATTTGAGAGGAAGCCGGGCCTATACAGAGTTTTCGGCGGCTTGTCGAGGTGGGAGGACTGAAAAGCGATCAGAACAGGCGGGTGTCCGTATGTTCACGCTTCGGGCCGGGATCGTCGGGCGGCGACGGCAAGGGGAAAACCACTGGCCGCGGCGAAGTGGAGGCGCGAGGCGCCTCAGCGACCGGCTCGGGCTGGAGGATTTCGGCGTTGGCCGGAGCCTCCGGCGCGGGCTCAGGCTGCGCGGGCGTTTCGACGGCGAGTGGCGGCGGCGGCGGCTGATAGGCCGGCGGCGGCTCCTCGATCGGTCCCGACAATTGCTCCGCGGGCTGGAGCCAGCGATAGGCGTCGAGCTTGCCGGTCACCGGCGAGACGGGCGACCATTGTTTCGACCCTTGGCCGTCGGCGATCCACACCGCATCGCGCGGGGCGCGCGAGCCGCGCGACAGCCATTCGCGCACCAGACCCTGCGCGTCGTGTTCGCGGTCTTCCAGTTCCGCCATGATCAGGCACATCCGCGCGGTGGGGCGTTCGCCCGCCGCGACCAAGGGCGCCATGGCGGCGCGCGCCGCGGCGAAATCGCGCGCGCCCAGAGCGGCGGTAGCGATCAGCATTCTGCTTTCGGGATCGTTGGGCGTGCGTTTGGCCATGCTTTGGACGCGCGCCAACCGTTCGGCGGCGGAATCGCCCTGCCGCACTTCCATATAGGCCTGGGCCAGATCGGGATGCGGGGTTCTGGCGAAGGCGGCCTCGATCACTTTCGAGGCGCCGCGCGCGTCGCCCTTGCGCGCCAGCAGCCGGCCCAGCAAAGCCGCAGCGGGAACGAGATCGGGGGCCTTCTTGACCGCCGCGCGCAAAAGCCTGATGGCGCGTTCGGGGTCGCTCGCCTCGCAATCCATGCGCGATGGCGGTGTCGAGCACCGCTTTCTGGCGGGTCGCGGTAGCGGGATCGACGATTTTCGCGCGCAGGTTTTGCATCACGCAAAGACGCGCCGCATCCCAGTCTTTTTGCTCGGCATAACGGTCGAGCACAGCCTGTCCGGACCAGCCGAGCGGAGCTATATCCTGCGCTTGCAGCGCGATCTGATGCGCTTCGTCGAGATCGCCGCGGCGCAGGCTTTCGGCATGCAGACCGCGCAGCCCGAGCAATTTGGTATCGGGGCGATCGGCCATTTTGCGGAAGGCCTGTTCCGCGCTGCTGCGGTCGCCGGTGAGTTGAGCGGCCTGCGCCTGAAGCAGCAGGGTCAGCGGCTCATGCGGCAGCAGCTTTCTGGCGTCTCTGCTCGCCTTTTGCGCCTTGCGCGCATCGCCCAGTCCCGCGGCCAGCATGCCGCGTGAAAGCGCTTCCTGGCCGCGCGCGCGCTTGCGGGCGCGGGCGCCGAGAGAGAGCAGGCTCGGAAAGTTGAAAAGGAAGCTGACAAGGCTCCACAGCGCGACGGCGGTGAGCGCAACCACGCTCAATCCCGACCACCGGCGAAGTTTCGATGCGATAGCCGAACCAGGTCAGCGACAAGAGCGCCGGGCTGTTCCAGCAGAAGGCCGAGACCCAGGGCCAAAAGGCCGATGGCGAACAGGAAGACCAGAATGCGGACCATCGGAGGCTCTCGAAGGATAAGGCGGGAATGTCATTTTCCGGCGGCGTCGCCGCCGGGACGAAACTGGGTCAGGATTTGTTCCGGCCGAAGGCTTCCATAGCCTCGGACAGTTCGGCCTTGGCGGCCATTTCGGCTTCGAGACGCGTTTGCGCGCCCTTGGCCCAGTCTGCGGAAAGGAGGATGGCGGGTTCGGGCAGCAGAGAGCGTTCCGCCAGCGCGCCGGCGATGTCGCCGCGAAGGAGCTTTTGTTCAATTCGCTTGAGCCGTGCGCCGGTCTGTTCATCGTCCGGCGCGTCGGCGGGGCTGATCTTCACCAGTTTTTCGACGCGGGTTTCAATGAAGGCAAGAACGGTCTCGCCATAATTATGCGCGGTCTTGGCTTCCTTTGGCTTGTCGTCTTGCTTGGCGCTCTGCGCGGCCTTGGGCGCGGCGGCCCTCGCCAATTTGGGTTCGAGCGCGGCGAAATCGGCGGCGAGCTTTGCGGCGCTTGGCGAATTGAGGGCGGCGCGCAGGCTGAGAATCGCGGCGAATCGCCATCAAACCCTTGCAACGCCGTCACCTGCGCCGTGAAATCGTCGCCCTGACGCAAAGCGGTCAACAGGCTTTGCGCGACGACGATCCGCGCCGAAGCGTCCCCGGCGCGGGCCGCGCCAACCTCGGTCGCCGCGCGCGCATCGCTCTTGGGCGCGGCTGCCTGGCCTTCAAGCGCCTGCAATTTTTGCGTGGCGCGCTCCAAAGCCGCCTGCGTCGCGGCCAGCTTCGCGAGGAGCGTCGCTTCGGAGGCGGGCGGCTCGGCAGCCTTGGTCTCGGGCGCAGGCGAGGTCTCGGAGTTTTTCACGGCGTCGCCAGACGCAGACCCGTGCTCGCCCTTGTTGGCTTCGGCGGGGATGGGCGTCGTGGGCGCAACGTCACGGCTGGCTTCAGCGTGTCTGGGCGGCGCCACAACCGGAGCCGGAGTGGCGACCGGCGCGGGCGTTTCGGGCTGCGCGACAAATTGACTCCAGCCGAGATATCCGGCGAGGCTTAAAACAGCGGCCCCGGCCAAGAGCATCACGGGCCGGTTTATGCGCGGCTTCACCGGGGCTGGCTTGGGCATACGATCCTGCTCCACGAACTCTTCGTCTTCCTCGGCGGAAGCTTCAGCCGCCGCCTCGGTCTTCAAAGACTTCGCCAGCCTCGCTGACAACCACCGGCTCTTCGACAGGCTTCGCCTTCAGGTCGCCGGCGATTCCGGGGAGACTTCGGCAGGCGCGTGCGGATCGACGAGACGTTCGCCGTGAACCGCCTGCGCGTCCTCGGCTTCAGCGCCGATCACAGGCTCGTCTTTATGGCCAGCGAGCGGGGCGTCCGGACCCGGTGTGGGCTTCGAGGCATCGGGCCTGGAGCCGATGTCGGGCTTCGAACCGGCTTCGCTCGCCTCGTTTGGCCCGCCATTCTGCTCGCTCATTCCAAACCCCTGTCGTTGGGCCGATTATATCTGTCGCGGGCGTCGAGAAAAGCCACAATCGCCACGTCTGGCACCAGATGCGCATTTATACTTTATACGCAATCAGACCGTGGCGGCAATCGCCTCGGCGATGGCGACGGTGCGCCGCGCCATGTCGGCATGCAGTCTTTCGACCATTTTGCCATCGATTTGCAATGCGCCCTTGACCGAATTTTCTGGCAGGTCAAATACTTCGATGATTTTCCGCGCGAAGGCGATTTCCGCTTCGGCAGGAGCAAAAACTTCGTTGCAGACCGCGATCTGATTGGGATGGATCAGCGTCTTGCCGTCCATGCCGAAATCGCGACCTTGCTCGCATTCGGCGCGAAAACCCGCTTCGTTGGAAAAATCATTATAGACGCCGTCAATGATTTCAGCGCCATAGGCGCGGGCGGCGGCGACGCAGATCGACAGATAGGCCAGCATCGACGGGCGGCCCGGCGTCAGGCGGGCGCGGGTTTCCTTGGCGATGTCATTGGTGCCCATGACCAGCGCGGCGAGGCGCGAGGCGGGGTCCATGGCGGTGCGCACGATGGAATCGGCATTGAGGAGAGCGACCGGCGTCTCCATCATGATCCAGATGCGGGTGTGGTCGGGCGCGCCGGCGTCGCGCAGGGCCTTGGCGGCCAGCATGATATCGCCCGGCGTGGAGACTTTCGGGATCAGAATGGCGTCCGGGCCGGCCTGGGCGGCGGCGATCAGGTCGGCCTCGCCCCAGGGAGTGGCGGAGCCATTGACGCGGATGATGACTTCGCGGCGGCCGAAACCGCCCGCCTTGACGGCGGCGGCGACCTGCTCGCGCGCCATTTGCTTGGCGTCCGGCGCCACGGCGTCTTCGAGATCGAGGATCAGCGCATCGGCGGTGAGGGTCTTGGCTTTCTCCAGCGCGCGGGCGTTCGAGCCGGGCATGTAAAGGACGCTGCGGCGGGGGCGAAGGCTGCTCATGTGGTCTCCGAAGATTTTCTGCTGCGCGGCACCATAATGTCTCCGTCGGTGTCACGCCATTGTCATTTTGATTTTCGGCCGTGATCCTTTGTCGCGGTCGGCCGCCGATGGCGAGGATTGCCCATTGTGTCGGCAATGCTGCAAAAGGAGGCGGACTTAAGCTGTCCCGCTGTTGATATCGCGCGCTGAAATTATCCAAAGGACAACAGGAACCTGGCCGGAATGAGCGAATTGCACTTCCCCAAACGTCTGACGGACGGCTACGAGAATTTTCTCGGCGGCCGCTTTGGCCGTGAGCGCGCGCGATTCGAGGAATTGGCCGAGCATGGGCAAAGCCCGCAGATCCTGCTGATCGGCTGCTGCGATTCGCGCGTGTCGCCGGAATTGATCTTCGACGCCGGGCCAGGCGAAATGTTCGTCGTGCGCAATGTCGCCAATCTCGTGCCGCCCTACCTGCCGAATGACGATTTCCACGGCACTTCGGCGGCGATTGAATTCGCGGTGCTGGGGTTGAAGGTCCAGCACATTGTGGTCATGGGCCACGCGCAATGCGGCGGCGTCAAAGCCTTTGCGGAGTTGCAACTCGATCCCTACACGCGGCCGCTCGGACCGGGCGATTTCATTGGCGGCTGGATCAGGCTGATGGCCCCGGCGGCCGAAAACCTCGGGCGCCGACCGAACCCTTGCGGAATTGGTCGGAGCGGCTGGGACGGGAATTGGTCAAGCAAAGCATCAAGAATTTGCGCAGCTTTCCCTATATCAGCACGCTGGAGCAGCGCGGCTGGCTCACGCTGCACGGCGCCTATTTCGCCGTGGCGTGGCGGCGAATTGCTTGCGCTGGATGAGGCGACCGGCGATTTCGAACAGGTTGCGGCGGAAGCCCATCGCCACGCGCTCGGCGTCACGCCGCGATTTTGATTTTTCTGCGCGGCGACCCAAATGAAAATGAGGCTGCTGACAAACCCGTGGTGACGCCCTCGTCCTTCGAGACGCGCCTTTCAGGCGCTCCTCAGGATGAGGGCTACTGCATTGTTTTCAAAAGATAACACCTCATGGTGAGGAGGCTCCGAAGGAGCCGTCTCGAACCATGGGCAGTAAAACGGGACTTTGCTTTAGGCCGCTTTTTGCTTCGGCGTCAAAAGCTTGCGATTGATCAGCGCTTCGGCGATCTGCACCGCGTTGAGCGCCGCGCCCTTGCGCAGATTGTCGGCGACGCACCAGAAGGCGAGGCCATTCTCCACCGTCGCGTCCTCGCGGATGCGCGAAATATAGGTGGCGTCTTCGCCCGCCGCCTCATGCGGAGTGATGTAACCGCCCGCTTCGTGCTTGTCGATCACCAGAATGCCCGGCGCCTCGCGCAGAATTTCCCGCGCTTCATCGGCGGTAATCGGCTTTTCGCATTCGATGTTCACGCTTTCGGAATGCGAGATGAACACCGGCACGCGCACGCAGGTCGCGGTCAGCTTGATCTTGGGGTCGAGAATCTTCTTGGTCTCGGCCATCATCTTCCACTCTTCCTTGGTAAAGCCGTCTTCCATGAAGACGTCGATTTGCGGAATGAGGTTGAAGGCGATGCGCTTGGGGAATTTCTTGCTCTCGACCTGATCCGACACGAAAACCGCGCGGGTCTGGGCGAAAAGCTCGTCCATGCCCTCCTTGCCGGCGCCCGACACCGATTGATAGGTCGAGACGACGACGCGCTTGATGCCGAAATGGTCGTGCAACGGCTTGAGCGCCACCACCAGCTGGGCCGTGGAGCAGTTCGGATTGGCGATGATGTATCTCTTGGTGAACCCCACCAGTGCGTCGGCGTTCACTTCCGGCACGATCAGGGGCACGTCGGAATCATAACGAAAGGCGGAGGAATTATCGATCACCACGCAGTTTTTGGCGGCGATGCGCGGCGACCATTCCTTGGACACCGAGCCGCCCGCCGACATCAGCGCGATGTCGCAGTCGGAAAAGTCGAAGGTGTCGAGATGTTTGCACTTGAGGACCTTGTCGCCATAGGAGACTTCCGTGCCGATGGAGCGCGACGAGGCCAACGCCACCACTTCGTCCGCCGGAAACCGGCGTTCGGCAAGAATATCCAGCATTTCGCGGCCCACGTTGCCCGTGGCGCCGACGACTGCGACTTTGTAACCCATGCTGCTCTCCAGAATTTTAGGCGATGCCTAGCGCAAGCCAACGGTCATGTCCATGCGACTTCTGCCCTGTTATGCTTGGCTTTCTGCACTTTCGGCGTTTTTCCGCGCGGCGTCCTCTCGTTCGCCCCGCGCCGCGAGCACCGCATGGTCAAGCTCGGGCGCAAAACCGCAACGGCCGAGCAGATCGGCCATATGCGCAGGAATACAGGCCTCCACTTCGACCGGCGGCTTGTTTTTCGACATCGGAATGGTGATGGCGCGCGCCAGCAAGTGCAGCGTGTCGCCCCCCGACCCGTAGATCGGATCGCCATGAATGGGGAAATCCAGCGCCGCGCAATGGACGCGCAATTGATGGGTGCGTCCGGTCAGCGGCGAAAGCTCCAGCCAGGCGATGGGCTTGCCGGCGGCGTCATGGCCGCGGCCCCGCACCAGCCAGCGGGTCTGGGCGGGCTGGCCTTGGGGATCGACTTTCATCCACCAGCCCCGCGCCGCGTCGAGCCGGCCGAGCGGCAGATCGATCAGGCCTTCTTCCTCCACCGGACCGCCCTCGACCACCGCCCAGTAAGTCTTAGAATTTTACCCTGCTTGAACAGCAGCATGAGCTTTTCGAGCGCCTTGCGATGGCGCCCCAGCACGAGACAGCCGGAGGTGTCCTTGTCGAGTCGATGCGCCAGCGCCGGAGAGCGCGGCAGGCCGTAGCGCAGATGGATAAAGAGTCTTCGAGGTTCTCGCCGCCCTTGGGGCCGCGATGCACGGCAAGGCCTGGCGGCTTGTCCACCACCAGAATCAGGCCGTCGCGATAAAGCACGCGCGCAAAAATTTCTTCCGGCGTCATGCGGGACAGGCTATCGAAGAGGCGAGAGATTGTTTTGTGATTGGCGTCATATACGCTTATCGCAAAATCCTGAAGTCCTGAGAAGGGCGCTTCGCCCTGTCGCAAAGCTCGAGTCGCAAGCGCATGACCGCAAAACCGAAATTCAGAACGGAATACGCCGGATTTTTGGCGCGTTTTTTCCGGCTCCGCCATGCCAAGCCGTCGTTCTGGGAGCCGAAGCCGGAGCTTCTTCCTTACGCGCCTCCGCCGACGCCTGCCAAGCCGGTTCCCGCCAAGCCTGCGCCGGCTGCCCGTCCCGGTCGAAATCGGGGAAACGCCTGCTGCGGCTGGAGTCGCGCCGGTTGTTCCCGCCACGCCGCCGCCCGTCATCGCAGAAATCCCTGCGGCGCCTGCCGAGCCCGTCAGCTGGTGGTCGCGGCTGCACCAGGGGCTGGCCCGCTCGTCCTCGGCGATCGGGCAGGGCGTCGCCGATATTTTCACCAAGAGAAAACTCTCCGGCGACATGCTGGAGGATCTGGAAGACGTGCTGGTGCGCGCCGATCTCGGCGTCGCCGCCGCCTCGCGCATCGCCGCTTTGGTCGGCAAGGGCCGCTACGACAAGCAGATCGCCCCCGAGGATGTGCGCGCCATTCTGGCCGACGAAGTCGAGAGCGTGCTGGCGCCTGTCGCCAAGCCGCTGGTCATCGACGCGAGCAAAAAGCCTTTCGTCATCCTGGTGGTCGGGGTCAATGGATCGGGCAAGACCACGACCATCGGCAAGCTGACGGCCAAGTTCCACGCCGAGGGCAAGCGCCTGATGCTTGCCGCCGGGGACACCTTCCGCGCGGCAGCGATTGAGCAGTTGCGGATCTGGGGCCAACGGACCGGCGCGCAGGTCATCGCGCGCGAACAGGGCGCCGACGCGGCTGGCCTCGCTTTCGACGCCATAAAGGCGGCGCAGGAGCAAAATATCGACATCCTGCTGATGGATACCGCAGGCCGTTTGCAAAACCGCACCGAACTCATGGGCGAGTTGGAAAAAATCATCCGAGTGATGAAAAAAGTCGACGCCGACGCGCCTCACGCGGTGCTGCTTGTGCTCGACGCCACGGTGGGGCAAAACGCGCTGAGCCAGGTCGAGATTTTTGGCCGGGTGGCGGGGGTGACCGGTCTGGTGATGACCAAGCTGGACGGCACGGCGCGCGGCGGCATTCTGGTCGCCATCGCCGAGAAATTCGGTCTGCCGGTGCATTTCATCGGCGTCGGCGAACAGGCCGACGATCTGGAGCCTTTTGAAGCGCGGGATTTTGCGCGCGCAATCGCCGGCTTCGACGAGTAGAGCCGTGCCGATCCGATTCTGGAACAGGATTTAATTTGATGACCGCAACGCCGGCGCCCGAGCGCCAAAAAGTCAATCCGCTGCTGAAAGTGGTGCTGGAAATGGGGCCATTGGTCCTGTTTTTTATCGCCAATTCCAGGCCATCGCTGTTTGGGTGGCTGGTCGGAGGCTTGCTGCCGGAAAATCTGCCGCCGGAAAAAGTGACCATGCTGACCTCGACGGCGGTGCTGATGGTGGCGGTGGTCGCGGCCCTCGTTGCGTCGCGGGTGCTGACCAAGCATCTGCCGATCATGCCGGTGGTGACGGCCATCGCGGTGCTGTTTTTTGGCGGCCTCACTTTCATCTTTCAGGACAAGACCTTCATCCAGCTCAAGCCGACTTTTGTGAACGGGTTGTTCGGCACGGCGCTGCTGGGCGGCCTCGCCTTCGGCAAGCTGTTGCTGCCGGTGGCGCTCGACAGCGTGATGCACCTCGACGAGGAGGGCTGGCGTAAGCTGACGCTGCGCTGGGGCCTGTTCTTCTTTGTGCTGGCGGGACTGAATGAATTCGTGCGCCTGACCCAGAGGGCCAAATATTGCTCGACGAATATACCAAGCTGCTCGGCCCGAAGACGCGCATCGTCTCTTTGCCGCAGGTTTCGAATGCGCTTGGCACGGTGACGCCCGCGCAGGAGATGGTGGCGATCGCGCATCGCCACGGCGCTTACGTGCTTGTCGATGGCGCACAAGCCGTGTCGCATATGCCGGTCGATGTTCAGGCGCTCGATTGCGACTTCTACGTTTCTCGGGCCACAAGGTTTTCGGCCCGACGGGCATGGCGCTCTTTACGGCAAACCCGAAGTGTCGCAGCCATGCCACCTTGGCAAGGCGGTGGCGATATGATTGCCGATGTCACGTTTGAGAAGACCATCTATCAGCCGCCACCCGGACGCTTCGAAGCGGGCACCGGCAATATTGCCGATGCCGTCGGGCTTGGCGCTGCCATCGATTATGTCGAGCGCATAGGCATGGCGAATATCTCTCCTATGAGCATGAGCTCTTGGGTTATGCCACTCAAGGGCTTCAAGGCATACCCGGCCTCACCATCATCGGAACCGCCAAGGAAAAGGCAGGCGTCATCTCTTTCGTGCTTGATGGATGCCGCAGCGAGGATGTTGGTCATGCGCTCGACCGAGAAGGCATAGCGGTGCGCGCAGGACATCATTGTGCGCAGCCGATCCTGCGCCGTTTCGGCCTGGAGACGACGGTGCGTCCCTCGCTTGCCCTTTACAATACGCATGAAGACATCGACGCCCTGGTTGTAGCCATGCACCGCATTCAAGCGCAGAAGGCCTACCGCGTCTGATAAAGACGGGCCTGAGCCGACCGGTCCCAAAGGTTAGGAGTTGCCGTGTTCGAATAGCCCGAAACAAAGGGTTTCTCGATCCCGGTCTCCAGGTCGAATACCGCGCGGCGCACAGCCCCGATATTCGCACCATAAACATGAATGCTGATCGAGACACGATCATCATAAGCATTGCGGATCGCATGAATGTCTCGTGCGCCGGGCGAAAGCGCGATGATACGGCCAGGTTCGAGCCGCTCTTCTTCGCTCGCGATCAGCGATCCGTCTGCAGCTATCGTGTAATCAGTGGAAATTTCGGCACCGCGCAACACGCCGACAAGCCCCCAGACGCGATGGTCGTGAACCGGCGTCTTTTGCCCAGGTCCCCAGACGAAGGCCACAATAGAGAAACGCTCAAGCGGATCGGCATGCAGAAGATATTGCCGGTAATAGTCCGGGTGCGGCACGGCATAATCTTCGGGCAGCCAATCGTCTTTTGCGATGAGCCTGTCCAGCAATTGCGTCGCCGCGGCGACAGTCGCGGCTTCATCCTTTTCGGCTTCGACGGACCTCGTCATGTCGATCACGAAATCGCGCAAGACGTCGAGCGAGGCCATTGTCACCAGCTCGCATCAAGGCCGAGAAGCCCCAAAATATCACGCCGTAAAGCAACGAGCGCGGAATCGTCTCTATGGCGCGGATAGGGTTGCTCGATGCGCTTGTCGGCCTTGATGCGTGCCGGGCGGTCGCTGAAGACGACGACGCGTTGCCATGAGCAGAGCCTCTTCGACATCATGCGTGACAAGCAGTACAGTAAAGCCGGCCTGTTGCCAGAGCCGCACGATCTCGCCCTGCATTGAAATGCGCGTGAGGGAATCAAGCTTGCCGAGCGGTTCGTCGAGGATCAGGAGATCGGGGTCGTTCACCAAGGCCCGGGCAAGCGCGACGCGCTGCGCCATACCGCCCGAAAGCTGATGCGGAAAGGCTTTGGCGAAACCCGAGAGCCCGACGAGACGTAAAGCATCGTCAACCCGGCCGCGCTCGGCTTTCAACCGCCCTTGGGCCTCAAGCCCGAGCGCGACATTTTTCCAGACCGTACGCCAGGGGTAGAGTGTCGGATCTTGAAATACAACAACGCGGGACGGGTTGGGCGCCGTGATCCTTTCGCCTTGGCTTTCGATTAATCCGGCTGTGGGCGTGTCGAGACCAGCGATCAGCCGCAGGAGCGTGGACTTGCCGCAGCCGCTCGGCCCAAGCAAAGCCACGAATTCACCTGGCGCGACTTTGAAGGAAATCCGGTCGAGCACCGGCAGAAGCACGCCGTGCAGCGCAAAGGCATGGCTCACATCAGCGACGGTGAGATCGGCGCCAGTGTCGCGCGTCATCTCGCTCGGAAACGTCTGCATCTTTCCGGGCTGCGCTTCTATCGCATCTACCATTTCAGCGCACCCTTTTGATAGGCGAGTAAATGGTCGCGTAATGAAAAGAGCCGTGATGAGACCCGAGCACATCAGCGACATGACGATGAGCGCCGCATACATATTGGCATAGGCAGCCCAGCCCTGCGCCCATTGCAGATAGAAGCCGAGCCCGGCTTTCACGCCCATCATTTCGGCTGTGACCAGCACGGCAAGGAAGCGCCAAGTCCCATGAAGGCGCCCACGAAGACTTGAGGCAGAGCGGCGGGATCGCGACCTTCAGAATCAGAAAGCGCGAATTGGCGCCAAGCGTGCGCGCGACGTCATAATAGGCCGGATTGACATTGGCAACTCCAGACCAGGTGAGGACTGCCATCGAAAAGCCTACGGCAAGTGCGATCAGAAAAATGCTGGCGCTCCAGCTCGATGGAAAGGCGAAGAACGCGATCGGCAGCCAGGCAATCGATGGCAAAGGCCCGATGAGCCGCATGACAGGATGGACCCAATAGCCGATCGCGCGCGACCATCCGATCGAGACGCCGGTGATGAAGCCGACAAGAGCGCCGATAAGCACGCCGAGGCTCAGCAGGCGGAACGATGCGGTGACACTTTCGAAAAGCTTCGCCCAGTCGTCGGTGAAGACCTCGAGGATCGCCTGCGGCGGCGGAAAAAAAGGCATTGGCAGGATGGCGGATTTCGCCGTCAAGGCCTGCCAGACGGCGAAGAAAATTCCTGAGACGATGCCCCAAGGCGCCAGCCCATAGAGTCTTTGCAGGGTGTGTTCGAAACGCGGCGGCATGAGCGCCGCGAGCGCGAAGAGGATCGCCACGCCCGCCGCCCCCAATGCGAATTCATATCCTCTTCCCCAATCGCCGAGATCGGGCCATGCGACCGTGATGCCTGCGACGGCAAACCAAGCGCCAGCCGCGGCAACGACGGCAAAGCGCTGGCTCCCGCCGGCCATCGCCCGCGTGGGGCCGACCGATCCGGTTTCGACGCGGCCCGGTCTTCAACTGAGGAGGACACTAGAAGACATGGCGATGCGGCTGAGCCCACCACGTCGGCATAGATGCGCTCGGCAAATTTCGCCGTATCGGTCGAAGGCTTGATGACCGAGACGAGCTTCAATTCATCGGCGTAAAGCGCGAGCTGTCTTTTAAGATCAGCACCGACTGGATGCTGATGATGCGTATGATAACGTGCGAGATCGGCAAGGTTCTCGATGCTGACGTTTTTGGCAAAGGGCGCAAGCGTCGCAGCCGCTTCCTCTGGATTGTGAAAGACGAACTCTGCCGCCTCGATATAGGCTCTTGCAATCGCTGCGGCGGTTTGTTTGTCCTCGCGCAAGAGACTGCCGCGAACGCCAACGATGCAGCAGGAGCGGTCGGCGTATTCCCCAGCAAGATTGGAGGCGACTTCAGTGAAGCTGCCATCCTTAAGCCAGAGATAGGTGTTCGGATCGGAAGCGGCGAGCGCGTGGGCCTCGCCCTTCTCCACCGCGACGCGCAGCAAGGACCGGGGAAGACCCTGAAGTCCACATCCTTGTCGGGATCGAGACCTTCTTTCTTCAAGAGAATCGAGAAGAAATGCTTTTCCGGTGCATTCATGTCGGAGACGGCAATCGTCTTACCTTTGAGGCCTTTCAGATTGCCCACACCGGCGGATGCAGGCGCAAGAAGACGAAGCAGCCGCCGTGGCCGCCGGCGACGATCTTCACATCGAAACCTTGTTCGAGCGGCTTCAACCAGCGCAGCGCCATTCCGATCGCGGCATCTGCCTTGCCGGTCGCAAGCGTCTCGAGCAATTGATCGGTCGACCCGGAATAATTGACAAGCTCGACATCAAGCCCATGTTTTTCAAAGAAGCCTTTGTCCTTTGCGACCGTCACGCCGACGAACAGGCCGCCGTCGCGTCCCAGGCAAAGGTAATCCTTTTGAGCGGGCCGCTCGCAGCGGCGGCGCTTGTCTCCGCACCGGTTCGGCAGATCGGGAAATCGATGAGGCCCGCGGGCAATGGCGCCGCTGGGTCGCAAAGACGCGGCTGGCAACAACGCTTAACGGCAAGGCCATGCCAAGCACGCCTGTGCCCACGAGCAACGCGCGGCGAGAGGGCAAGCGCGAGCTGTCGCGGTTTTTATCTTCAGGAAACTGATCGGCGCTTTCCATCTGTCTTGTCCTTCGATCCGATAGCTTGATTTAAGAGGTGAGCTCGAGCGCCGTGCGTCCAGCGCCGATAAGGATGCTGTCGTTTTGAGGGGAATGGATACGCGCGCAGAGCACGTCGCGATAATGCCGTTGCAACGGATTGTCGCGCGACAGCCCCGGATTGCCGCTGACTTCGAGAGCCTTCGCAACAGCCTCGATCGCATTGCTTGTCACGGTGAATTTCATGAGAGCGCTTTCGCCAGCTCCGCGCAGCGCGCCGGCATCGGCGCGCGTCGTGATATCGCGGAGTAGAACTTGATTGGCGTAGAGCAAAGCTTCGATCGTGCCGGCGGCTTCTTGCATACGCGCAAAGTCGAAAGCGGCGCGCCAAGGTTCGATGGCGCGCGTGTCTTCAAGAAGTGGATGAACCAGTCGCGGGCCGCCCGTGCGACGCCGTCATAGACGGTCGTGAAGAGCACAGGAAGCCAAATGTCCCTCAAAGGATCAGGGCCAAGCCATCCCTGCGGGTCACGCACATCGGCGGCATGATCCTCGGGATGAGAACATTATCCAAGATCACATCGTGGCTGCCGCTCGCCCGCATGCCGAGATGATTTCTAGGTCTCGACGACCTGAACACCTTTTGCGTCATGCGGAACGATGAAGCTTCCGACATGCGCATAGCATCGTCCGTTCGTGCCCAGATCGCGAGCCAGCGCAAAGCCGGAATGCCGGTCGAATAAATCTTGTGGCCGGACAAGCGCCAGCCGCCATCGACGCGGCGGGCGACGGCCGCCGGAAGTCCGCCGCGCGCTGGCGAGCCGAGATCCGGCTCGACCCGCAATAGATTGCCGATCCCGCCGTCGCAGACTGCCGAGCGGAGGATCTTTTCCCGCAAAGCCACGGAGCATGTCGGGCTAACAGAATATGTTTCAGGAAAAGATATTGCTGCGCCAAGATCAGCGCGGTCGAAGGTTCGCCTTGCGCGATCTGGTTGACGACGTGTTCCGTGTCCGCCAATCTGCTTCGCGGCCGCCGAACTCCTTGGTACTGGAAGTGCCAGAAGACCGGCCTGACGCAAGGCCTCGATATTTTCAAATGGGAAGTACGCGTTCTCGTCGCGCTCTGCCGCATGCGCCGCAAAGCTCCGCACCAGGGCTGAAATCGCATGATCCGCGTACTATAGGCCAACATCGACATCAGATTTACTCCGCGGAACGATACGGCGTTGGGTTGCGTTCCGACGACGAGGGCTTTCACACGCGGGATGAGGTCACGGCCATAGGTGATCGTTCATCTTCCAACGGGTCGAACCCGCGGATGAGAAAGGTTGTGATGCCGAGGTCGTAATAATCGAGCATGGCACTTCGACTTGATCCGGCGTACCGACGAGCGAGATCGAATCGCCTTGCGCGCCGGTCAGTGCCGCAAGCTCCGTCCATCGACGCTTATCGAGCCTGGCGCCTTTTTCCGCGGCTTGAGCAGGCGTTGCGAGCCGCGATTTTCCAGGCTCGCCTTTCTTCCGGGCGAGTATCGTGCTCAGAGTACGAGAGCCGCGCGCGCTCCAATATGGATTGTGCCTTGGCCCAGGCGGCCTCTTCCGTCTCGGCGAGAATTTGGGCGCAACGACAGGCTGAAGCGGACCTGCCGGCCATGCTGCGCGGCCGAGGCCCGGACACGCGCGATGGTTTCGCGCACTTGATCGAGCGTTTCGCCCCAGAGCGCATAGACATCGGCATGCTCGCCGGCAACCTTGATCGTCGGCATCCGACGAACCGCCGAAATCGATCGTGGGATGAAGGCTCCTGCAGGGGCTTCACCTGAGAGAAAGCCTGCTCGAAGCGGTAATAGGCGCCCTGATGATCGAACGGCTTTTCCGCCGTCCAGACGCGGCGTAGGATTGAAAGATATTCTGCGGTACGGTCGTAGCGTTCGTCTTTGCCGATGAAGCTTCCGTCCTGGCGCAGTTCCGCGTCATCGCCGCCGCTGATCGTATGGAGCGCGACACGCCCGCCCGTCAGTTGATCGAGCGTTGCGAATTGGCGGGCAGCGACCGTCGGCGCGGTAAAGCCCGGCCGATGCGCGATCAGCAAGCTCAAACGCTTCGTCACGAAAGCGGCATAGGAAGCAATGATCAGGCTGTCCGGGCTCGTCGCATAAAAGCCGATCAAGGCTCGGTCGAAACCCGCCTCTTCATGCGCGTTGGCCTGCCGCTCGATATAGGGCAGATCGACGACCGGCCCTTGCGGCGCATGGATCTCCGAGAAAAGCCGCGTCCAGAAAAAGCCGATGAACTCGACGTCCCAGGCCTGCGCGGAGGCCCTGCCCTGCGGAGATAAATGGCTCATGAGGCACCCTTCAGCTCTCGCAGCGATCCAGTGACGAGGGATCGGTCAGCGCCGCGAGAACGCTGTGTTTAAGGAAGAAGGGTGGCATGATAGGCAAAATGGTCAATAAGAATGATATTCTATATTTTAATTGTGCTTTAGAAAAAGAAGTACATGCAGAAATATTATTCTGCTTAATATCATATCTATAAATATATTTTCGCCATACACCGATAGCTGGAGAATATACATTTGTTTCCGGCCATATACTTATTATTGACAAATTATATAGACTAAAAGTATTTCTTATCAGGTTCGCTCTCGCGAGAAATTTAGATGTGCCGCTCCTATTATGCGCAGGAGATCCAAGGACCGTTCGAGACCTTCAATCTCGGCAATTTCGAGTTAGAGAGCGGCGACCAGATCCGCGATCTCAAGCTCGCTTATGCAACCTTCGGAACTTTATCGCCTGACCGGTCCAACGCCGTCCTTTTCCCGACCTGGTATTCGGGAACATCGAAGAGTCTCGAACAAGCATATGTGGGTGTCGGCCGCGCGCTAGACCCCACGAAATATTTCATCATTCTCGTCAATCAAATCGGCAATGGCCTCTCAAGTGCGCCGAGTCAGGAGCCGCAACCCTTCAACGGACCGCGCTTTCCACGCATCTCGATCGCGGATGATGTCCGCGCCCAGCAAAAACTCATCAGCAAAAAGTTCGGCATCGAAAGCCTGGCTCTTGTTCTCGGCGGTTCGATGGGTGCGCAGCAGACATTTGAATGGGCCGTGCGTTTCCCCGATCAGGTCAAACGCATAGCGCCGATCGCCGGCACGGCAAGAGCAACGCCGCACAACAAACTTCTCGTTCAGACATTCATCGATGCGATGACCAGCGATCCGGCTTTTGAGGATGGCTGGTATCGGGAAGGCGCCGTGCATCGCGGCCTGCGCCGGCATGCGCGCATCTTCGCAGCTTCCGGCTTTACGCCTGACCTTCTCAACTCTGCGGCTTGGCGCGATATCGGCTTCACGAGCCTAGATGATTTCGTCGCGGGCTTCGTCGAGAACCACTTCCTACCGCAGGATCCAAACAATCTCATTTTGCTCCTGCAGAAATGGCAAGGCGGCGATGTCAGCCGAATAGCTGGAGGCGATCTCAAGGCCGCGCTTGCAAGGATCAAGGCCAAAACCGCCGTGATCGCGATCGAAGAAGATCTCTTCTTTCCGCTGAAGGACATCGCCGCGGAGCAGAAGCTCATTCCAAACAGCACGCTGAAACACGTCTCTTCGCCTTGGGGGCATCTCTCGCTCTTCGGCGTGGACGCCAACTACAACGCAGCCGTCGATCAACATCTCAAGGATCTATTGGCGAGCTCTTAGGGGCCGCGGACCCTTTCCATCATCAAAGCGAGGCAAAGCAGAATGTCCGAACCGAGACCTTGTATCGACCCAAATCCGCTCAGCCCTTACGTCGCTTGGGCGGGAAACCGCAACAAGGATCCGATCCTTGCCGTCTTCAAGGATCTTTTTCCAAAGAGCGGTAATGTGCTCGAACTCGCGAGTGGCGCTGGATTGCACGTCAATTATTTCGCGCCGCATTTTCCGGACATTCAGTTTCAGCCTTCCGACCGAGACCTTACGGTCTTCGAAAGTATCAAGGCGAAGCGCACTGAGGCCGCAAACAAGAATATCGCGGATCCGATTGCGATCGATCTCGCCGACGAGAAGACTTGGCCCGACCCGAAGGAGCACCTCTTTGATGCGATCTTCGTCATCAATATTTTTCAAGTCGCGCCGCTGTCCATTGCCGACGGCATTTCAGCGCTGGCCGCGAAGCTCCTGAGCCCATCGGGTTTTGTCGCGATCTACGGCCCCTTCACGCTCGACGGTAAATTCACGACCACATCCAATCGAGCTTTCGACGGAGAATTGCGGGCAACCACCGTACCGGAGTGGCATTTGAAGGACATTGGCGACCTGGACAAAGCGGCGAACAAGCACGGTCTTGCGCTGAAACGCCGTTTCGACATGCCGGTCAATAATTTCATTCTTCAATTCGGACGTACTTGAGACCAAGATAGCCGCTTCCCGCAAACGGCTGGTATCTGAATGGCGAAGCTTGGGACGACAGCTAAAGGCAAATCACGAGAGACGGAGCATGTGCGCAATGCCGTCGTCTTCGGCGTCGGCGCTGCGACGGGTCTTGGCGTAGCGCTCGCGCGGCGTTTTGCCCGCGGGGGCCTTCGTGTTTTCGTCGCCGGGCGGACGGAGCCCAATGTGACTGCCGTCGCCGAAAAAATTCGGCAGTCAGGTGGGAGGGCTGAAGCCAGGGTCGCGGATGTGACGATTGAGAAAGAGGTGATCGCTTTACTCGATGAAGCCGGTGACAAAGCGAGCCTCGATCTCGTCGCTTATAATGTCGGCAATAATGTCGCCGTGCCTCTGCTCGACCTTTCGACCGAGGTCTTCGAGACCGCCTGGCGGCAAAACGGTCTTGGCGGATTCATCGTCGGACGCGAGACCGTGCGGCGCATGCTGCCGCAGGGCCATGGCACTCTACTCTTTACGGGCGCGACGGCGTCGCTTCGGGCGCGGCCACCCTTCACGGCTTTCGCCGCCGCAAAAGCCTCGTTGCGGGCGCTGGCGCAAGGCATTGCGCGTGAGTTCGGACCGCGCGGAATTCATGTTGCGCATGTCGTCATCGACGGAGTGATTGAAGGCGACTATGCCAAGAGCCGTTTCCCGGATTTCGTCAAGGCCAAGGGCGACGATGGATTATTGAAGGCCGACGATATAGCCGAAGCCTATTGGGCTTTGTACCTGCAGCCCAAAAGCGCCTGAACTCATGAATTGGATTTGCGGCCTTTCAAGGAACCCTTTTGAGACCTAAGATCTGTTCAAACGAAGATCTGTTCAAACTCAGGAGACAGATATGAGCATCAACAAGATTTTTCTTTATGCCGAGATTCAAGTTGCAATCCCCTTTGGCGAAATCGATTGGCGCTCGATCAACATATCGATGCAGAAAGAAGCGGGTCTCAAGAGCAAGACCTGGCTCTCAGGTATCAATACGAATACGATCGGCGGATTCTACGAATTCGACTCCGTCGAACATGCAAAGGCCTATGCCGAAGGCTATCTGGCAGCCGCCGCAAAGCAACTCGGTGGAAGCTTGTCCGTGAAACTCTTTAATGGTGACATTACATCCGACGCCAATCGCGGCATGGATTTACCTTTTTACCAGCCTGCAACCGTGGTGGCTTGATAGACGCAGCTCCCACGGTCCCACACAGGCAATAAGATAAAAGTTCGTCCGGGAATTAGAACTCTCGCATGTTGCACGGATGCGCGATGTCGATCACATCGTCATCTTTTCAATTGAAATTCCGTCGAGAATATTTTCATCGAAGACGACTTCAATTCAGCCACTAGCATAATTCCGGATATCCAAGTTCAGCGGATTCTTTTTCGATACGCAATATATGTTCGTAATCGGCCTCCATCTCGTACACGAAGCCGCCGATCGACAATGCGGATCGAGCGGATTCAAGCTTGGGGTCCACCGCGACATCGCTAAGCGCATCTCGTAAGAGCGCAAGCGCCTTAACATCTGTCTCGATGCTAGTGATGAAGGGCGGCGCTGCCGTCAGCACGGATTGGCCGATGTCTTTGACCCGGCCGGTGAGTTCGGGTTCGAAATGATTGAGATGCGCAAAGCTGACGCAATCGATCGCAGCGAGATCCGCGCGGCCGCCGGCAACTGCCTTGAGACTGTTGTAATGGGAACCGGTAACGACGATGGACTGGAAGAAGGGCTCCCCTTGGGCGAGGTGGGCAACGGCCGCACGCAGCAAGTTCATGCCCGTGTTGCTGTCAAAGCCGTTGACCGCGCAAACGGCTCCACGCAAATCGCTCAGTGCTTGGCATTTGGATTTCGCATTCACGATGAAGAGAGAGCGGTGTTTGGCGCCTTCGCATCCGCTCGCTTCGTAAATTGGCGTCGCGACGATCTGCACTCTATTTCTAAACCGCTTTATCATAGGAAAACCGCAAGTCTGACCGAGCAAGAGATTGGAATTGGACCAAGTGCTGATGTAATCGTCCGTTCTGTTTAACGTTGGCGGGACATTCCTTAGGCCGCCGTTTTTGAGTCGCTCTGCGACCGCCGACCAGAAAGTATCGGTTGCAGCTTTCAATTGCGGCAGATCGTACATCGGCAGGGCTGCGACGGCCCTTCTATGAATGCCCGGCAAAGATCTCGTGCTCATGGGATAAGAGGATGCACAGGATCGTCGAAGGGCGCAAAAAGGAAGCGCCGTACGATCTCAAAATAGCCGTTGTAAACCCGAACCGCTTTTGGCGCGACGAGGCTGGCGCGATGGTCGTGATACCATTTTGGAATCCGGTACCAAGGCAAGTCAGGCTGCTGGTGATGGACGACATGCAGATTGTTGAAGAGAAAGAGCGCGCCTAAGATCTTCGCATTTTCGACGATCGCGGTCTGTTCCTCGACGGCCTGGGAGGCGCGGTGCTCGACGAACGATCGCATAAGCGAGAGCGAGGTGCCAGGATATACAATACCGAAGACATAAAACCACAGGTTCACCTTGCAGACACCGACCACAAAGATCACAACCGCCGTGCACCCTACCAGGTGCGTAAGCCATATTATGATGGTGTTGCCAGGGTTGCTTCGAGCGGCCGCCAGCTCATGTGCAAGCAGGCGGCCGGCGTTCCATGCCGGACCAAGAGTGAGCCTTCCGATCAATGTCGTCTATGCTTTGACGAGAAAGCGGCCCATAGGTCCGAGCTTCAACCAAGCGGCTTCGGTCCAATAATAGGATTCCGGATCGTTGAACGGGTTCGTGAGCGTGGCGGCGCGGTGATGGGTGAGATGCGACTTTTGATAAACCTGATAAGGCAGCCAAAGCGATAGAGGGGCGAAGGCTATCGCGGTGTTGACTGCTCGCCATCCGGTCGGATGGCCATGCAAAAGCTCGTGCTGGAGCGAGGCATGCCAGGCGATGAACCATGCCCCACCGAGCATAACGGCACCTGTGGGCAAGCTCGAATGACGGAAAATGATCAGTGCCCATCCACCATAAATGATAACGGCGAGGCCAAGTGTAGCCCATTCAATTGACTTCGGTTTTTGCATTATCCAGCGCAGCCCTAGACCATTAATTTTGTTAGTCTATAGACTTACTATATTATAAGTCAATCCATTGGCCGGGGCGGCCCAACCTCGCTTTTTTGATCGGAGAGATCCCCACCCGTTTCCAATTCTGGAAATGGGTTGGAGTTGGAGCGATTCGAGCGGTGATCATCGGAGGCAGAGGAAGAAGCCTCAATGACGACGCCTAATCCTTCACTGTCTTTTCCTTGCTGATGGCCTTTTCATAGAAGCGCTGATCGAAAAGGCCGTCGATGCTTGGCGCTTCGGCCACAGCGCCGAGCTTCACTTGATAGGCGAGCAAAGCCTTGGTCGAACTCGATAATGCTCTGCGGATCGGCGACGAAATGAACGGCGGGCGACGACAGCGATTTGCGGATCGTCGCTTGATCAACGATGCCTTTCGAAAGCGCGGCCTCAATGTGAGGGACGGCGCGATCCGGCGTTTTTTGCAGCTCGTCGATCGCACGCACGATGCTATTGACGATCGCCTGCACGGCCTGCGGATGGGCTTCCAGGAATGGGCCATAGACGGCGACCACTGTTCCCGGCTGGCCTGGAAACAGCTCTTCGCCGGCCGCAAGAAGCTTAATGTCGGCATTGCGCTGCTGAATGATCGTCAAGGTCGGCTCGCGCACGGTCGCGGCATCGACGGCATTGGCGAGTATGGCCTGCTGCGTCGCGTCAATGCCGATCGATACGATCTGGACGTCAGCCGGATCGACATGCACGACCTCGTGTAACCAATATTGAAGATTGGCCGCCGGCACCGAGCCGGGCGGCTGCGTCGCGATCTTGGCAGGCCGGCCTGTCTCTGCATGAAACTGCTTGAAAGCCGCGGCAGGCGTCACGCCGGGTTTCAAAAAAGACCGCAGCTTGGCGCCCGCGACGAGCACGTTTTCATCGATGGCGGCCGCCGTGACGACGCGGAAATCGACACCTTTTGTGCGGCCGACGGCGAGCGGCGCGATGCCCGCCACATAGAGATCGATACCGCCGCTCGCCGCAGCCTGAATGATGTTCGGCCTGACTCGAAGGTGACGATCGATAAATCGAGCCCCGCTTCGCGCAGCCAGCCTTCCCGTTCAGCGACGAAAAGCGGCGAGGAACCGATCACCGGAATGACCCCGACCCGCACCTTCAGAGTTTCAGCTTCGGCTGTCGAAGCCACCATCAAGCCGACGAGCAGTGCGATGATAAATCCTTTAGCGCGGGTGAATGTCATCTTGGCTCCGATCTGGGCGGGTTTATGCCGCACACCCCTTCAATTTAGTTATAATATCGATTTTGTGGTATTTAAGTCTGGATGTCAATTCGCTATAGGACATTGAGTCTGGCCTCCCGGCCCCATAACCGAGATAAGATCGCGTGCCCTCATCACATGACGACAAGGACGAGCGGGCCTCGAAGCTCCGTGCGAGGCTCGGCGCATATGTCGCCCCGCAAGACCTCTATGCCAGAACCAAAGCCTTACCTTTTGCAGGCGCCCTGAGCTGCAATCTCGACAGTCTCGAAGCGGGTTCCTGGCAGGAAATTCTCCTCGACTATGAAGTGGGCGCCGGCGGCATAGCCGATGGCGCGACATTTAAGGTGACGTTCAAATTCTACTCGGACTGGGCGCCCTTCCAGACAGCCGATCCAACCGCGGCAAATTATCTCTCCGCCGAATATCAAGCAGGCCCCTTGGCGCAAGGCCAGTCCCCCGCGACCGTTCAATATCTCTCTGTCCGCTTCGATCAGAAGGGTCATGAGCGGCCATTTCAGAAAGCAGTCATCGTCGATATCGTCGACGGCTATCTGAATGCCGGCGATCACATTCTCATCCGCCTCGGCGACCGGCGCGGCGGCGGCGCCGGCACGCGCATTCAGACCTTCATCGAAGATCACTTCAGGTTTCGCGCCTATGTCGATATTCTCGGCACGTCGCGTTTCGTCGCCGTGCCGGGCGATGTGGCGCTGCGCATCGCCGCGGGCCACCGGCCGCGTCCTCCTCAATGGACCACGTTTCGCGCGGCCGGGCGCGCCCATTCCCTTCCACCTGTCCTTGCACGATCGCTGGGGCAATATCGTCAGCGATTACGAAGCACTTGTCAGGTTGACCACGTTCGGTGAGGACCGCGCGCCTTTGAGACGAGATGTCTCGTTGCCCGCGCAGGGCTGGGCAGTTGCCGCGATCAATGATGTGCCATCCGACAAGGGCGATCTGAGGCTCGTCGCAGAGGTGTCTGAAGTCCCAGGGATCTTTCCTGGCGAAGCCTTCCTGTCGATCGTTGCGGATGCTCCTAGGCCCCCGCGCCTTCTACGCCGATCTTCATGTCCATGCGCATGATACGGTTGGCACCAATAGCCCCGCCTATAATGCCGCTTTCGCGCGAGATATCGGCGGCATCGATGTCTTTGGTTATACCGCGAACGACTTCCAGATCACCGATGCCAATTGGAACGATGGCGTCGCAAGCATCGCGACATTCAATGAACCCGGCCGCTTCGTCGCCTATCCCGTGCAGGAATGGTGCGGAAGCTCGACCGCCGGCGGCGATCATAAAGTGATCTTCCTGGGCGATGAGCCACCGGAGTTTCCTTACAACAGCAAGGGCGAGCATAATCGCACCTTGCTGTGGAACGAGGACATGAAAGGCGCAAGCGCCGATCTCGGCCGCTGGCCCATCGAAGAGCTTTGGGACGCCTATCTCGACAGACCTGAGACGCATCTCGTCATACCGCATGTCGGCGGACGCCGTTACATCCCCGATTGGCATCATCCGGAATTGGAGAGACTGGTCGAGATCGTGTCCTCCTGGGGCCATTTCCCCTGGCTCTATCAAGATGTGATCGAACGCGGTTACAGACTCGGCGTCTGCGCGAATAGCGACGAACATCGTGGCCGGCCCGCGGGTGGATCGCCCGGCGTTCAGGTTTTCGGCGTGCGCGGCGGGCTCACCGGCGTTTTCGCGGAAAGTCTCGATCGCGCGGCCATCGGCGCGGCCATGCGCGCGCGCCATACATTCGCAACGACGGGCGAGCGCACGGCGCTGATCGTCCGCTGCGGCGATCATCTCCAAGGCGATGCCTTTGACCACAGAGGCCCCGCCGAAATCTTCTATCGCTTCTTGGGCGACATAGGATGGGATGAGATCGCAGCGTTCGATCAAAACGGCCTTCTCTGGCGGCGCGATCTGCATGAGGAGCTAGGCTTTTCCGAGCGGCGCATCCGATTGCGCTGGGGCGGCGCGCGGATCAGGGACCGCTATCGATGGGCTGCATGGAACGGCCGAATCCGCATCTTGAACGGAACGATCCATCGCTTTTCGGCGAGCGGTTTCGAACATGTCGAGGAAACCGCCTGGCGCGCTTCGCCAACGGATATCGGCTTTCGCTCGGAAACTTATGGTGACGCCGATTCCATCGAAATCGAGATGAGCAATCTCAGCGAAGCGCGTTTCAGCATCGAAGGGACCATTGGCGGCTTCGTCAAGGTCGGCGATCCGCGAAAGACCGCGCCTTTCATCCACCGCCCCGATTTTCATTGGGAAGTCTCGGGTGCCGAACTTCTCGAAAAGGGTGAGTTGCGTCTCGATCTCGGCGGCACCGATCTTTTTCTCGCGCTTGAACGCCTGACGGCGTCGACGCTACCGCGGGATATTTCAGGGCGTTTTCAGGTTGAGCCGCTCAACGGTCCGTTCGGCTTCAGGCCGGTCTATCTTTTTGGACGTCAGCGCGATAATTCAAAGATCTGGTCTTCGGCGCAATTCATCACTTTCACTGAAAATCCGAAGTCGGGAAAAGATCGTTGAATCGCTATCTTTTGTCCGCGATCGGTCTCGCGATCTTTCTTCTTGTTTGGGAAGTCATTCCGATCCTCGAGCCCAGCGCGCGTGCGCTCTTGCCTGTGCCGAGCCAATTGCCGAAAGCTTTTCTCAGCGAAGTCAAAAGCGGCATTTGGCTGACCTGTGTCGGCGAAAGCCTTTCGCATTATTCGATAGGACTTCATCATTGGCATCTCATCAGGTATAGGCATCGGTATTCTGACGGGCATGTATAAGAGCCTGGAATTCGCGCTTGCCTGGGTCATCCGGGTCTTGCGGCCGATTCCCGGCCTTGCTTGGATTCCCTTTGCCATTCTCTGGTTCGGGGTGGAACAGGGAGCGGCGATCTTCATCATCGCGATAGGTGTGTTCTGGATCGTCTTTTTCGCGGCGCATGCGGCGATCCGCAATGTCGATCGCGATCTCATCGAAGTGGCCGAGGCCTTTGGCTTTACGAACGGTTGGGAAAAGCTCGTGAAGGTTCTGTTTCCGGCCAGCCTGCCGGGCATTCTGGTTGGTGTGCGGACTGCCCTGGGGCAAGCCTGGATGGCCGTCGTCGCCGCCGAGCTCTTCGGCGTTCCCGGTCTCGGACAACGTATGAATCAGGCGGCAAGCCTGCTCGCGACAGATATTGTCGTCGTCTATATGCTGACGATGGCGGCTCTCTATGGTCTGGTCGATACGGGCTTTCTCCTCGCACAATCGCGGTTTCTGTCGTGGAAAGTTTGACGGCCGTGGATCCCGTGATCGAGATCAAAGGCCTGAGCCTCGCTTATCGGCACGATGGCATCATCACCGAGATACTTCGCGGCCTTGATCTGACTGTCGCACGAGGCGAGTTTGTTGCCATCGTCGGTGCTTCGGGTGTCGGTAAATCAACCTTGCTCCGGGTACTCATGGGACTTGCCGCGCCGTCTTCGGGAACGGTGGAGGTTCACGCCGATCCAAATTCGGAACGCGCCATGGCGCTGGTTTTTCAGGACGCGCGCCTGCTGCCGTGGCGCAGGGTCATGTCCAATGTGAGCTTCGGATTGGAAAAGACGGCACTCGGCAAGAAAGAGCGGCGCGAACGGGCTTTGACCGTTCTACGCAGCGTCGGACTCGAAAGTGTTGCCTTTCGATATCCGCATCAACTCTCGGGAGGGCAAAGGCAACGTGTAGCGCTTGCGCGCGCGCTCGCCGTCAATCCCTTGATCATGCTGATGGACGAACCTTTCAGCGCGCTCGACGCTCTGACGCGTCAAGCCTTACAGGACGAACTCATCCGCGTGTGGAACGCTTTCGGAAAGACAGTGCTTTTCGTCACCCACGATATTGATGAGGCGGTCTATCTCGCCGATCGGGTCGTCGCGCTGGGCGGCAAGCCGGGCGAGGTCAAAGCCTCGCTCTCAATCGATGTGCAGCGGCCACGCGCCCGGCATGACCACGTGTTGCTGGCTCATGCGCAGCGCGTCAAGGACGAACTCAGGGCCGAGGCCGTTGCAAGAGACGATTGGATTATATGAATGCTGCGTCAAACGGGTGCGGTTGGAATGAATCCGCGACCACGTTTTGCGTCCATCAAACTCGAGCTTGCACACGTCGAAGCCTTCATTGCGAGGCCCTTATGGCCGAACGGCTTTCTTTTGCCCTTGGAACAGCATGCGCATGGGGCGCTTGATCATCGACGAAACGCCAACGCCGCTATGCGAAGGACGGCTACACCCGAGAATGGCGCTCATCGCCAACTCAGCTGGTATTCCGAAGAATGTCTGGAATATGGTTGCACGCGCTGGCGGCATTTCCGAAGCCGGTGCGGAACTCGATGAGATCCGGTCGAGTGCCGCGCATTCGCAGACGTCGAGGACGATCCGTTATGTGCGCGGGACGATAGGAAAATCACGGAAAGTTGCGACCCTCAGGGCGGCGCATCGCAACCCGAAGAACGAGTTGTAAACACTAATGAGGAACGCGATAGGGAACGTGAGGAACGTGAGATCAATCGCAGAGCGGTCGAAGCTTTTGTTTTCTCTAGGTGAAAACTTGGAGCGGGTGAAGGGAATCGAACCCTCGTATTCAGCTTGGAAGGCTGCTGCTCTACCATTGAGCTACACCCGCGTCGCAAGGTTTATGCAACGCGGCGACAAGCATTGCAATATGGGTACTTCAACCGCAAAAGGCGACCCGCGACGGCGCTCTCCTCCCTGAAAACACGCCAGTTTTGCCGCCCTTCACTATAAGGCGCCAGCGACGCAACCAAATTCAGGCCGCCACGTTAAACAAAGGCTGAAGATTCCGTTCCCTCCCACACTTCGCCCCGTCGGTTTCGGCCGCCGGGGCTTTTTCATGCCCAGGCGCGGCTTTTGGATCTTACGCTTAACGATATCTTAGCCGCCGGAAGACCGCTCTGTCATCCTCCGTATCGAGGCCAACTCCTGCCGAAGTCGCACCGTGACGTCCGGCGCTTCCCGCATTCCCAACGCAAAAAGTCTGGCATTCGTGAAAGTTTTAGCAAAGGTTTTCACGGGGCCGGAAGCAGGTCTTTTTTAAGCTCACTCCAGGTCAACAATGGCTGGAGTTCAGGCTTATGCGTCATTCATTTCAGGTCGCCGGCATTGCCGCGTCATTCGCTCTCGTCTTGATGCCGGTTGTGGCGTCGGCACAGATTCATTCGCATCCGAGCCGTCACGCGCTCACGCCGGTGCAGAGCCGCGATAACGCGACTTTCCAGGCCTATTACACTCAGCCCCGCGCGGCGGAGCCAGCAGAGCCGTCCTGCGGTTCGAACTGCCAGGTCGCCCCGATGTATGGCATCGGCTACTAGAGCTGCGGACGTTCATATTGAATTCAGTCCGGCGCTCTTAAGTCTTTTTAATCGCATCGGATTGGTCCGAAAACCGCTTCCCACTTTTCGGTCCGATGCGCTAGACTCACGGTCTGCCAGCTTTTTGGGATCATGCTGTAAAGCCCTGCCCGGTTTTCCGGCGGGGCTTTTTCGCGAGTGCGCAAGGGCACTTTCAAGCATGATCCGCCATGCCAAAACGACGGCGTTTCGAGTACCTAGCGATTTCGGCCCCTGTCTGGCTCCGGCCTGACAGGGGCTTTTTTTGTCTCTGGCTCGCCCCGCGTCACTCGCCCATCAGTTCGAACGAGACGACTGTATATTCAGCATTGACAAGAGCCACGAGATCGAGCGGCGGCCCCTTGATCTCCGGCTGGTTCCAAGAAATTTCGAACCAGAGTTTCGCATATTGCGGATCGTCGGCCTGGGCTTGTTTGTGGAACTTCGCTCTATATCCCAGCGGCCCGATCAAGCTTGCGAGCTCGTCCGAAGACGTTGGGCGGTACTCGGTCGCGACGACCAGCATGGCTTCATGCTTGCGCGGTATCCGCTTGTCGAACCATCTCAACACCAAAAGCGTGAGAACGGTGAGCAAAGTCGCGGCAATGCCGAGACCCAATTGGCCGCCGCCGAGGCAAAGACCGATCACTGTTACGACCCAGAGCGTCGCGGCCGTTGTGACCCCGGTGACGAGATCGCCGCGACGCAAGATCGCGCCCGCGCCGATAAATCCGACGCCTGTCAGAATACCCAGCGGCAAACGCATGAGATCCATGACGCCAAAGGAATCCGCCGTCTTGCCGCCAAGCGGCAGAAGGATATTCGCCTGGATCATTGCAACCGAAGCCGCGAGGCAGATCAGGATGGTGGTCCTAGAGTCCGGCCGCATGGCCGTGCAGCCCGCGGTTGAATCCGATGATGGCGCCGGCCAGCATCGTGAGAAAGAGCCGAAGCGCAATGTCTTGCCAAGTGGGATAAAGCGGCATGGCCTCAGTCTAAAAATTCAACCTGCGCCTAGAGCGGCGGACGTTCATATTGAGGCGCCCGCTCCTCAGGTCTTTGATCGGTTCGATGCTCCAGTCTCCAAGCCCGAAGCCCGCTCGTCAAGCAAGCGAAGCCGCCTTGGAACCTTCCGGCCTCACCCGACATAGGCGGATAGAAGGCCGCCGAAGCGCAGCCTTGAAGCGCTGCCTTAGTGGCGCGCCCATTCAAACAGCGGCGGAGACCAACATGTCATTGAAACAGACACTTTTGATTTCTCGGCATAGCCGCGGCAATGCCGTCATTTGCCAATGCCCAGGGCACCGTCCCCGGCGCCGAACGTGGCGCGCATGAAGGCGGCGACGCCGCCGGACCGTTGGCGCCGTCGTGGGCGGTGCTGTCGGCGCGGCAACTGGAACGGTCGGCGGCGTTCTCGGCGTGCCTGACGATCGCGAATGCAAGTCCAAAACCGTTCACAGAGAAAATGGTGAAGGCGATTCCGTCACGGTTCATCGCACCAACTGCCCTTAACGCTTGCTCAACCCTCGCCGTCCGTCCCCACGGGCGGCGAAAGCGCAGTCATCCCCTAAACGTGAAACCGCGAGCTTACGCTCGCCACAATCGGCGCCTTAAACGGCAGCATGGATCGAGACTGGTTTCGGGGATTGAAAATGATGACTGCGCGCCGCCCGGCTTTAGTGCTCACTCTTTGTTGCGCAACCTTGGGTTCGGCTTCGGCGCAAAACGGCAGCGTCTCGACCGAGGCTCCGAACGCTGTCAAAACGCATGCCCCCGCTGCTCAAAAATCGAAGGCAGCCGCGCATCCCAAAAAGCAGGACGTTACCGATACGGGAAAAAAGCCTGCGCCAACCACCATTCCGATGGACTCTTCCTATATCAAAAAGCCCGGAGAGACGGAGACGCCCTCCTCTTCCTCTTCGAAATCCGACTTTGACGGCCCCATGAAACCGGACCTGAATTCCAATGGCAAACTCTCGCCCGGAATGAAGTTCAGTTGGTGATAGTGACCCCGCGCCAACGAAATTAATGCTTGAGCGGCGTTACCGAAGCGCCGGCGGACACTTCGATCATTCCGTCGAGCGTCCTGATTTTCACGCCCGGCCGGTCGCCATATGTCAATTCGATGCCCTCGGCCTCGAAAGCCTCTTGCACCTTGGCGATCGTCGTATCGTCCAAAAGCGCGCCGGCTTCGATCCGCAAAATAATATCCGCGACGGATACGCCGGCCTTCTCCGCTAATTGCTCGACGCCGATGCCGAGGATGGTGCGCGCCACGCTGCATTGCGCTGCCAACATGTCAAACTCCTCCGTCATGCCGCATATCCGCCGCGTTTATTTACTTGAGGCCCATGCGTAGCCGGTCTGCGTCATCGCACAGGCCGTCTCATCGCGATCCGCGAAGAGCAGGCCCTCTGCCGATCAGTCCCATGATGGCATCAGAGAAATCGACACAGTCACGATGGTTTTGGATTGGCCCAATCCAAAACCATAAAACGTGATCGATTTAAATAAATTAGAGACAGATGGGGCAGAAAACGCTGCACACTTTTCCTCATCCCGCTCTAGCCCCTCTCGCACCCCATTCCTGCCAGAGCCTCTGAACATCGATCATCTGGTTTGGGCCGACGCTGACATCCATGAAGAAAGACAGAATATCCTGCTCCTGCCATGTGGGGCCCTGGCCTTGCGCCTGTTCGTCTTCGCTCATCTCTCATCACCGGGTTCCGAGCCTCGGTTCATGAACCAGCTTTCTCAGCTTGACCAGCTTTTGATGCAAGGACAGCATGCCCAAAGACAAGAAATGGACATAATGAAACAACACCCAAAAATCACAGATATATATAAGATTAATTGGCCTATTGATCAGCTCATACCCAGAACATAAGGCCATTCTTCAGCCATACTATTTAATTTTTGACCGACCTACATTGTAGGCCTGCGACAATATTACAAACTCATGACGCTTTCCATTTACTGAATAGATCACTAATACGGTCCCGTCATTTGTAGTGATCGTCATCGCTCGTGACCATCGACGCATCCTCTGCGTCTTCATCGGCAGCCTATGAGCGCTGCTTCAAATTCCCCTTGAGAGTGAGTGAGTAAGCGTATGAGTTCTATATCCATGTGCCGCCGCGAGGCGGCCAATGCGCGGCTGTGTGCCCAATTCGCAAACAAGGCCGGAAAGATCTCTTTCACGGCAGGCACGCTTTTCCTAGCGATCTCCGCGAGCGCCGCGCAGGCGAAACCTATGGCGGAGCCGGAGCAAACCTGGCAATCGGCCTTCGGCTATCCGCTGTTTGATCAATCGGAGCCGCAACAACAGCCGACCCCAAGCCGGCATTATCGTGCCCGCCACCGCGCGGCGACTGCGATGCAGGATGTGCGCGGTGGCTGGGGCGATGCGCCAGCCTCTGCCCTCGGCTCGAATTCAAGCACCGTGCTGAGCGAAGCCAGCCGCTGGGTCGGCCAGGGCAATGTCACCGGCTCGCATCGCGCCTGGTGCGCGGACTTCGCCAATTTCGTGCTACGCCGGACGGGCCACAGGGCCAGCGGCTCCGGCATGGTCAACAGCCTGCTGGGCGTCGGACCGCGCGTATCGCAGCCGGCGCAAGGCGATCTTGTCGTGATGCGCAATCACGTCACGATCTTCGCAGGTTACGGAGGACGCGGCTTTTACGGCCTCGGCGGAAATCAGCATCATCGCGTCGCGATGAGCAATTTTCCGTTGCGCTCAGTGGTTGCCTTCGTCCGGCCGAACTGACGCATAAAACAAGGGCCGCCGCTCGATTGGAGCGGGATGCGAAAAAGTGGATACCGGTTTTTCGCTAAAATCCCGCTCTCATTATTGGAGTCGAGCGGCGGCCCTTACGTCGAACCCTCAGAACTCATCGGGCACATTAACGAGCGGGTCGCCCATGCTGCCGAAGGGACGCAGCAAGACGAGCCCCCCGCCCTTCGCATCAACATTGAATTGCAGGAAATAGACTTTGCCTGGAATGGTCCGGGCCATTTCTTCGTTCAGCCGCAGCGGCAGGCATTGCGCGAACAACTCGCGAAAGCCGGTGACCAAACGCCTGCGGTCCTCCTGGCTGCCGCTATATCCGAGCCAGACGACACGCGGCCGGCCGAAAATCTCGCCGGTGTTTTTCAGCGAAAAATAAAAGGTGATGCGGGTCCCATCGGCCTCCTGCGGCGGCTGAAAACAAGCCGCGAAATAGACCTGCAGATCATGCATCGTCGCTGCGGGCTTCTCTTGCGCCGGCTTGTCTTGGTCAGATTTATCCTGGGCAGCTGCGCCGAAAGCCGGCAGGACTGCTAAGGCCGCCACGAGACCGACGCGTATACGCAAGACCTGACCCTCACACCCCATCTGCCGTCCAGCACGGCAGGCTCGCCGTCTATGTGGCGCGCCTCAAGGTGCGCGCAACGGCAGCACCGCGCCCACACGGGTTTTTGACCGGGCGCAGCATGTGCTAGCATCGCAAGCTCAGTATCTTGTCAGAAAGCTCTCATGCGTCACATATCGGCATACCTCGCTTTGGCCATAACGCTTATTGTCTGCCATTCGAGCGCACGCGCGGAGATGCAGCGGCTGCGGGTTTGCATCGGCGAAAACGCCGCGCATTGCGACGGCACCTATTCTGATTTCTACAAAATCCGCCGCGGCTTGAAGGGCGATGTGGATCACATCGCCGGCAATGCCATCTGCACCATGGCTAAGGGGCGCCTGTTGAGCGTCAATGCCGACGACGCCAGGGAAACCCATGATGGCGATTGCTGCGGCTACGTGTTCGTCACGATCGAATGCGAGATTGGGCCGGTGACGCAGTAAACAGCGCATCCCCCGCGCAAGCTCCGCCGGGCCAAATGGTCCAGAGGCGAATCAAGATTCGCTCAGCGCTGCCATCGTCCACAGCTCACCGAAAAGGTTTCGCATGCCTATTATGCCGCTCGGTGCCTTGAGCGCACCCGCCAATATTCAATCGAGCGAGATTTCGAGCACAACGCAGGCGCATCGCAAACGTGGCGCACATGCGCTCGAAGGCGACTTTGCGACCGTAGCGGCCAACGCGCTCAACACGGTCGGCCAGGCGCATATCGCGGTTTCAAGCATCGCTCAAACGGCCTTGAACGTTCTGAAGCCCGGCAGCTAGATTTCGCATCGCGACTTGGAGGGCGACGACACCGCTCTCCACTGGCTACACAGTCGGCAATGGCCCATCAATGCCACGAGCACTGATCCGCCGGCTCAGGCCGCTTTATACGTCATACTGTAGCAGTGTGGCCTAAGCGCAACCTGTCATCCTCCCGTAATAACCATGCGCCAGAAGCCCAAATCCGTTGCTCACGCAATGGTGAACTTCTGGGGGCTTTACAATGCAATTGGAATTATCTGTCACGCGCGGCATCGCGCGGGGCCTGTTTATGTGCTTTTTCGCTGTTGTGACGGTCATGCCTGCGGCTACAGTTCGGGCCGATGATCACGGTATCAGCGCCGACATCCAAGACCTTCTGAAGGATCTCGACGGGGATCTGGATTTCGATGATCGCATCGACCCGGTGGTCCTGTCCTTTTCTACGGTAGGCGACTCCCGTCAAGATCCCGTCAGCCCTGATCCGACGACGCTTCCCGTCTCCGGCCAAGACAAGATGTGGCTGCAGAACACCAAAGCCTGGTCCCGCATCATCCGCTCGATCGAGGCGCAGAAATCGCAGTTCCTGTTCTTCAATGGCGACATGGTCATGGGCTACGGCAAGGCTGCCGTGCCGACCAATACATCAACCGTTGCGGCTATCGTCGGTTCCGACCTGGTGCAATTCTACACGCAATATGCGTTCTGGCGCGGCATGGTGGCCGATTTGATGGAGACGGGAACCTACGTCGTTCCAGTGCCCGGCAATCACGAAGTGCAGTCCAAAGCTCTTGGGAAAAAGGCGCAGCCCGAGAACGAGGCCGCCTGGCGCGCGAACATGGGCGATCTCATCCTCGATACGGCTCGCTTTCAAAATCTTTTCAGCGAAGCGCCGACAAACATTAACGTTGCGAACAACGCATGGGTCGATGGCCTGACCTCGGACCAGAGCCAATTGTCCTATAGCTTCGATTTCAGGGGCTCGCATTTCGTCGTCATCAACACCGATCCTGTCGGCAATGATGCGCACGCGCCCACAAGGTGGCTGTCAGAAGACCTTGCAAGCGCCAGGGTTCGCGGCGTGAAGCATTTCTTCGTATTCGGCCATAAGCCCGCGTTCAGCTATTATTACGGTGCGAACCCCGCTTCGCCGCTGCCCGCATCTCCGTCGGGTCTCGACAATGACGTCGCCGCGCGGGATGCGTTCTGGCAGGTGATCGAGCAATATGGCGCGACCTATTTCTGCGGTCACGAGCATATCTTCAACATCAGCCGTCCGCTCGCGGGCAAAGGCGGCTCGGCCGTGCAGGTTCTGGTCGGTTCGGGCGGCTCACCGTTCGAAGCAAAGCCAACCGATGCCACGATCTCGTCGACGGACCGCCTCTATGCCTGGGCAACGGTGAAAGTGCGCAAGAGCGGCAAGGTGCAGATCGCGGCCTATGGTTTCAACGACCAGTTCGGCCCGACCAATAAGCTGCAGACGCTGAAGCTCGCGCATTAAGCGTTCAAAAACGGCGAAGCGAAGCCAATGGCTTCGCTTCGCGGAAAAGAATTCTGCAGGATGTTTAAGCGAACGATTCGGGGCGATTAATTGAACAAGCCCTTGCGCCCTTCAACGATGACATAGCCGCGACGGGCCATGCAGTTTCTGGCGATGTCGTCCGCATTGTCCTGGCGGGCGCCCGAGGTCATGTTCTTCACGAGATCATATCCGCCATTTTGAGCCACGGGCTTGCCCGCATTGACGGCGGCATTGCCATCGTTTTGGCAGGCGGCTTTGTCGGCCGCTTCCTGGTCGGCTGTCACCTCTTGGCCATTCTTGAGAAAAGTGTAGGTCGGCCCGGCGTCCGATATGCAGCCGGCCAAAAGGGACGCCATAATCGCGGCTCCGAATAAACCCGCAAAAGAACCTCTACGCATCACGCCTGCTCCCAATGATGGACACAAGCTATTGTGGCTGCGTGCGGCGGAGTCAATTGCACGAGATGGCAAGCATCGGCAGTCTTCTTCCGTGGCGCGATCACATTTGCGGTGACGCGGCCTGTAACGGCGCCTGACAGATCGAAATGCTTGCGAAATGTCGCGTCAAAAGGCGACGGCCGAGCACGATGGATCACCCGATCGCGATCACAAAATGGTGGGGGAGGTAGGACTCGAACCTACGAAGGCATAGCCAGCGGATTTACAGTCCGCCCCCTTTGCCACTCGGGACACTCCCCCTGAGCCTTGCGGCAGGGCTTTCGTGAAGGCGCTTATGGAAAGGCGGGCTCTGCCTGTCAACCCATAACCTCCTTTGCCGTCCCGCTCTCCTGCGGAGAATTGCCCACGCATGGCAGGCGTGACACTAAATGAGGCGATTAAGGCAAGTATCAGCAGGAACAGATCTTGGACAAGACCCATAGGCCGCCGGATCGCGACCGCAAAGCCGGCCCAAAGCCCCCCAAGGCCCATGCCGCCAATCGGCGGCGGGCAAGCCGCGGCATGATGGCCCGCGCCCCCCAGGCCGCCAGCCTGCCCCTGGTCCGTCCGGCGGGCATGCGCCGCAGCCGGGCTTCCGCCGCCCCTCCGCCGACTGGCGGGCTTTACGGCGTCCACGCGGTGCGCGCGGCGCCTGCGCGCCGGAAGGCGGAAATTCTGTCCTGTTTTCGCGACGCCGCCCTGGCGGAACGCCTGAGCGGAGATTTGGCCGCGGCGGGTTCATCCCGCATGTCGTCGAGCCCGAGGATTGGACCGCCGGCTTGGCCAGATGCCGTGCATCAGGGGCTGCTGCTCGAAGCGCGGCCGCTCGAGCCGATCGACATTGCCGGACATCTGCCGCGAACGGGCTCGTCGCTGGCGCTCGACCAGATCACCGATCCGCATAATGTCGGCGCGATCCTGCGACGGCCGCGGCCTTCGGCGTCGATGCCCTCGTGACACCGAGCGCCATTCGCCGGAATTTTCCGGCGTTCTGGCCAAGAGCCGCGTCCGGCGGATTGGATCATGTGCCGATCGAGTCGTCGTCAATTTCGCGCGCGCGCTCGACCACTCGGCGACACCGGCTTTTTGCGCGTCGGCCTCGATTCGGAAGGGCCGGTCGCGTTTGAGGACCGGCCTTCGCGCGCCCGCTGTGCTGGTGCTCGGCGGTGAAGGCAAGGGTTGCGCCGGCTCACGCCGGAAAAATGCGACCTTCTGGCGCGGCTCGACATGCCCGGCGCGATCAAGAGCCTGAATGTCTCGAATGCCTGCGCCGTGGCGCTGACACTCGCACGCGTCAAGCTCAGTGCAGGTTAGCCCTTCGACCCGCACGGCTCCGGCAGCGAACTGCCATAGACAACTTTGGGCAGATGAGATTTGGGCGCGGCCCGGCCGATCGTGATCAAGCGCGGTTTGAAACAAACGTGCCGCGGCGGCGGCGCGTAGCCATACAGCCAAGGCGGCGGCGGGAGACCCTCCGGTGGCCCGGCAAGCTCGCCTGCATCTGTCGGATCATAGCTGCCATCGCCCCATGGCACGCCATAGCCGAGGCCCGACGCAAAGGCCCAGCCGTGTCGCCCGAACCGGTAGGGACGCCCCAAGCCATGTCCGAAGCCACGCGCCTGCCTCGTCGCTTCCCCCGCCCGCGCCGCCACGGCCGGACTGGCCGGATGGGCAAAAATACGGCCTCCGCCGGCGCGGAAGCCGCCACCGCCTCTGGCCTCGGAGCAATACGAGACTCTAACCAAGTAGAGGGCACAG